>CBFDDU010000136.1:0-9995 GCA_965603655.1 uncultured Candidatus Electrothrix sp. | reverse complement strand
GGTTCCGTGGCACATCATGCACTGCATAGTCCCCTTCTTTCCATCTTTTTCCGGCGTGTATCCTTGCTCCAAGGCCACAGCATGGATGTCCCGCAGCATATTCATATGCGTGCTGCGCATCTCCGGAGTCGTCAACGCATGTTTTGCGTCATTGGGAAAGGTGATGCCTTGGAACATTGCCTCGGACAGCTCATTGTTCGAAACCGGCGGTACTGCACCGACATCGCCAATAAGATTATTATACCATATGGGAAAGGTGATCAGCAGAACAAAGATCACCAATCCCGTTATGATTTTTCCTTTATCGTACATATTTAATCCTCCGCTCTCATGTCGGGCAGTTACACCAGGGTCCGCAGACCCTCAGTAAGTTCCTGTCTGTTTTCGCCGTCGATAACCAATGCATTACCGACCAGCTCACTGACACCGGCTACTTCCACTTCCGGGACCCAGTAGCTCATCAGGGTGCTCAGGGTAGCGCGGTCGATTGCGCAAACACAGGCAAGGGTGTTGATGGCATGCTGATCATACACATGCTTGACCGCATTGGCACGGGGCAAACCGGAGCGCATCCGCAGCTCCATAATTTCATCCGTGTTCAGCGCTGTACCGGAACCACAGCAAAAGGTTTTTTCGCGGATGGTGTTTTCAGGCATCTCATGCCAGTCTTCCAACACGTTGTCAAGGATGTAACGCGGCTCTTCCAGCATACCCATAGCCCGTGCAGGGTTACAGGAATCATGGAAGGTTGCCTTCACATGGGCGTTACGGCTCTTATCCAGTTTGATCTTGCCGTGCTTAATCAGATCGGCGGTGAACTCGCTGATATGAACCATCTTGGTGGAAGCCGCATTCTCAAAGACCGTGCCAGTGGCCGATGATTTGGGGACTTCAAGAAAATCAGCAGGACCGTTCATGGTGTCCATATACTGATGGATCACGCGCCACATATGGCCGCACTCACCGCCAAGGATCCACTTCACGCCCAGACGCTCAGCTTCGGCATACATCTTGGCGTTCAGCTTCTTCATCATCTCGTTGGAGGTGAAGAGACCAAAGTTACCGCCCTCAGAGGCATAGGTGGACCAGGTATAATCCAGCCCAATGGCCTCGAATAGGAGCAGATAGCCCATACAGGTAAAGAGGCCCGGCTCGGCAAACACGTCCGCAGACGGGGTGATGAACAGGACTTCAGCACCCTTACGGTTAAAGGTCGGGTTGACTTTCACCCCGGTCAGACTTTCAACATCTTCACAGAGAAAATCCACATTCCCCTTAAAGGCCTGGGGGGTCAGTCCCATATGGTTACCGGTCCGGTTGGAATTAGACACCGGCTCCATTGCCCAGTTGATACCGCAACCGACCATGTGGAGCAGCTCACGCAGCATCATGGTGATCTCAGCGGTATCAATACCGTAGGGGCAGAAAACTGAGCAGCGGCGGCACTCTGTACACTGGTAAGCATACATGAACCACTCTTTCAGCACACCGGCTGTCATCTCACGGCCGCCAGCCATCTTACCGAGCAGTTTTCCTGCCAGGGTGAATTCCTTCCGATACACCGAACGCAGCAACTCAGCCCGCAGGACCGGCATATTCTTGGGATCACCGGTGCCGAGGAAAAAATGACATTTATCCGCACAGGCTCCACAGCGGACACAACAATCCATGAAAATCTTCAAGGAACGAAAACGATCCAGGCGGTCCGCCAGTCCGTTGATGATTATCTCTTTCCAATTTGCGGGCAGCTTCCAGTCTTCATCTTCAGGATTCCAAACACGGGCGTTGGGAAAACTGACGCCCTGCTGACTGTCCAGGTATTCCAGTTTATCTACTTTGGTGGGATAGGCATAGTTTCCCGGTTTGAATTGTACCGGCGTCTCCATCCAGCCCTTGGGCGGGGTAGAGCCGGTCATCATCGAAGGCTCTTCAGCCACATTCTTTGACAACTCATCTTTCGTTACAACTGCCATTGTTCAATCCTTATATCTATAGTTAGTCGTCAGTCGTCAGCCTTCTCAGGCAGTTCCTTGTCAACCGGGATTCCCTGCTCAACCATATCCTCACGGAATTCATCCTCATAGCCCGCATAAGAGTGCGGCTTAACATCAGGATTCCAAGGATTGACATGGCGTTTCATCCTGCTGTCGTTCGCCATATTCCGGGTCGGGCTGAGGAAAACTCCACCCATATGCATCAGCTTGGAAAAGGGAAAATAGGCCAGCAAACAAGAGACCAGGAACAAATGGGAATAGAATACCGGAGCGATATCAGTGGTAATTTCCGGATGAAAGGTAACCAAGCCCACAGCCAAATGCTTGATAGCAACGATGTCCACTCCGCTACGCAGGTAGTAGCGCATGGCAATACCGCTCACAGCGATGCCAATCAAAAGGAAAAGCGGAAAATAATCATTGGCAAGGGAGATGTAACGGACCGGACGAAGGATGAAACGGCGGAGAAGAAGAGCCAGTAACCCGGCAAGAATCAATGCGTCAGTAAGATAGAACGAGAGTTCCGGGGTGGGATGGAGAGCCAAACTGTCCAGCATATCCAGTGCGCTGATCAGAAAGGGCACCGGCTCCAGAAAAAGACGGAGATGACGAAGCAGGATCAACAGCATGCTGTAATGAAAAAGAATACCGAAAAACCAGAGCCATCGTGTTGACTTATAGGTCAGCACCGGGCCGGGCTCAATACCTGCCTTGGTGTTCCGCCACAGAGAACGGAAGAAAACAATCTCCATGAACATCCGACCAACAACTTCAGTCGTGTTCATAGGGGCCTCCAATTTATTCCGTTTGACCCAAGGCATAGAATGCCCCTGCCCGCAGGTCGTTGGAATTTTAAATGGAACCGGCGACTTGGCCCAATAAATGACCCGCCAGCAGAAGCCGCCGATAAATAGAATCAGGGCTGCATAGGGCACGTCAACGCCGAACACGTATTGCATGCCGGGAATCGTGGACCCTACCCATGCAATTCGCGCCAGCACAATGACGGCAACCAAGGGGAAGAGGTACTTCATTGATCGCTCCTTCTCTTCAGGTTAAAAAAAATAAAACTATATCCTTAAACGCCAAGACCCTGTACAGCTCTGTACCGGTTTTCCGACGCTTTACCACGGTGCTGTAGCCCTCTTATTCTCTCGACAGCGAGGCTATGTCCTGCAGGTTCTCCCGGATAGCCGCAGAGGCGCAAGAAGAGTCCGTTAAAATATAACTGCCGCTTTTCAGCTCGCGAATGCGGGCCTGATGCAGCCGGTCCCGGCAGTTCATATACATATCAAAGGCCATCAGGGTAATCCTGTCCACATCACGATCAAAGGGGGCAAGCTCGGACAACAAAGCGCGCCCCTTTTCATCTGCGGACAAAACTTGCTTGACCACCCATTTCAACTCAAGTATCGGCGCTACGGCCTGTGCAGGCGTGAATTCCTGCACCGCCCGAATACGAATAACCTGATCAAGGGGCTCGGCAAAGTCCTGCTGCTCAGCCTCTGCCAGGATCAGCTGGAAAATCCCGGTCAGTCCTGCCCGAATATTCACCCCGACCGGATTGGCAAACTGATTCTTAGCCTGCTTGAAAAAATCTGATGAGGTGTACGAATCCAGCGTTCTTTCCACCCAGATATCGAGTATTTTCTTTTCTTTCTTTTGAAGAAGTTCAAGCAGGTTCATATCTTTCTCTTTGTCCTATTATATATACCGTTGACAGGGAACGCCTGTTCAGTGCAAATTGCTCTATCATGATTACGGGCTGATTTCAAGAAAAATTTTAGGAACCTTAGAAAAGGATGTGTAAAAAGGGGACACTTTTGCGAAAAACAAGAAAGGCTTTAGAATGTAGGGTGAGCACGGAAAAATAGGCACAACAAGAGCAACATCCATTGCAGCGAGTTGATCGACAGGTGATGACCAGACAAACACATTGCCCACCATGCCGAATGGCGGACAAAACGCCATCAGCATCCGTGCCCCAATCAAGCCCCTCAGCGTTTTGCACGCCCTACAGGGCTCCCCCATCCAATATGACCGACAGCGGAACACAAAAAAAGGCTCCAGAGTATCAACTCTGAAGCCTTATGAGGAACCCCTCCGCGCCAAGGGATGGAGGCGAAAAAATTATTTTTTCGTATCAGCGGCCAACTCCACTGCCTTGGAGTTCTCCATCAGAAAAACCGCCAAGTCCACATACAGGTCATGAGCAAGTTTTTCATCCAAGGTTTTCCTTTCTCCTTTTTCCGAATCCTCCTCATCTTCTTCATCAGCAAGGACTCCGGCCTCTCTGGCCTCTTTTCTGGCCTGCTCAAGCTCTTTGCGCTCCTTGATAACCCCGGCTAAAAAAACAGGAACCTCTGTTTCCTCTTTTCGCTTCTTTGCCTTCAGGCTTTCCTCCTTAATCTTCTGAAATCGCTTACTGTGCTCCACATAGTTACGACTCTCCTTCTGAATCCTTGCAAGATCAAAACGAGACCCATGCCAGCTTGGATGGGAAACAGCCTCGACACTGTCCCAAGGAAGGGAGTTATCCATGTACTGCTCGCCGGTTTCCAGATAATCCAGCATACTAGGGAGGACCACATCCGGTACAACCCCCTTATATTGGGTTGAGCTGCCGTTCACCCGATAAAATTTTTGGATCGTGACCTTTAATGCGCCAAGATCCTCATATTTCTTTAAATGGAGCAGGGGAAGATTACGATTCATATCCAGCAGGGCCTGAACAGTGCCCTTCCCATGGGTATGGGCACCGCCGACAACCAAGGCCCTGCCGTAGTCCTGCATAGCAGCGGCAAAGATCTCGGAAGCAGAGGCGGCAAACTGGTTAATCAGCACAATCATCGGCCCGTCATAGACAACGTCCCGGTCCTTATCCTCCAAAACGCGGATCACGCCCTGTGAATTTTTGACCTGGACCATAGGGCCCTCGGACAGAAACAGACCGGAAACATCAACAGCATCGCTCAGGGAGCCGCCGCCGTTATTGCGCAAATCCAGAATGATCCCGTTGATGCCTTCTTTTTTCAGCTTATTCAATTCACTGCGGGTGTCATCGGTGACATTGCGCCCGTCTCTGCCCAATCGTCCTGCCGAAAAATCACGGTAAAAGCTGGGGATTTTTACATATCCGATCTTCCCCTCTTTTTCATCCTTGATCACTGTGGATTTGACATAGGTTTCCTCCAACTTGACCACATCCCGCACAATAGGAATCACCAAACGGGCACCGTCAGCTCTGGTCACGGTCAGGCGAACCTCTGTCCCCTTGGGACCCCGTATATAGGAGACTGCCTCGCGAATGCTCATTGAGGAGATATCCACAGGCTCCCCGTCCTTTTCAGAAACCGACATAATGACATCCTCGGCCTGGAGTTGCCCCTGAGCCTCAGCTGCACTGCCGGGTATAACCCGAACCACCTTGATATGGCCGTCATCCTCCCGCAGCAGAGCCCCGATACCTTCCAGAGAACCGCTCATATGGATATCGAAATCCTCCTTGGAGGTAGGTGCCATATAGTTGGTGTGAGGGTCAAAAGAACGGGCAATCGCATCAAAATAGCGATTATAATGTTCCTGGCGGGTGACCTTGAGCAATCGTTCCAGATAGGCATCGGTTTTTTTCTGAACCTTCTTGTTTGCCTCAGCCCAAAACTCCTTATTAATCTGCTTACTTTCAGCATCCAGCAGCGACTCGCCCTCTTTTTCGCGTTTTTTATTCTCCTTGTCCACTGTGTCAAGATAGCTGTCCAGCACTTCCATCTTTAAGGAACGCCGCCAGCGATCTTTCAACTCGGCACGATCAGCAGAGGCGGCCAATTTATCCGAGTCGGTCTGGAGGTAATCCTTTTTATTGGGCGAGAATCCGGCACCCATGATCTCCTTGATCAAAACAGCAACCTTTTCAACTCTCTTGTTGAGTAATTTCATACCCACATCAGGCAAGGCGATGCGGCCATTATTTATCTCATCATCAATCTTTTCAGCAAACTGATCAAGGTCCTTGACGTCAGCGGCAAGCAAAAACTGCTTCTTAGGATCCAGTTGACTGAGATAGAGTTTATAGGCTTTCTTGGACATCTGCTCATCAAACGGCTTATGACCGAAATGCTGTGATGAAAGCTGACTCCTCAGCATAGCGGCTATAAGGCGGTTACGACCGAGGTCGAATTCCACCGGCATCACCTTGCCGTACACTGACGAGCCTGTCAGCAGAAAAGCAAGTAATAAACTGGAAACGAAACGATGGATACGCATAACCAACTCCCAATAAGGATACAGACAGAATCGTCAGGCAAGGAACCTGTTGCTGAGCTGCTCTGTCGAAAAAGCGAGAAAAAGAAAACCCGCCCCAAAGGGCAGGATCGACCAAAGAACTCCTCGCGACAACGCGAACGCTCTTTTCGCTACATTATAAAAAGATGAAAACTACCATGATATAGAATACCACACCGTATTCTTTTTGCCAACCGACTGAAAAAGAAACAATCAGACCAGCGGGATCAAGAGGGGCTGACCACCTTGGCGGCAGTATTCACCGTGCTCATGATCTCGTACATATCAGTAATCCTGCCGACCCTGAGCGCAGCTGTCAACTCGTAGAAATTCAAACAGGTTCCGCAGGCAAGCACTTCCACGCCCTGTTCCTGCAACTGGGCCAAGCCCTTTAAGGCACCGGATTCCTCAGCCACCAACCGCACCCCTTCGTTATACAGTAAAATCTTCTCAGGTAGCGGGGTGATTTTATGAATGGTCTGCACATAGGTCTGAAGCAGGGCCCAACCTAGGTCATCACTCCCCTGCCCCATTGAGGCTGAGGAAATGACATACACCAGCCCACCGCTTCCGTCACTCCCGGCGGAGGCGGCGGAGGCGCAGCTATAGTGCTCTGGCGCACCTTGCTTCCGACGACAAACCCTGCCCGCCTTCAGCTGCAAGGTCCAGCAGCCGTTCTCCGGTTCCGAGCCGGTGACCGTGCAGTTTCGATCCTGCGCAAAGCGGGTAACATTATTTTTAGCGGCCTCATTGTCCACCACCACCTCAACCAGACGATTACCCGCCTCCAAGGCATCTTTAACGGCAAGAACCGGCTGAGGGCAGCTCAGGCCCCGGCAATCCACGCGGGTCTTTTTCTTTTTCCAGAACTTCCAGTTCATTAGCCCAGTTCCTGGCCGAAGAGCTTATTCGCCAACTGCGGATTAGCCTTCCCCTTGGTCTTCTGCATCAGCTGACCGACAAAGAAGCCCATAACCTTGGTTTTACCCTCCCGGAACTGCTGGACCTGCTCCGGGTTGGCTGCAATGATCTCGCGGACAATGGCGACCAGCTCGCCCTCATCGCTCATCTGCACCAATCCTTTTTCCTTCACGATCTTTTCCGGATCATCACCAGATGCCAGCATATCCGCAAACACGGTTTTAGCGATCTTACCGGAGATGGTCTTCTTCTCCACCATCTGGAGCAGGGCCGCCAGTTGCGGTACAGATACCGGACAGGCATTGATCTGCTCCGGGCTGTATTCCCGCAGCAACTCGGTGGCGATGAAATTACTCACTTTTTTCGGATTACCGTATACCGCACAGACCTGCTCAAAGAAATCAGCCAGATCACGGGAGGAAGTCAGGATGGCCGCCACATCTTCGGGCAGGGCCAGCTCATCAATAAAACGCTGCTGCCGCGCCCCGGCCAGTTCTGGCAGACCAGCCTGCACCCGCTCAATCCACTCCTCATCAATATGGATCGGTACCAGATCTGGATCAGGAAAATAACGATAATCATGGGCCTCTTCCTTGCCGCGCATGGATTCTGTTCGATTTGCATCAGGATTCCAAAGCAGGGTGGCCTGGGTTACAGAGCCGCCGTCCAGCAGGATATCCCGCTGCCTGCGCTCCTCATATTCCAGGGCCAGCTGCACATTACGGAACGAGTTCATATTCTTGAGTTCCGTACGGGTACCAAGTTCCTCCTGCCCCTTGGGGCGCAGAGAAATATTAGCATCGCAACGAAAACTCCCTTCCTGCATATTGCCGTCGCAGATATCCAGATAACGGACAATACTGTGCAGCTTCTTTAAATAGGCCACAGCCTCCTCAGGCGAGCGCAGGTCCGGCTCACTGACAATCTCCAGCAGCGGCGTACCGGTCCGGTTCAAGTCAACATAGCTATTGGGCTCCAGATCATCATGAACCAGCTTACCCGCATCCTCCTCCATATGGGCTCGGGTGATGCCGATGGTCTTTTTCCGGCCCTCCACCTCAATCTCCAGCCGACCGTGTTCGGCAATGGGCAGCTCAAATTGAGAAATTTGGTACCCTTTTGGCAAGTCAGGATAGAAATAATTTTTTCGGGCAAAACGATTTTCCCGATTAATTGCCAAATCCGTGGCCAAGGCCAGCTTGATGCCGTTCTCCACCACCTGCCGATTCAGCACGGGCAGAGAACCCGGCATTCCCAAGCAGACCGGACAGGTATGGGTGTTGGGCGGTGCACCGAAGGTGGTGGAACAGCCGCAGAATATCTTGCTCTTTGTCTTCATCTGGGCATGAATTTCCAGCCCTATCACGGTTTCAAATTCCATAATATCATTCAGTTAAATAGTTTTACAGCTCAAGATGTGTTGGGAACTGCGGGACAAGGCTCGAATGCTCAATGACTCCCTCGGCAGAGAAGAATTGCATTGTCCCGTCCTTAGAGCAGAGCCAGACTTCTTCCGCACCATGCGCCAAGTACAGCATTCTCTTGCGGAGCATTTCATCCGCAGTGTTGGTTGGAGACAGCACCTCCACGCAGATTTCTGGGGCAACAGGACTTTCCGCCTCGTGCTTGATCTGCCGCCACAGTGGGTCGGAACACCAGACCACATCAGCAACCTTGGTGCCTTGCGCTGTGGCAATGGCGACTTCAGGCAAGGCTTTACCGCTGTCTGTCAGGCGGAGTAGCCACCGGATGATTTCCCCTTGCCAGGCGGAGTGATATAAACGCACCGGAGTCATTAGAATCTGTCCTTGCTCATTGAGTTCAATTTTGTATGGCAGATTATGCAAGTGCTTATCTGCGCAGACTTCCTGCCAGTTCATGCCAAGCCTCTCCTTCCCTGTCAGATGAATGTTTGCCTATGCAGCCCTTGTGGATTTTCCCTCACTCCTTGTTGCCACGCCGCTGCACCCGTGATTTGCAGCCCAAGTCAATTTCCCATGCTCCATGAGTATTATCCCGAAGATCGTTATCTTCGAAGGTGCCGCCCCCGCCTTGATATACCCGAATACCTACGTAACCGTTCTTGGAAATACGGTTGCGACGCAGCCGTGGATTCGCGCCGTCTTTGATTGCCACACCGGCAAAGCTCTGACTGGAGATGTTGCAGTCCTCCAGCTCAAGTCTGCCGCTGGTTATATCGACACACGGCCAGTACTTCCCCCATATGTTGCGATTAACTTGGCGTAACGTTAGGTTGGCAACCCGGCCATTTTCAGCTTTGAACTGAATGACAAGTTGGCCAGAAGCCTCAATCACAATATCGTTTCTATCTCCATCACCAACTATCTCAACTGGCTTATCAATGACTATACGTTCTCTATATAAACCCGGTCGAACAAAAATTCGTGTGCCCGGCCCAGCCTCCTTTAGTGCCTCAGTGATTGTTGTATAATCGCCACGATGCATGGCATCCACTATCACAGTTGGCGGCTCGGTCTCTACTGCTGGCTTAGGCTGTAATTCGGCATCTTGCGACGGCGAAGCGTAATAGTTGTTAATCTGAGCACCTATTGCATTATCACCCTGCGCAATATTCTGTTCACCACTGCCAATATTGGCAAATGTATTGCTGCTGGTAGGCGCAGAGCTGTTCGTCTCAGGTGGCTGGAGCGATGCTTCTGCTTGCCTTCGCTCCAAGGCCTCCACAATCTGCTCAGCCATCGAGGCAAGGGCTTTGCGAAGCTGCGGTGAAGTAAACTCCTCAAAGCGCAAGTCCCGCCAGTCCGCATACTGCCGTGC
>CBFDDU010000135.1:0-9999 GCA_965603655.1 uncultured Candidatus Electrothrix sp. | reverse complement strand
CTTGATGCCATAAAGCGGCACGGCCAGCGGAATGCCTTTTATCATGCGGATCTGTCCACTCTTCCTCATGGCCTCCTTGATTTTATCCTGGAAGGAGACTTGGTACTGACCCTTGGGGCCGGGAGTGTCGTCCAGATCGGTGAACAGCTGCTTGAGCTGCTGGGTTGAAAAAGAGAGTATAAGCAGGATGGACGAGCAGCAGCGTGAGAGTTTGGCAAAATTGACGAAGAATTGGCCATCGACAATGCAGTTCGAGGTGTCTATGGCCTCATATTCGACCCTGCGGGCAGGTGGGAAAGCGGCTGCTTTCATTGATGTTCATCGTCTGTCCGAGTTGCGGAGGCTCCTTGAGCAGCTGCATGAACAACAGCTTGTTTATCGGGTGATTGGGCGCGGTTCCAATATCTTGGTGACAGATAAGGGCTTTCCTGGAGTAATCATCCGGCTCAAGGGTGAGCTTGAACAGGTTGGCCCTGTAGAGGCTGAGAAAACAGAGCAGGCTGAGGGCGGAGAGCTGCTGGTCAAAGCGGGTGGCGGTTGTTCGCTGGGTAGATTCCTTTCCTGGTGTACCAAACAGGGGCTGTCTGGTTTGGAATTCATGACAGGTATTCCCGGCTCTGTGGGCGGAGCCGTGCGGATGAATGCCGGAGCTTTGGGCGGAGAGATCGGCGACAGGCTGCATTCCGTTGAATGTGTTGATGCCTGCGGCAGCGTTATCCAGGTGCCGAGATCAGAGTTGCAGCTCTCCTACCGCAAGGCGAAAGTGAAAGGCAGGGATATTGATACGCTGATTGTCGCTTCTGCTCGTTTCAGGCTAATGCCAGGTGTTCAGGAAGAAATACGTTCCCGTTGTGCCGGTTATCTGGACCAGAGAAAGGGGAAGCAACCGACCGGAGTGGCCTCGGCAGGTTCCTTTTTTAAAAATCCTGCTGGAGATGCTGCGGGCCGGTTGATTGAAGCTGCTGGTCTGAAAGGGCGTTGTTGCGGAGAGGCAATGGTGTCTCCGGTGCATGCCAATTTCATTGTCAATACCGGAAAAAGTACGGCAACAGATATTCTGACCTTGATGGAGCAGGTGCAGGAAACCGTTTTTCAGGAATTTGCTGTCAGGCTGGAGCCGGAAGTAGAGATTATCTAGGAATTTTTTGAGGTAGCTTTTAGCTTTTGCCTCAGCCCGGAGAACAGGCGGGCAGGAGCAGGATTTCGTGGCTCGAAAAAAAATACGATATAGGCGACAGAGTGCAGGACGCTCTCCCATGCTTCGCCAATTCCGTTCCAATTATATCCGACCGCCTGCGCAATTGCGGATTCGGGTCAATATGGGGCGGTATAATCAACCGGCCTCTGTTGCTCGTAAGCCTGAATGGAATCTTCAGCTGATCAGAAAAAGTTTTCTTTTGCTGGTGCTGGTTCTATTGTTTGTCGGTGCTGGTCGTTGGGGTTTCCGAACCCTGGAGGGTTCAGGCGTTTTTTCGGTGCGCCGGGTCATTGTCCAGGGTAACCGGATGAGCAATGAGGCGCAGATACGTACCCTTGCGGAGATTAAGCAGGGAGATCAACTTTTCAGTGTTACCCCAGAGGAGATTGCCAAGCGTGTTCGTCAGCATCCCTGGGTCGATCAGGTGGAGGTCGAGCGTGTTTGGCCGGATACCCTGACCATACGGATTTATGAGCATCGTCCGCTGGCGCTGGTCAATATTGAAGGTAAACAGCCGGGGTTGTACTACCTTGATCATCACGGGATTATTTTTGCACAGGTGGAGTCTTTGCAGGATATTGACTATCCTGTTATAACGGGTTTGGTCCCCTCTGGTGAAAGCGGAGCGGTGTCGGGGCTTGATCTGGGAGAGGATGCAATGGCTGAAGATGTGTGTGATTTTTTGCACGTTGCTGCGCGGGGAAATCCGATTTTGCCGTTGCAGTCCATCTCTGAAATACATGTGACCCGTGAAAAAGGAATTATTGTTTATCTTGTTGAACACCCCTTTCCTATTTATGTAGGATATGGTAATGTCGAAAAAAGATATTATCAGCTTGTTAAATTGCTTGAGCGGTTTTATCGGAAGAAAAGAATAGAAGGGATTGAGGAAATACGAATGGATTATCATCAGGGCCGTATTCTTGTGGCCAGGTCAGAGCCGTAGGCGATGTGCGCAATGGAAGAGCTGGATATAAAGGTTGCTGCTGAAGCGGAAGAAACAGAGCATCTTCAAGAAACCAATAGAGTTGAACCGAGCCGTGGAACCGGAGAACTGGTTGCCGGTCTGGATATCGGTACCACCAAGATTTGCGCTGTTATAGGCGAGGTCTTTGAAGACGGCTGTGTGAACATCATTGGGGTGGGAACAGCTGCATCTTCAGGAATGAAAAAAGGCGTGGTGGTCAATATTGAGTCAACGGTCAAGGCGATTCGTCAGGCCATTGACAGCGCCTCGGACATGGCTGGTTGTGATATTGAGACCGTGTATGTCGGTATTGCTGGAACCCATATCAAGGGCTTTAATTCTCCCGGAATTATCGCCATTAATAACCAGCAGATCAGGCAGAAAGAAATTCAGGCGGTTATTCACGCAGCCCAGACTGTCAAGATTTCGGATAATCAGCAGATCATTCATGTCCTGCCGCAGGAGTACATGGTTGATGATCATACCGGTATTCAGAATCCGCTGGGAATGACCGGAGTCCGTCTGGCAACCAATGTCCATATCGTGACCGCTGATGTGACCTCTTTGCATAATCTGGTCACCAGTTGCAGTCGGGCTGGATTGAATGTCGCTGAGGTCGTCCTGGAATCTGTGGCCTCTTCTCGCGCTGTGTTGACTTCCGATGAGATGGAGCTGGGGGTGGCCCTGTTGGATATCGGTGGGGGCACTACAGATTTGGCTGTTTTCTGCAATGGTACCATTAAGTACACCTGGGAGCTGGCCTTGGGCGGCAATAATTTGACCAATGACCTTTCTGTGGGGTTACGCACTCCCTTGCAGGAAGCAGAGATGCTGAAGTATAAATACGGTGGAGCTGTCTCTTCTCTGGTCAAGGAAAACCACATCATTGAGGTGCCCACGGTCGGCGATCGCAAGGCCCGTAAGGTTTCGCAGAGGGTGATGGTTGAGATCCTGGAAGCCCGGATGGAAGAAATTCTTCAGGTGGTGAATAAGAAAATCTGCGGTTCCGGTTATAGAAACCGAATTAATGCGGGAATGGTTATCACCGGCGGCACAGCCTTGCTGGCCAATGTGGTCGACATGGCTGAGCAGGTTTTTGATATGCCGGTACGGGTCAGCTTCCCTCGGGGTGTTGGCGGAAGGATAGAAGATGTTGAATCTCCGCGTTGTACGACAGCGGTTGGGCTTGTTTTATACGGTTGTAATGATAAGGAAATTGTGCCTGTTGAGCATGAGGGTGTTGTGAGCAGGCTGCGGAGTTTTTTGAAAAATATTATTTAGTACTGGAAAAGATTCTATGACAGCTTTATAGTAAAACTGTTAAAAAAAGAATCATTGTATTGTACCATAATTTAATTATTTGATTTGCTGCGGGAGCAAAATGCTTGAGGGGGAAGGCATGTCATATAGAATGGCAGAAGAAGAGTCAGTGGCGACTATCAAGGTGGTCGGTGTCGGTGGCGGTGGGGGTAATGCCATTAACACCATGGTCGATAATCGGCTTACCGGCGTCCAGTTTATTGCCGCTAATACTGATATGCAGGCTCTGGAAAACTCAAAAGCAGATGTTCGTATCCAGCTGGGGCCGACGATTACCAAAGGCATGGGGGCCGGGGCTGATCCGTCTATGGGACGAGATGCGGCCCAAGAGAGTCTTGATGACTTGGCCAACGCGCTCTCTGGTGCGGATATGGTTTTTGTCACCGCCGGTCTTGGTGGTGGTACTGGGACAGGAGCTGCACCGATTATCGCCCGGCTCAGTAAGGAGCAAGGTGCGTTGACCGTTTCCGTTGTTACCAAGCCTTTTTATTTTGAAGCAAAAAAACGCATGCATAATGCCGAGGCCGGTTGGGAGGAGCTGAAGAAAAACTCCGATACCATTATCACGGTCCCCAATGATCGCCTGTTGGGTTTGATGCAAAAGAATTCCACCTTGGTCGATATGATGAAGATGGTGGATGATGTTTTGTTGCAGGCTGTTAAGGGGATTACCGATCTCATTAATCTGCCGGGCCATATCAATGTGGACTTTGCCGATTTGAAGACCGTTATGAAGGAAGTTGGTCCGGCGATTATGGGCTCGGGTTCGGCTTCAGGAGAGAATCGCGCCAGCGAGGCTGCCAAGCGGGCTATTGACAACCAATTGCTCGAAGATGTGGGGATTGACGGTGCCTTAGGCATTCTGATCAATATTTCCGCGACCAGCTCCTTGACCATGGGTGAGTTCATGGAGGCCTCTGCCCTGATTCAGGAAAAGGCCCACGAAGATGCCAATATTATCATCGGTGCCCTGTTTGATGACAACATGGGGGATGAGTTGCGCGTAACCGTGATTGCCACGGGTATTGCCAATTTTGAGGATTCTGCTGAGACCATTTCCGAGTTTGACGTGGTTGGTCGTGCTGGCAGCAAAAAGGTGAAAACGCTCAATGTGGCCGATAAAGGGGGGCTTGAATTGGAGCGCCCTCCCCATAATCAGCCGATGAGTTTTGCTCGCCCTAATCCGGTACCCAAGGGGTTGCGCCCCATGCCTACGCCGATCTTTGATGAGCAGAATGATCTGGCGGAATGGGATGAACCTGCGTATATTCGGAAAAAAGCAAATTAATATTTTCTTTTCCTTTTTGCGGGCTGCATTGCGTGTTTCCGTCCTGCACATGATTTGCTGTTAGTCTTTTTTTGTTGTGCACCCCCTGCTTACAACAGAGACTGGTACAGTCCGTAAAAAATGGAAGGGCCGCTTGCCGGTGGCTCTTCTTTATCCTAATACCTACCCTCTTGCTGTCTCCAATCTCGGCTTTCAGCTTCTTTATCGCCTGCTGAACGCTTCAGAAGAGATCGTCTGTGAGCGTTTTGTTTATCCTCAAGAACGGGACCCTTTCCGTTCCTTGGAATCCAGTCGTCCTTTGGTGGATTTCCCCCTTGTTTTCGGATCGATCAGTTTTGAACAGGATTATGCCCATCTGACAGCCATGTTGGTCGCCGGAGGGGTGGCCCCATATGCGGCAGACAGGCCGGGGAAGATTGCACCAGGTAACCCCCTTGTGGTGCTTGGCGGGGTGGGCGTTTTTATGAACCCTGAGCCCTTGGCCTTATTTGCCGATCTGATGGTGATTGGGGAGGCTGAGCCCGTGCTGCCCCGGCTGCTGCCTGCGTTGGCTGCGTTGACTGATCGGCGGGAATTGACAGAAATCGGGGCAACAATCCCTGGCTGCTATGTCCCGTCAGCATATAGTTTCAGGTATGATAGCGACGGGCGGGTGCGTGAGATCTCAGTCAGTGAGGGGTTGCCGCAGCAGGTCCGTCGGGTCGCCTTGGAACAAAGCGCTTTGGCGGCTCATTCCGAAATTCTTTCTCCTGAGGCTGAATTGGGGATGTACATGACCGAGTTGGGGCGAGGGTGCAGCCGTGGCTGTCGTTTTTGCGCCGCTGGTTTTATTTATCGCCCTCCTCGGCTCTGGTCAGCTGATGCGGTGTTGGACGGTCTTGCTCAGCGACCTCCTGAGGTCGATCGAGTGGGGTTGCTGGGGATGGAAATGGCAGATCCCGAGCTTCTGGATAGTATTGCAGGTTTTTTGCAGACCAATGCCTGTTCGCTCTCTTTTTCCTCATTGCGGGCAGACCGAATTTCCCCTCGCTTACTTGAACTCCTTTCTCATTCCGGCCTGAAGTCGGTTGCCATTGCTCCGGATGGTTGTTCGGAGCGATTACGAGGGGTTATTAATAAAGGGCTTTCAGAGGATGATCTGATCGCAGCAGCTATTGCTTTGGTGGATGCCGGAATCTACACCCTGAAGCTTTATGTCATGGTTGGCCTGCCCACGGAAACCGAGGAGGATCTGGAAGAGTTTGTTGAGCTTGTTCAGAAAATTCGGCAAGAGATTCTTCCTATAGGGCAAAAGAAAGGACGCCTTTGCGAATTGATTCTTTCGGTAAACTCCTTTGTCCCCAAACCGTGGACACCGTTTCAATACCTCTCCTTTGGCGGACAGGAAAGAGAGCGAGCTTTGCAGGACCAGGATTGTACGGCGGCAGTGCTCAATTTGAAGAAGAAAATTAAATATTTGAAAAAAGCCTTCGCCAGGGTAGATAATCTCCATATCAAAGTCGATCGACCGGATAAGGTGCTTGCTCAGGCGGTGTTTTCACGAGCGGATCGTCGTATCGCTCCGGCCTTGCTTGACATCGGTATGGGGAAGGCAACCTTTAAACAGGCTATGAAGAAACATAAACTCTCCTCCTGGCAATATGCGGTTCGACCGAGGGAAGATGATGAGTTGTTTTGCTGGCAGGTGGTTGATCAGGGCATTCAAGCCGGGTATCTCGCCAAGGAGCTGGAGCGTTCTTTGACAGGCCGAACCACCCCGCCCTGTGATCCGAGTCTCTGTCGTCGTTGCGGGGTTTGTAGGGAGTAAAAATAAAAGATTTTAACTGGTTGATGGTCGTTGCTGCTGCCCTACTTTATCCACGCATTTTCTTGACAAAAGAGGTGGTAGATTTTAGGATGGTGAAAGAATAGGATGTCGAGGAAAAGGGCTGTCAGCCCTCTGAAAGTTCATATGTTTTGTCGGGTTTTGTCAGGGCCGGATTGGCAAAATGAATGTGTCCTTAAAGGAGAAAAGGAAGGAGAAGAACAATGAAACAATCAGCACAGAAAAAGGCGATAAGTAAAATACGAGGACTTGGATTGGCCGCCGGATTGGTGAGTACCGGTATGCTAGTTGCGCAGGTTCAGGCTGCTGCCTACGTTGACCCTTACTTTTCAAGCAGGATTGATTTGTCCTTTGGTTTGGAAGAAATGAGCGGCGATATGACTTCTTCAATCGGCGGTGAAATCAATCATGCCAATGGGCAAAATGAAAGGACGTTTTTTCCTATAAGCGAGCTTGAGTGGCCGATGGATATCCTGCTGGCCCGATTTGACGGTTCTTTGACGTTGAACCCCATGTGGCGCATAAACGGTATTTTGAAAACAGCGGTTGATGATCCCGATGAAGCAATGATTGATCGGGATCGGTTTTCTCCAGGGGGGGCGGCGGATATCTATTCGGAAAGCAGTATCTCTGAATTTGAAGCATTTATTCTGGATATAAATTTTGAGTGGACCTACCTCCAGCAAGGACCGTGGAGCCTCTATACCGGTGTTGGCTATCTGCACCAGGATTTTGAGTACCAGGGAAACCTGATTATGCAATATTCTCCCACCGGCGTTACGGGATATAATTATGTCGGGAACGGGTCGACCGGCATTACCTATGAAAATACCTTTTCCATGGTTTATTTTCTGTTGGGCGCAGATATGCAGTTAACCCCCCAATTTGATCTCTCAGGAAAGTTCTCTGTGGCACCTTTGGCCTCTTCCGAGGATGAGCTGCATCATCTTTACTATAATAAGGTGTCTACCGGAGATATGGACGGGGCCGCCTATATGTTTGAGGTGAGTGGTACCTTTCAGATATCTCCGTGGTGGTTCGTGAAAGCGGGAGTACAATATACCGGTATCTCTGTTGACGGAGATCAGTATCAGGTCCTTGATGGAGAGCCGCTGGGGCAGATTGATCAAGAGGTTGAGAGTGACCAGTCTTCAGCATATATAACTATGGGGTATTCTTTTTAATCCCCCCCCCTGAGAGGTAGCGAGTTATGAAGGCGATGGATTCGTCCGTCGCCACCTCTTTCTTGACGTTTTTTGGGATATCGTTTTAATTTTTGTATGAAAGTACCGACGACTCCTTGGAGTTGCCCGACCAGCTTTCATCTTTTGTTGTTCCTCCCCCAGAGGAGAGGGATGGCTGTTATATGGCGGGTAGTTGGAAACAGATCGTTTCGTCCACGCCGTCCATTTCCTGCACCGTCGCCACCTCGTAGTTTTCGCGCAGCCAAGATACCAGCTCTGTGACAAGGTATTCAGGTGCCGATGCCCCGGCTGTGATTCCTATTCGTTTGGCATTATGCAGCCAGTTCGGATCTATTTCTTTCGCATGGTCAATAAGGTAAGCCGGGATATGCTTTTTTTGCGCAACCTCACGCAACCTGTTTGAATTCGAACTGTTTTTTGAGCCGACAACCAAGATAAGCTCAACGGACTCGCTGAGTTCTCGAACAGCAGCCTGCCGATTACTGGTGGCAAAGCAAATGTCTGTACGGGAAGGCTCGCTAATATTTGGGAATTGTCCTCGCAGTGCCGTCAACATTTTTGCGGTATCATCAATGCTGAGCGTGGTTTGGGTCACGTAACCGACCCTCTTCAGATCTTTAACCTGGATACGCTGGACCTCCTTCGGTGAGGAGACCACATGCACTGAACCAGAGGCATGCCCACAGGTACCTTCAACCTCTGGATGCCCTTTATGGCCGATCACCACCACATCATAATTTATTTTATTTAAGCGGCTGACGCGACGATGTACCTTGGAGACCAAGGGGCAGGTTGCGTTAATGGTTCGAAGGCCCAAATTATTAGCCTGCTCCTTGACGGCTTTGGAAACCCCGTGGGCACTGAAAATAGCTATCGAGCCTTTGGGGATATCCTCAAGCTGCTCGACAAAAACAGCCCCCTTTTTTTCCAGTTCCCTGATCACATGGGTGTTATGGACAATCTCATGCAGGACATACACTGGTGGCTTGTAGACCTCCAAAGCCTTATTCACTACGTTAATGGCTCTATTAACACCTGCGCAGAACCCGCGTGGTCGGGCAAGAATGACCTCCATCTGCTTACTCCTGTTGTTCATTCTCTTGTTCCGTCATTGGTGGTGGAGTGCTTTTCAAGGGTTTGACAAGGCCTGACTCCGCTCCCAGTTTGCGGACTGACAGCATAAAGGTGGACGGCATAGGTAGTGTCCTTTTTTCTTCCAATAAGCCTAATTCTTTAGCAAGCAGCAGGCAGGGAATGGAATGAACCCCTTCATGATTATCGCAGAGGGTCTGCATACGCAGGCTGTCCGTGATATGGGGGATCAGTTCCGTCATCTGGTTCCTGAGTCCGCGCAGTTCCTCTTCAATAAGTTGCCGATGATGACGGGCAAAGAGGTTGACCTGGGGATCAACTGCCTCGCTGCCGTAGAGATTATTAACAACGGCCCCGGCCAGTCGAATGTTATCTTCTTCCGAGTAGTTCGAATTTTCCGAATATCGTTGGGAGATGCTTTCTTTCAGGCGTTGAAAAAGAATCATCTGCACCGTGGTGATCGCCTCCCGCATGACCGGAATGATCTTGGCATCAAAGGCAGGCGCGGCTTCTTCGATGGCATTCTGTGCAGCCTTATTCATAGGACCAGCTTGATAGAGGGATCGGCTGTCAGGGCGCTGTACAGGTGGAGTCTTTGCTCCTCATTATGCACAGTTAATTCCAGGTTGAGGCTGATATATTTTCCTTGCTTTGAGGTGCGGGATTCGGAGAGCGAGTAGGGCGCATCTCCGAGTTTTTTGGAAAGAGCCGCCTGTACAGCTTTTTTTTCCATTCCAATGACTTTGTACTGCCAGACGCAGGGATAGTGAATTTCCGGTTTGCAGCCTTTCAATGACTGCGGGGATATTTTTTCGTTCATGAGCGAATAGAATTGAGAGAATATTTGTTAAGTATACAACCTGCGATGTTATCGTATGACCTCGGAAATAGCAAGGAGATTAAGGCGGGTGAGAAAAGGCGGGAAGCTTCTACTCGCCGGAGATTTCGGCAGTGGCAGGTCGATGCTCTTTCAGATAAATATCTGACAGTGTCTGAAAGGCTGTGACTATCAAAGGACCATAAATGATGCCGAGTACCCCGAAGAGAGACATGCCGCCGAGAATGGCCAGAAACACCAGCAGGGTGTGCATTTTGACCTGATTT
>CBFDDU010000134.1:0-10025 GCA_965603655.1 uncultured Candidatus Electrothrix sp. | reverse complement strand
CTGAACAAGATCAACGGCCCGCGACCAAATCCACTGCGGAGTTTGTTGATTGAATTGGGAAATGTGCGAATGCAGAAGAGACAAGACAACGCCTGTCTCATCTCCAAGATCATAGCCCAGTAGATAGAAATGATTAAGAAACGAATACAGCTCCTCCTGTGAAAGAGGTAAGTTGTTGTTGGCCTGTTGTATGTGGTGCTGGATTACCGCTAATTTTTCCTCCGCTTTGGGAGGACTAAATTTTGCCCGTTCAACATGCCTATAAAATTCATCAGCATCTTTGGTATGCCGAGCCTGATTTAACAGCCAATGGACATTATGGAAATCGGTTTTACTTAACGGCCCTGTGATGAGCGCGATAACATCCTTGCTTTGTCTGAATTTTTTCGGGTTATTGAAATCATTCCACGCAGCCTGAAACACTTCCGGCAATTCTTTATTACCTCGGGTGAAGGCAATTTCATGTTTAACTTGCCCAAGCAGTTTTCGCTGCTCCTTTGTATCGCCTCTTTCAGCAAAAACAATGAGATCATCCGTGTCAAAGCCATCAACTTTCCCTTGTGGCTTGATCTTTGTAATCGGCCAGCAGGGAAGACAAGGCGCATAACCGCCACTGAGCATCAAAACAACAAACGAGGCCAAGACGTGCGCCTCAAAATGCGGGCCACCACCTCCGGTTGAAAATGAATTGCTTAGCTGTTTACTTTTGTTATTATGCACTTCTATAATCCGCTATGATGATCCCTTGAGCGGTTCCAACACCTGAATCTCCTCCAACGTCAATCCGGTCATCTCCGCAATTTTCTCAATATCAAGCACACCCGATTGCAGCAGGTTGAGCGCAACCGATCTTTTCCCTTGCTCAATCCCCTGTTCAATGCCTTGCTCAATCCCTTCCTTTTTCCCTATCACCATCCCTGCGGTCCAAGTGGACTCCGCCATACTGGCCTGATAATGGAGATTATCCTGATACCGCGAATAGGCCCGGCGCTCCTCTTCGGAGAGCTTCATGATGTCCAGTTCCTGCTTTGCCTTCTTCAGGCCCTTTGCGCTGAAATCGTCCTTTATTTCCTCGTTTTTCAGAAAGTATATCCATTCGTCCAGGGTATCCTTGGCAATGTCGTCAAAGGTATTCACCTTGATCAGCCAGTACTCCGGCAGGAGTTCATAGACTTCCTCTTTGCCGAATACGGTTCGCTGCCGATCAGACAGCTGGAGCGTGTCGCTGTTGTGCAGCCCCTTGAACGAGGTCGTGCCGTGATACACATAGTCGGTTCCCTGCCCTAAGTCAAAATACAGGATACTGACCGAAACGAGCTTTGTGATCCCGGAATACGCTGTTCCTTCCTCCATATGTTCGGTAACCGCCTTGGCAGTGCCGAAGAAAATCCGCTGGAGAAAGTCGAACTCCCTGTCGTACTGCACTTCGATAATGATTATTTCCTCCCGGTCGTTCCTGACTTTCAGATCAACGCGGTTGAATTTATCCGGTCGGGTTTCCTTATTGCTTTCGCTGTCAAGAATCTCCAGGATACGGACATCCTCCCTGAGCAATTCACTGAGAAAGCCTTCGAGTATTTCAAAATTGACCTTGCTTCTCAGAAGCTTTTTCATGGCCCAGTCAAAGCTGATCAGTTTTCTTGCGGACATTTTTGTTCTCCGTTTCTGTACAGCAGGGGATTCATGTTACGGCTCCACATACTCCGGGCAAGGCCGAGCAGGATCATAATTCGTATAGGCCGGGTCATCATACTCCTGATGGCAGGGCAGGCAAAGCCCGACCCGCAGGATTCGCCGGAGTTCATCGCCATTAAAGGGCCGTAAATTCTCCCGAGATCCATGCTGAAGCTGTTTACCGTCAATGGTGACAAAGGCATCCAGAGGCACGGTTCTCTTTTTCTCCAGGGTATCCACGCCCTGACCAACCGGATGGAATGTCCATTTGCCGTCCTTCTTGACCACCGTGCCCTCGCCAAGCCCTACAGTCTTGGGTGAAGCATGACAGTCCTTGCAGGGTCGTCCTTTGGGCTGGGTGGTGTGGGGGTTAATGGCCGCCATGGTAAAGCGATTAAAGCCGCCTTCAACGTTGCCGTCTTTGTCAATCAGGGTGACGATATCCTGGCAGCCCGGCGTGACAATCACCACCTTATCGCCCCAAACCCCTAACATAGGTTTTTCATAACGAATATAGGAACGACCTTCTTCCCACCAGCCCTCGGTTTCCTCAATGGTGAGCTTATCCAGATGGGTGTCGCGAGCATCGCGCTTGGCATGACAACCGTAGCATTGCGGTACCCAGGTGGAATGGCAGGATTCGCAGCTCATCCGTTTATGGCCGGGAAAGGCACAGGCCTCGTCTTTCGGGGGCCTCAGCGGGTAGACCTTACCGTTATTACGCCCGGTCAGGACGAAACCATCCTTTTCTTGCTGAACATTAGTGAGTTTCCGGTTCTTGCGGGTCAGGCCCGGTTTCTCGGAATGACAGCCTTCACAGCTGATTTCCAGCTGCTCCTCGTAATGGGCATACTGGGTGCCGTCACCCATGATTTCTTCACGGGTATGGCAGTCAATGCAGGACATGCCCTTTGTATGATGTACATCCTCGGCAATCTCCAGATAGAAGCGGCTACCGGGTAGACGCTGTGAGGAAGGCTCGCCCTTTTCATACGGGGTGCCGTAGCCCTCGGCTTCAAATTTGCCGGTATAAGAAATACCAATGCGGCCGGAGCGGTTATGGCAGCGGATACAGTTTTGATCCGGGACCTTTTTTGTGATCAGCGGATGCGGTTTCTTTGCTGGTTTCTCCTTACCGTTCTCTGCAAAGGAGTCCACCGTGGTGGGCGTATCCCCCTCAGCCGGGACATAATGGCAGGCTGAACAACCGCCGCCTTTTTCATTAAAAAATTTCGGATAACCGGGCAGATCGTTCTTCTGCTTCCAGAGATGGCAGGTGGCGCAGAGTTTGCGATAATAATCCAGGGCCAGCGAGGTCTCGCCGCTTTCCTGCAGCTCCTCCACCGTGATCTCCGCATCTTGGCTGTCCCGTTCCCCCCAGTAATAGAGAAGGGTGGAGAGAATCCCCCGGTTGGTGGCCATAAGGGAGTTCTTTACTTTGTGTACATCAGCAGGATGACAGCCCTTGGTCCCGCAGGTCTGTTCTGCGACCCGCAGGTCGCCAGGGTTGATCACCATACCCGTATGGGCCTTTTCTTTCTCCGTCGCTGCGGCATCGCCGAGATGACAGGGTGAACAGCCCACCATATGGGCCGCATGGGCCGGGTCTGGCTTTTCGTCTACATGGCAGGACAGACACATTTCCAGGAAACCGGCTGTGGTGATTGTAAT
Organism: uncultured Candidatus Electrothrix sp.; assembly: GCA_965603655.1. Taxonomy (GTDB): domain Bacteria; phylum Desulfobacterota; class Desulfobulbia; order Desulfobulbales; family Desulfobulbaceae; genus Electrothrix. The sequence continues at coordinate 6,680 of CBFDDU010000134.1, read as the reverse complement.
CTCATCAGGTCGTTCCTTGGTCTGCTCCTGATACAGGAGATAGCCGACAACGGCACCGACACAGAGCAGGGCAAGAAGGACTGGGATGTATTGCGATGGTTTGGACATGGGTATTGTTTCGGTAAAAACTTTTTCTAAAAAGGAAAGGGGTTATAGGCTCAATTCAGCAGGTATGCAGAGATTGATCTATCAGATCGGTACACTGAGACTCCTCCGAGGCTCGTGTGGCAATTGCAACTGCAACATGCAATCCCAGAGGAATGCATGTTGAAGCCCGTTGCGAAGGGTACTGTATTTAAGTACCAAGTCAAGTGAAAGGCTGTCTTCAGGCATGATTTGGAGAGGAGAGCTCTATTCAACGCATCAACTTCCTCAGCACAGAGGGCAGAATCCCCCCGTGCTGATAATAGGTCACCTCAATATCAGTATTCAGCTTAGCACGGACCGTAAATGCAACTGTACTACCATCAGCCTTTTCTGCTTGAACGGGGATAGCCTTACCCGGCGTCAGATCGGTCAGGCCACTGAGAACAAACAGCTCTGAGCCGTCCAGGCCGAGCCCCTGCCAGCTCTCGCCCTCACTGAACTGAAGGGGCAGTACACCCATCCCCACCAGATTACTTCGATGAATTCGCTCGTAGGATTCCGCAATAACCGCCTTGACCCCAAGGAGCTGGCTCCCCTTGGCCGCCCAATCGCGGGAAGAACCGGTACCGTATTCCTTGCCGGCAAGGACCACCAGCGGTGTCCCTTCCTCCTGATATTGCATTGCCGCTGCATAGACGGACATCTCCATGCCCTCGGGAAACTTCCGGGTAAAGCTGCCCTCTTTGGGGGCAACAAGCTGATTTTTTATCCTGATATTGCCGAAGGTCCCCCGCATCATCACCTCGTGATTGCCGCGTCGTGAACCGTAGGAATTAAACTCTTCTGCACTGACCCCCTGCTCTAATAAGTATTGCCCGGCAGGATATGCCGCCGGGATAGCCCCAGCAGGAGAAATATGATCCGTGGTGACGGAATCACCCAACAGAAGTAAGGCCCGTGCCTTGATTGTCTCTTCTCCTGGGGTGGTTTTCACCTGGAACTCTTCGAAATACGGTGGATTCTTGATGTAGCTGGAATCCGCATCCCAAGGAAAGGTGGTTTCTTCGGCAACCGGCATCTCCTGCCAGCGGCTATCACCGTCAAATATTGTGGCATAGTTGCGCTGAAAGAGCTCGTCGCTGACATGCCGACTGATAAGAGATTCTATCTCGATTTTTTCCGGCCAGATATCATCCAGGTAAACCGGCTCTCCCTTGGCATCCTGCCCCAGCGGCTCGTTCTTCAGATCCACATCAATCCGACCGCAGAGGGCAAAGGCCACAACCAGCATGGGCGAGGCCAGGAAATTGCCTTTGATCTTCTGATGAATACGGGCTTCGAAATTGCGATTGCCGGAGAGGACTGAGGCCACAGAGAGGCCATTATCCGTAATGGCCTGCTCAATGGCCGGATGAAGGGGCCCGCTATTACCGATACAGGTGGTGCAGCCAAAGGCCGCAATATGAAATCCAAGCCCTTCAAGCGGGGTAAGCAGGTCCGCCTTGCGGAGATAATCTGCAACCACGGTGGAGCCCGGTGCAAAGGAGGTCTTGACATGGGGCGGCACCTTCAGACCTTTTGCAAGGGCATTCTTTGCCATCAGGGCGGCACCGATGAGGACAAAGGGATTTGAGGTATTGGTACAGGAGGTGATGGCGGCAATAACGATACTGCCGTTGCTCAGCGTTATCTCCTGGTCATCAACTCGCAGAGAGACGGTTTTCTGCTCCGGCGGCGTTACCGAGGCTTTCAGCTCGTTCAGGGGAATCCTGTCCTGGGGGCGGGACGGTCCGGCCAGGCAGGACTCAACAGAGGCCAGATCAAGCTCGATCACCTTGCTGTACTCCGGAGTTTCCTCGCCGTTATAAAAAAGTCCGGTTGCCTTGGCATAGGCCTCCGTGATACGAGCCTGTTCTGCCCGGTCGGTCATCTTCAGATATTCGATGGTTTGTTCATCCACCGGAAAGAAACCCATAGTGGCCCCGTATTCCGGGCTCATATTGGCGATGGTGGCCCGATCCATGACATTGAGATTCTTGCTGCCTTTGCCGAAAAACTCAACAAATTTCTCCACCACTTTGTGTTCCCGCAAAATCTGAGTGACGGTCAGGGCCAGATCAGTGGTAGTGACACCGGGCCTGAGTTCTCCTGTGAGATGGACCCCGACAACCTCGGGGATCGACATGAAATACGGTTGGCCCAGCATGACGGCTTCCGCCTCGATTCCGCCCACGCCCCAGCCCATGACCCCGGCTCCGTTGATCATGGTGGTGTGCGAATCTGTGCCGACCAAGGTGTCCGGGTAAAGCAGCGGGGAGTTGCCGTTCTGATCGCTGTCCTGATTACCATCCTGCTCGGCCATAACGACTCGGGCAAGATATTCCAGGTTCACCTGATGGCAGATGCCTGAGTTCGGCGGCACAGCCTTAAAATTATCAAAATTCTTTTGTGCCCATTTCAGGAAGGCATAACGCTCGCTATTGCGTTGATATTCCTTGGTCACGTTCTGTTCCAAGGCCTGGGCCGTCCCGTAATGATCAACCTGCACAGAGTGATCAACCACCAAATCCACCGGAATCAGCGGGTTGATTTTCTTGGGATCACCTCCCTGCTTTTTCATGGCATCCCGCATTGCGGCCAGATCCACCACTGCCGGAACGCCGGTGAAATCCTGCATCAGGACCCGGGCAGGATGAAAGGGGATCTCCACCGGCTCAATGTACCAGGGTTTCCAGTTACTGATCAGCTCCAACTCTTTTTCCGTCACCGTTGTTCCGTTCATGTTACGGAGGATATTCTCCACCAAAACCCGAATGGAAAAAGGCAGGCGGGCCATATTCACGCCCTTGTCGGTCAACAGCTTAATATTATAAAAGCTGTACGACTTGCCGTTGACCTTGATTTCTTGCAAGAATTCCTGGTTGTTCGTATTGATCTTCATGTTGATTTTCCTTGCCTGATTGAGTTGATGTGGAGGAAGGGAAGCAGTAAAAGGCACCCGTCGGGTCCGGGGAGGACGAGGCGGACAACTGAGCAGCACGGTATAATCGTATTATAATCTTCTGAACGGCTCAGCAATGTTAGACATACATGAAAAAAACTCCATAACAACTTAAACTTAAACTGTTATTACTGTCAAGACCTGTTTATGCCCAGGAGAAATCGAACCGGCTTCCTGATTTCATATTGACAACTCGGTAAAAAATCAGGTAGACATTGGCCTACGTTTCACTGGGGGTGCTTTGAACAAAGCTGAGAGAGGTCGGTGCCTCAACCCTTGGAACCTGACACGGTTAATGCCGTCGTAGGGATAGTGATGAAAGCTTTGCAGAAATACCTTCCTTTTTTGCCCCTTCTTTCTTCCTCTCCCGCAGTTAACTTTTCACGGCCTGCCGTAAACCTTTTTTACGACTTTACTCTCTCGAATTATCTCAAATTTCGATGCATATTATTCTGAACGGCGAAAAGACAGCAAGCAACAGCCCAAATCTGCATGCGATGATTGTGGAAAAAGGCTTTGATCCTGATACCGTGATTGCGGAAGTCAATTTTCAGCTGATTAAAAAAACTGACTGGGAGCAGACCAGCCTTCATGAAGGTGATACGGTCGAGCTACTCAGTTTTGTAGGAGGTGGATGATGTCCACAAAAGAAACAGACGATACCCTATACTTTGGCGACGTGCCCTTTACCAGCCGCCTGCTCACTGGGACCGGCAAATTTGCCTCCCGCGACATTATTGCCCCCATGCTGGAGGCCAGCGGCTCCGAGCTGATCACCGTGGCCCTGCGCCGGGTAGACCCCGATGCCAAAGAAAAAGATATCCTGCAATATATCCCTAAGTCAGTGCGTATCCTGCCCAACACCTCCGGTGCCAGAACGGCCGAAGAGGCCGTCCGTATTGCCCGCATCGCCCGTGAGGCCGGTTGTGGTGATTTCATCAAAATTGAGGTCATCACGGACATGAAGTACCTGCTGCCGGATAATGCAGGGACTCTCAAGGCCACTGAGATCCTGGCCAAGGAGGGTTTTATCGTTCTTCCCTATATGATGCCGGACATCACCGTGACCAAGCAGCTCCACGATGCAGGCGCTGCCGCGATCATGCCCCTGGGCTCGCCCATCGGTACCAACCGGGGCCTGGAGATGAAGGCGATGCTCAAGCGGATCATTGAGATCAGTAAGCTGCCCGTGGTCGTAGATGCCGGGATCGGCAGGCCCTCTCAGGCCGCAGAGGCAATGGAGATGGGCGCGGATGCGGTTCTGGTCAATACCGCCATTGCCACCAGCCATGATCCGGTGATGGCAGGCAAGGCCTTTGCCTTGGCTGTCCAGGCTGGGCGGATGGCACGCTTGGCCCAGATGGCCGAGGAAAAAGAGTATGCCGAGGCCTCCTCTCCTTTGACCGGCTTTTTGAGGCAATAATATGTCCTTTATGAAGAATGTGCTTGAGCTGGAGTCTTTTGATTTTGAGGGATATTTTCGTTCGGTGAGCCCGGAGGATGTACGCAACTCTTTACAGCGGGATGAATTGGACCAACGTGATCTGCTCAACCTCCTCTCTCTGACAGCCCAGGATTTTTTGGAGGAAATGGCGCAAAAAGGCCGGCAGGTTACTCGCCAGTACTTTGGCAATATCATCAGCCTCTATGCTCCCTTGTATATCTCGGATCATTGCTCCAATCTCTGCACCTATTGCGGCTTTAATGCGGGCGTGGATTTCCCCCGAACCAAACTCTCCCTGGAGGAGATTGAACGGGAAGCCGCAGCCATTGCGGCAACCGGTATCCGTCATATCCTGATCCTGACCGGCGAGGCCCCGGCCCAGACGCCCATGTCCTATTTGGAAGAGGCGGTCAAGATCATGAAGAAGTACTTTTCCTCCATTGCCCTGGAGATCTTCCCCATGGATGAAGAGGAATATGAGGTGCTGTGCAAGGCCGGGGCGGATTCCCTGACCGTGTATCAGGAGGTCTATGATCGGGATATTTATAAAGAGGTGCATCCACGCGGCAGAAAGTCGGATTACGAGTATCGACTGATGACCCCGGAACGAGGGGCACGAGCGGGCTTTCGGGCCTTGAATATCGGTGCCCTGTTCGGCCTGGGCGAGCCGCGCAAGGAGGCCTATCTGGCCGCCCAGCATGCCCGTTACCTGGAACTTGAATTTCCAGATGTGGAGGTCTCCCTGTCCCTGCCCCGGATGACCAAGGCTAAGGGAATTATTGAGCCGAAAAACATCCTTTCCGATATTGATCTTGTTCAGTTTATGCTGGCTTGGCGACTCTTCATGCCGAGGTTAGGTATTACCATCTCTACCCGCGAGTCAGCCGAGTTCCGGGACCGGTTGATCCATCTTGGCGCAACCCGTTTTTCCTCCGGTTCCAAGACGGGAGTCGGAGAGTATGCCCTCAAAGACCATGCCGAGGCTACGGTGCAGTTCGAGGTCACTGATGATCGCAGTGTCGACGAGGTAGCTGAGATGATCCGAGAGAGTGGGTATCAGCCGGTGTTTAAGGATTGGGAGTTGGTGTAGTGAGTCATATTGCTTTTCGCCTAACAGATTTAAAGTAACAATATTATTCAAAGAGACAAGTCGTGCAGCAAGAAAATTCAATAATCCTGTTTAATCAGAAAGAAGTACGCCGTTATTGGGACGATAATGAGGAACAATGGTACTTTTCTATTATTGATGTTGTCGCCGTTCTGACTGACTCTTCAAACCCGAGAAGATATTGGTCTGATTTAAAATCAAAGTTAAAACGAGAAGGTAGCGAGGTGTACGAAAATATCGTACAACTGAAATTACCCTCTTCTGATGGGAAAAAATACAATACTGACTGTTTCAATACTGAAGACCTGCTTCGTACTGTTCAATCCATACCCTCTCCCAAAGCAGAACCGTTTAAGGTGTGGTTAGCCAAAGTTGGTTATGAACGTATAGAAGAAACAGAAGACCCGGAACTTACCTTTGAACGAGCGATGCAGACCTATCTGAAAAAGGGCTACAGCAAGGAATGGATAAATCAGCGGTTGAAGAGTATTGAGGTCAGAAAAGAACTCACGGATGAATGGCAGGAACGAGGTGTAAAAAAAGGCTTGGAATATGCCATATTGACTAATGAGATTACAGAAGCTTGGGCGGGAAAAAGTGTCAAAGAATACAAGAGATTCAAAGGGCTAAAAAAACAAAATCTAAGAGATAATATGACCAACCTTGAGTTGGTTTTAAATATGCTTGCCGAGGCTTCAACAACGGAAATATCCAAAAAGAAAAATCCGACAAATTTTGCCGAAAGCAAAACAGTTGCGAGAGAAGGCGGACATGTTGCAGGAACCGCGAGAAAAGAAATTGAATCTAAAACCGGTGAAAGTATTGTCTGTCCGGAAAATGCAGAGGATTTACGACTGGAAAACAAAACGAAGAACCCGTTATCCAGCAGTAACTGATTGATCGCAGTGTGGATGAGGTGGCTGAGATGATCCGACAGAGCGGGTATCAGCCGGTGTTTAAGGATTGGGAGTTGGTGTAGTATTTTTTCATTACGTAGAGAAAAAAACGATGGGGAAACAGACTGTGTCCGCAGAAAAAAC
>CBFDDU010000133.1:0-10076 GCA_965603655.1 uncultured Candidatus Electrothrix sp. | reverse complement strand
AATCAAGGGATTCTATCTCCTGTTCAATGATGTTTGATATGACCAGTTTGGCAACCCGCATATCCTGCATCAGGTATTTGAACACGACATCGTATAAGGGGTTTGCGACTTTCATTGTTTTATTCCTCGTGCCTGATGGAGACGTAAGTCAGGTGGCATGGTTTATGGTGTTACTCTGGACTGGTTAACGTGCCCCGTTGGGGCATGGTGGCATCGCCATTGCCGTAGGGGGCACGACGCCGTCGTGCCTTTACAATGTCCGACATTTAGTGAATTTTTGATTCAGGAATCGGTACCACCCCTTGTTCCATCAGCCACTCATCTATAATTTTGTAGACCGCTGTAATGGTTTCATGCGAATAACCGTGAGCATACATCCAATCTTCAAACGGTCGTTCTCCGGCCATTATTCGATTCAATATGTCGATGGTATCATTTTCAGAAATACCACATTCTATGAGGACATCTTTTCTTTCAGGAGGAATTAATTTTTGTTCAACTAACTCGATAAGCTGGTTGCGATTTTCTTTGATCAAAATTTCAAGAAAATCCATCACGGCACGCTTTTTTTCATCCGAAAAACGCAAGCTCTCCATTTGATCGGCTAAATGATATCTGACTCTACCTATGCCACCGTGTCTGAGCCAAGCTCTTAAATCATCTACAGAACTACCAACTTGTTTATATGGATCATTTTTAATGACGTAAAGAGCATATTCAAAGAATTGTCGTAGAAGATCCCGCCAATTATCATGTCCTAAATGTTCAATTAATGCCATTTTCTTACCAGTTCAATTTATATTTGGCTATTCTTCGTATTCCAAAATCACTCAGGGTGTTACCCTGAGCTGGTTTGTAGGGGCGCACCTGTGTGTGCGCCCGGATTTTTATCGTGGATAATGAAGGAGGGCAGACACAGAGGTCTGCGCCCTACAACAAATCCGGGGGATTTCGTACCCTGAAAGGCTTATCCCTCCCCAGCGATAAATCACTGGGCTATGATCGAATGTGCCTCCGGGACAATAGTCCCGTAGGGACGGCAGCAACGCTGTTTTAACGGCGGGCATCACGTCACCATCAATATCGTGGAGAAAGAAAAGAGAGTAAAAACAGCAGAAGAGTACAAAAAAGAGCAGGATTCCGCAAGGTCGATACTGAACCCCAAGATGTTACTTCTTCTTTCCCTTTTTTCAGTTTTCACTTTGTCCAAGGCATTCTACGCGATATTATACTCGACATGACGGTGCCTGAAAGATTATTCAATCAGAACAATCAATACCATCTTGACTTTTTGTACGCACTCATTACGTTATATTAATTTAACAAATACCTTGCCCCCAGGATGGTGGCAAATAGAAATTCCGTACTCACCTCTGCTGAATTGAGCAAGGTGATCGCCTCAGAGCTTTGCAAGAAATCCTGATCAAAAAAGGAGATAAGATATGAACCCATCCATTGAGACCTCACCGATTCCCCAGCCTCCGCTGGAACAAAACAATACACCGGATGTTGCCCCGGAACAATCTGTTCAGGAGATCAACAAGGCTGTCCAGAACAGTTCGGCCTGGGTCGGTCTGCTGAAACGGGAAGTGGAGAAAAATATTATCGGGCAGGAACGGCTGGTGGAACGCCTACTCATCGGCCTGCTTTCCGGCGGGCATATTCTGCTGGAAGGTCTGCCAGGTCTGGCCAAAACCCTGGCGGTGAAGACCCTCGCTGCTGCCGTGTCCACAGATTTTCGCCGCATCCAGTTCACCCCAGATATGCTGCCGGCAGACATCATGGGCACCGAGATCTATAATCCGCAAAATACCTCCTTTGAGGTCAAACAGGGGCCGATCTTCTCCTCCATCATCCTGGCGGACGAGATCAACCGTGCTCCATCCAAGGTCCAGTCCGCCCTGCTGGAGGCCATGCAGGAAAAGCAGGTCACCATCGGTGAAACCTCTTTTGCACTGCCTGAGCTGTTTCTGGTTTTGGCGACCCAGAACCCCATTGAGCAGGAAGGCACCTATCCCCTGCCCGAAGCCCAGGTGGATCGTTTCATGCTCAAGGTGAAAGTGGATTATCCCACCCGTGAGCAGGAACGGCGGATACTCGATATGGTGGAGCATACCGACTCCAAGATGCAGGTGCAGCCGCTTATTTCCCCGGAAGATATCCTGACGGCCCGCAAGGTGGTGGACACCATTTATCTGGACGACCGAATCAAGGAGTACATCGTGGATCTGGTCTTTGCCACCCGTGATGCAGGCAGCATCAGCCCGGAACTGAAAGATTATATCGAAACCGGGGCCTCGCCTAGAGCCACCATCAACCTCAAGGCGGCTGCCCGAGCCTTGGCTTACCTCAACGGTCGCGGCTATGTCATCCCGGATGATATCAAGAACTGCGCCCCCGACATAATGCGCCATCGCCTGCGGATCAGCTATGAGGCTGAGGCTGAAGGGGTCACCAGCGAGGATATTATTCAGCGCTTGCTGGATACGGTGCCGGTGCCGTAAAGGCGAGCAAGACAATATCATGGAAAAAGCAATAACCAAAGAAATCCTGAGGAAAGTCCGCCGCATTGAAGTGCGGACCCGGCGCATGGTGGATAACTCTCTGGCCGGGAGCTACCACTCGGTCTTCAAGGGCCAGGGCATGAACTTCGACGAGGTCCGGGAATACGTGCCCGGCGATGAGATCCGCTCCATTGACTGGAACGTCACGGCCCGCACCGGTGTACCCCATGTCAAGAAATTCACTGAAGAACGGGAACTGACCATCATGCTGATGATTGACATCAGCGGCTCAGGCGGATTCGGCTCCGGGGACCAGTCTAAGCGGGAGATGATGGCGGAGCTGGGCTCGGTCCTGGCCTTTTCCGCTGTGCGCAATAACGACAAGGTGGGCCTGATCCTGTTTTCCGACTTTGTGGAACTCTTCATCCCGCCGGATAAAGGGCGCAAACATATCCTCCGGGTTATCCGAGAGATCCTCTTTTTTCAGCCCAAAAATAAGGGTACTGATATCTCCGAGGCCCTGAATTTCGTCAATCGGGTCGCCAAGAGAAAATGCGTGACCTTTCTCCTCTCTGATTTCTGCCTGCCCGGCGATTTTGACGATTCCTTGGCAGCACTCCGCCCCAAGTTACTGGTTACCGGACGCCGTCATGATCTGATCACGGTCTCGGTCACCGACCCAAGGGAGCAGGAGCTACCTGATGTGGGCCATATCACCCTGGAAGACGCGGAAACCGGCGAGCAACTGGTGCTCAACACAGCTGATCCGCAGACCCGACAGGCCTATGCCAATCTGGCCCTTGATCGAACCGAGCGTTTTGCCCATACCGTGCGCAGTGCCGGGCTTGATCTGCTCCAGCTTTCTACAGATAAACCTTATATTATGCCGTTGATGGGATTTTTTAAGGCGCGGGAAAGGAGGATGGGCCGATGAACCATTTATTTTTGGGGTTGTTTTTGGTAGGGACTAAAAAATCCTTGCCCCTCCGTCCGCAATATTTCTTATTCCTCCTCTTCCTGCTGACCACCTTGTTCTTCGGCAATGCTGCCGCTGATCAGGTGACTGTGCCCCTTGCTGATCCGGCACAAAAAGCTCAAAAATCGGTACAGGGCCAAGCTGCGGGCCAGCCGGATAATCTCAAAGAACCCGCTCTGACGGAGAATCAGCTCTATGATATCCGGGAACCCATCCTGATTCCGGACAGCAACCGAATCCTGTGGTGGATTGCAGCGATACTGGCCGGACTCCTGCTGCTGGGGCTGCTCTTCTCTTTTTGGAAAAAACGAGCCCGTCAACAGGAGGCCGTGCTGGCCCATGAGACCGCCCTGCGCGAGTTGGACCGGGCTGGCCCCCTGATTGAGGAACAAAATATCAACGCCTTTATCACCCTGATCGACCAGACCCTGCGCCGTTATATTGAGCAGCGTTTCAACATCTTCGCCCGCAGACAGACTACCCGTGAATTTATCCACGAACTGGCTGAAGATCAAAAGGATGTCCCTTTCCCTTTAATGGAAAACTCTGAAAACTTGAAAACCTGGCTCCAGCATTGCGATCTGGTAAAATTTGCTAAGGCTGGCCTGAGCCAAGAGACCATGACGGATATGGTAGCAAACCTACGTACCTTTATTGAATCAACCAAGATGGAGGCGAAAGAAAAATAATGGACAGCCTTCGTTTTGTTTCTCCTGAATTGCTCTGGCTCCTGCTTCTCCTCCCTGTTATGGCCTTCCTGCGAGGACGGCGCGGACCGGCACCGGCCTTGGTATTCTCCTCCATCTCCATTGCCAAAGCAATCTCCGGCGACCGCAAGGTCAGCCCCGGTAAATTTCTGGCTTGGTTGCGCCTGGCAGCTATCGGCCTGCTCATCGTCGCCATGGCCCGACCTCAATGGGGCAATACCAAGACTGAAGTGGAGGCCTCAGGCATCGACATCCTGCTGGCTGTTGATGTTTCCGGCTCTATGCAGGCTATGGATTTTAAGCTGAAAGGCAGGAACGTGGATCGCCTGACCGTGGTCAAGGCGGTGGTCAAAAAATTCATTGAAGAACGCCCTAACGACCGCATCGGGTTGGTCGCCTTTGCAGGCCGCCCCTACATGGTCTGCCCCCTGACCTTGGATCATGACTGGCTCCAGCTCCGCCTGGACTCTCTGCAAACAGGCATGATCGAAGACGGCACAGCCATCGGTTCCGCCATTGTGGCCGGGGTGAACCGACTGCGGGATCAGGAGGCCAAATCCCGGATCGTGATTCTGCTCACCGACGGGGTGAATAATGCAGGCAAGGCCGCGCCGCTCACCGCTGCTGAAGCCGCAGAGACCATGAAGATCAAGGTCTACACTATCGGCGCAGGCAGACGCGGGGTGGCCCCCATGCCGGTGGAGGATCAGTTTGGTCGCAAACGAATTATTCGGGCTCAGGTGGATATTGATGAGAAAACGCTGGGGAAGATCGCCGAGATGACCGGGGCTCAGTATTTTCGGGCGACGGATACCAAGTCGCTGGAAAAGATCTACGAGGAGATCAATGCGATGGAGGTCACGACCAGGAAGATCAAGCATTTTGCTCGCTACCGGGAGTTGTTTTCCTGGCTAGTCTTTGCGGCCTTGGTGTTGCTGGGAGTGGAGTTATTTATTTCGCGGAGGCGGTTGCCGTAACCGCGCTGTAATATTTTCTGTCGCTTCGGAAAAAAATCTGTTATTTTCCCGAAAGGGAAAGTGTCACTTGTTGCTTCATGGATTCAGGTGAGAAAGAAAATCTTCTATTTACTTTACAACATCTCAATATCAACTGGTTAGCTAGCCATTAGCGGTCTGACACCTATGGAACCAGCACGGACTGACCAAGAGATCGAACTGCATTTTGTCACGCCTCAGAACCTTACTGAGCTGATGAACTCATTGCAACGGATTTTCAATACCGGCTTATACTATCCGTCCGGACACGACGTTGTTGACCTGGCAATGGGTTCTTTTTTACATTCCCTCAGAAAAATCCTCGGCGACAATAACTCATTCCTCCATTTTGCAGTTACAGAGACAACGCTGACGCTCCAGGATATTGAACTTGACATCCAGCTCCCCTCTGTGAAAACCTTTCACAAGCTGCTGCACGCGCTGAGTATAACCGCCCTGGATATTCATCGTGATATTACAACAAATGAAGCCCTGCTCTTTGTCCGGAAACTTATTTCGTTTCGGGCCAGAATACAGAATTGCCGCAACTTTTCTGAACTGGAAATCATCGGCCTGCCCGCGACGGTCAAGATTCATCAGCTTCAATTCTTATCCACAAAATCCACAGCAACAGGGGACGGTTCTGGCGATGCTTCACAGCCGACTATCGACTATTTACTTTCCTCCTTGGCGGAACACGGCATCCAGCAAGAGCAACTTTCCATCTGCCGCCGATTATTGCAATCAATCCCGGCTGCCTTAGAAAAAAGACAGCCTGCTGAAAGTAATCTTCCCTCAGTGACTTGGGGCGATGTGGAAAAGTTACTCTTCGGCCTAGCTGAAACCATTGAATCATCTTCTCAGAATACGGCAACGAGCCCTCCTCTGGAAAAACAGCATAATATAGATCCGCTGATAGCCATTCTAAAGTCTCTGGAAGGCACGGAAGAAGCAACCCAGGCTAGAGAGGCTATTGATCTCCTCATTCACCTGACAAGAGATTCATTACCGCAACTGGAGCAATATCATTCTGATGCGTCCATAGGGCTGCGCTTAGGAGACAGAACAGGTATTAGTATCAAACAACTGAAGGAGGATTTACTGTTTCAGGCGAAACACTCGCTCCCGACGCACCTTTTTGCAAATGATCGAGGCGAGCAGCTGTCTATTCTTATGCTGATACTCGGTCGGAATCCCCCTCTTCAGGTTATGATGAGAATACAGGAGGTACTTCGTGATTGCCTGTCAACTGCTTTGGAACCGAGAGAATGGAAAATTGTAACAGGCGGAATGAGCCAGTTGGTGAAAAATTTGAACGATGACCGATTGCATTTTGTTTTCATCATGTTTATTGATTTTTTTCGTCGCTCCAGATATACTAGCTCACTGATCTTCTTGCGGGATGTCTGTCAGAGCTTAACCGTTACTGAATTCGCTACCTGCTGGCCTTTTCTGATCAATGAACTTTTCATTCAAGGCTCACAAACAGAACCTGAACTCTTCCGGGAACTCAGTGCTATTTCTGGACGTCTTCCTCACCACTATATGCGTAAGAAGCTTCCCTATCTCAAAAGGCTTGACGCCCTGAGTGAAAAAAAAATTGTATCGATTTTTTTTTCGCCCCCACCTCCTGAACTGTATCCACTCCTCGTTTTGCTCCTGAAATCATCTCAGGCCGCATATATCTGCGAAAAACTCATCAAGGGTCTCAAAGAACAGGCCATCTGCTGGCTGGACAAAGGGGTCATACCTCTCCTTGACAGCCGCTCCTTATCGGATCAACGATTTCTCCTTGAGTTGTTACGGCAGAAGAATCCGTCTAACCCGGTTCAAGGCCTGAAAAAAAAAGGTGTGGAAATCATCATTGAGAGACTGCCGGAAATAACCGTTGAACAGAGAAAGGATGAATGGGTGGTTGACAGTATTGCCGCCTTATCCCACATACGACTTCGAACTGCCCGGAACCTCCTCGAAAATATAATACAGAGCAGGCGGTACCTCATTATCCCCCTGTGGCCGGGACCTGCCCGTGCAGCTGCCCGCAAGGCATTAAGCAATTATTGACAGCAAATGGGTGCTGGTTTACTCAAGTTTATACAGTGGTTGACATTTTGCTTTCAGTGACCAAGCATACTGTCTATTATGGTATACTGAAGGCAGAAGGACAACCAGTTCATAGCAATATATGCAGTCGAACAAAATCAACCTACCGCGCAATGTCTTTATGAAATAACAAAATGCTTCATATAATCCGGGAGGCCATACACCATGCATTCAAAACTGAATAAGATAATCTTTTTTTTATGCAAAAGTATCGGACAGCGAAAAATCTATTTCTCTAATCATCCCGTTATTGAAAAAAACTGTCAATATTTTATCGCCGAACTGAGCAAATTTCTTGCTGAAACAGAAGAAGACAAGCTGTTTATCGGCATCATTGAAAACAAGCTTGTTTATGAGGGGCATTATCTTATCGGCCCAAGCATCATGGGGCTGCAGTTAGTTAAGCTTGCCAAGCTGATTCATTGCGGCGGGTTCGCATTCGGTGCGGAAACTAGCGTCACGGAATTACTCAGACTTATTGACCTTGCCGACCATCTCGCCCATCCTGTGAGCAGCCTGCAGGAAGCCAGAGAATTCTTATCGACGAATGATGTTAGCAATATACATCTGGCCAGGCATTACACGACGCCTTCCACATTAATACCGATGGAGGATCAAGTTGTCTGGCAGGGGGAGGACAGCGGTGGACATCTCTACTCCCCCCTTCTAGTCTACCAGGCCCTTTTTGATGTCGTTGCAAAAGCATACGGCAATGTTAGCCTCAATCGTTCCATTGACATCAGCGGGGCACAAGCAGTCAGCGAACATTTGATCAGCAGTACCCGTGTTAATTTTACCGACATACTGCAATTTGTCCACTATCCTGACCATGACAGCTATACGGTCGGGCATTCGGTCAGGGTCGCGACATTGGCGGTCTTTATTGGCGACATCCTGGGATTAGATAACGAGCACCTTGTTGAGTTGGGTACCGCCGCTCTGCTCCATGACGTTGGCAAAGGAAAAATTCCTTCGGAAATTATCTACAAACGCGGCAAGCTCAATCAAGATGAATACGCCCTTATCCAATCACATGCCGCGCTCGGAGCGGAAATCCTGCTCGAACATAAAGATTCGACCCGAATGCAGGTCGCGGCCGCTTGGGGGCATCATATCCGCTACGACGGCGGGGGGTATCCGAAGTTGCCTCCCTGGGCAATCCGCAGCCACATGACTGCTCTGCTCCAGATCTGTGATGTTTTTGAGGCCTTGACCGCTGTCCGACCATACAAACCGTCAATGAGTCCTTTGTCGGCATTTGGGATCATGGCGAATGACACAGGAGCTTTTGACCCCGCTTTATTTTTATATATTTTATTTTTCGCTTTTATTTCCGCTCTGGGAATTTATCCCCCAGGTAATCAAGTACGACTGAACAGCGGCTGTAAAGGAATGGTTATTGCTTCCGGTAAGGCGATCGACAAACCCGTTGTTCGCATCACCCATGATAATGCAGGCAACAAGATAGAGAGTCTAAATCAGCAAATCATCGATCTGTCAAAGGATACAGGAGAGGAGACAGCGATTGTCGAACTGCTGCTCTGAGAAGGCAGGATCGCTAGACCCCAACTCGTCTTCATGAAAAAAAATGATCAGGAAGAGAACAACCGCCCCCGCCAAGCCTTTTTCCCCGCAGGATAAGAAAACTCCAAACAATCACGAAAAACACCGACCCGCAAACCACGCCCGAGGTGCAGCTCACTATTTGTTCTGCCGCCCTCCGCAGCCTTAATCACCAAGAGGATATGATCATACCCGGCTCGCCCCCCTATCCTCCAGAGCAGGCGCTCAACCACTCGGCGCTGCAAAGCAGGATGTAGGGCGCAAAATGGAGCCCGGAGAAGCTGAATTTTTAGGAATCCCTGGACTTCAGGAGACTCACTAGGCTCTTCCAGAGGGGATAACTCGCTGATTGTTTTCTGCTCCGCCTCTATGGTTAAGGCCGCCAGCAAGTCTTCATCTACCGCCAAACTATCTGCGGTCTTGCGCAGGGACTTCTTGATCCCCTGCTCAAAATGCTCTTCCAGAAAGGGCAGCAGCTGATGGCGAACCCGATTGCGAAGAAAGCGCATATCATCATTGGAGGAGTCAAAGCAGGAGGGAATTTCTTGCTCTGTCAGCCAAGCCAGCAAATCTTTTTTATTGATATTGAGCAAGGGCCGGATCAGGTCTCTGCTCCGCATCCGCATCCCGGACACCCCCTCCCGACCACTCCCCCGTAAGAGCCGCAACAGGATCTCTTCCGCCTGATCATCAGCCGTATGGGCCACAGCAATGTATTCCGCCTCCACCTCACGAGCGGTAGCCCGAAGGGCGGCATAGCGTAAGTCACGGGCAGCATGCTCAAGAGAAATCCCTTGCTCACTGGCGCAGGCCGTCGCATCCACCCGGTGCCTGACGCAGCTGATCTGCAACTTCTCTGCCGCAGCACGAACCGTCTGTTCTTCTAGCGGAGTTTCTTTTGGGCGCAGGGAGTGATCCACCCAGACCGCTGTCAGGTCAAGCTCCAACCGTTTCCGGGCATCTGCCAAGAGATGGAGCAGGGCCATAGAATCCGGGCCGCCGGAAACCGCAATAATAATCCTGCTCCCCTGCCCAATCTGACAGGATCCAGTAAGTTCCCGAAAAAAAAGACGGGGCAATGGCTTGTTTTTTTGCATAAAGACAGGATCAGAACCTACTTTTCAGCAGGTTTCCTTGACTGCCCCGTATGATTTATCGTAGTTTTGACTTTGATAAAAATCACATTTCATGCAGGTAAGAAGCTTCATAACAAATTCACCCTGTACCT
>CBFDDU010000132.1:0-10092 GCA_965603655.1 uncultured Candidatus Electrothrix sp. | reverse complement strand
GCTCTGACGATGATATAACCGCCGCTTAGGCTTGCAGGAAAAGAGCCGCACCCAATTATTTTTATTTGGAGTGTTTGCTTGCGGCCTTTTGAGTGCAAATAATACAGCCTACCACCAACCATGCTAAACATAAATAGTATCAGGAATACCGTATAAGGCTCTTTGAAGCTCATAAGGAAAAAATCAGAAGGTTCAGCATAATCAAAAACGTTTAAATCAAAGCTCCCAAGTAAGTTCCAGCTGTATATAGTTCCAACAAAGGATGAAAAGACAAACAAGGATGTTGCAACTATTGCCGGATGAACCTTGATGTATTCAATAATTTTTGTGTATGGATCTGAGTTCTCGGTATTCATCGTGTCTCTCTATTATTTAGGGCGCTAACGACCTGGCTCACTTGCCCGCCGTGACTAGCCGATAACCTGGCCGAAGTTTATAAAGGTGGCCGCACACGCAGACCCGCCGATGTTTGCGGGTCAAGTGCAGCCGCTGGTTAAATGCCGTCATTCAAGGACACCAGTTTTTCTAATGACGATAGGCTTTGTAGTGCTGGCTTAATTTTTTCCAATTGTTCTGAGAAAGAAATTGATAAAGGGTTAACCTTTGGTACTTCCATAGATATGGCTACCGACTTACCTGCAACAACAATATATGCGTTATCTGGTAATTTTGAACCGTACTTCTCTTGCAATGCATCAAAGGACTCAGCCTGCCCATTAAAAAATACCTTTACCAACCCGGAGGTTAATTGATGAACAAGGCTGATTTCCTTTGGCAGGGATTTTGGATAGAACATTACCCATGTACTTCCGGCAGGACGAGGTTTGGCTTCTTGCATGCCAAGGTGGGCGTATTCCACTGAAACAAATACAAAGTAATCAGAAACGAATTTTGTCATTTCTTCATGATGTTCAGGTTGATACCCTCGCCGGTTTTGCTCTATTCCCTCCAAAAGTATTCGTGCCTTGTACGGAAAACGCTCGTCTCTCGGACGGCGAGACTGAAAATAGGCCAGGATTTCTTCATAACTGACCTCTACGTCATAACTTTCTGAATGTTTGGAAGATGTTAGATATTTACTCGGAGCAAAAACACATGTTTTGAATTTCTCCCAATAACCTTCTTTTAAACCTTTATCCCCACGTAAACGATAGCGCTCACCTTGTTGTGGCTGCGGTGGAGCATCAATTTTGTTTTCAATTAGGACAGCTGTTCGGGGCCCATCAACTGCTTCAAAAAGAAATACCAGATCAGACTCGCCAAGCTGTGCGTCAGAAACAGAATGCCATGCACCGATTTTGGATTGGTAAATTGGTTCTCCAAATACACGTGAGGAGAACCATTCACGGAATTCGGTACTTACCGACAGCTCTTCCATGACCAAAAGATCAATATCACGCTCTGCTATTGATGCAACAAACTTTAATTCCAGCATAGTTTCCTCAAGGCATTTAACGCCTCGCTTCACCGGCAAAATAAAACTGCATAGCAAAGCGGTGCAGCTTTATTTTGTCCGAGTGCAAGCGTTTGTTATGCTTTATATTATTCCCCTGAAAGATCGAATAAAAAGTACAACCATCCATATTTTTCAACAATTTTTTTACCTTTTTGGTACTCATCTATACCCAACCCTATTGATACAGGATTGATTGGGATAGGAAGTGGCATATTGCTTGAGATAAACTTGATTAAAGACATTGAGTTTGATGAAGGCTTTGCTAAGCGTATAAATTCAACCATGTCTTTTCTTTCTATCTCTTCAATTAATTCAAGAGATTCGCCGAGACAGTTAGAACTTATACCTTGCTGTATTTCTGTAATCTTTTGCCTAAACTTCTCCATAAAAGGATTATTACGCAACTCGATAACCCTTTCCCATGAAAGTTCTTCAATATTTGGGATACGTTTTTCTACACATGCAGAGAATAAATCATGAGGATTTCTATTTTCAGATTCAGAAAAAACTCGTTGTATTACTTCGCTCTCACGCTTATGTGATAAAAAACCAACAGGTTCCATTTTATTCAGCATGCTCCATAAGGCAATCCCTTCAATTAGTCCAGCACCAGCCATTGCTACTTCATGCCTAAATCCTGGGGAATCTTCTGTAGTACCAGGATGCTCTTTAATAGTCTCTTTGGCCGTTACCTTTTCGGCCACTCTTACTAATTTACGATTCTCATGCTTCCATGGATTGTTCTCTAGAAATTGATAACCCTCCAACTTGTTCTGAATTGGAATAAAGATATTCCTTAGCTCGTCTGCTGTAGAGTTCGTAATTGTCTTTTTTGAACTTATCACATCTACAATTGTGCTAGCCATTTCTGGTTTTGGCACCTGTGCCACAATTTCATCAAACCATATTGTAGACACCTTCATAGCATGTGACTGCATATATGCGTTATCAAACAAAGAAAGCCAACTTATGAAGGAAGTAGACATTATCAGGTCCTATATTGATGCATAACAGTATTAATAAGTGGAAACTTTCCATGATATTGACAGTAATATATTACCGCATTTTCCACCTATGCTGATATTAAAGCACTAAATATGGAAAAGTGAGTCCGTATAGTCCCTATATTGCTCATAATCTGCATTCTTTCCGCTTATCAGGATATTAAACGGGCAAACATGGAAAGCAAAGTCATTATTCTGTCTAAACCAACTCTTAACCATCTTGCATTAAAAGTAAACAAGAAACAACAGTTGACAGGACAGGATCGCAGGCTCGAGTCTTCATCCTGCAACCCAACAAAATAACTCTTCTGTTTTTTGAAAATAATCCTCGAAGAGCATCAAGTACACCTCATTCCATACTTGAAACAGAGCATCCAAAGCTGCAAGCGACCCATGTATAATTTACAACGAGCCAGTCGAGGTTTAGAATGAGGCTATCGAGATCGACAACAAGGTGTTCCGAACAAAGAAAAGATATCTTAAAACAGCAGGGATAGGGTGCTTCTGTACCGCTTCGGCTGAATCATCCCGCTAAGCTGCACCGGAGATAACCCATTATTGCGCTGGGAGAAACTATGGCAGAAGAAAAGCAATACAGCTGGAATGCAGAAGACTATGCTCGGCATTCCTCTGCGCAGCAGGGGTGGGCCAGGGAGCTGATCAGTAAGTTGGATCTCCAGGGTTATGAAGCTGTGTTGGATATCGGCTGCGGTGACGGCAAGATAACAGCGGAAATCGCCGAACACCTGCCGGACGGTGAGGTCCTTGGTGTGGATAGTTCCGAAGCTATGCTGAATCTGGCCCGACAAGAATTTCCTTGGGCAAAACACCCCAATCTCTCCTTCCAACAGCGGGACGCCAGAGAACTGGCCTGTGAGGCAGAGTTTGATGTCGTTTTTTCCAATGCGGCCCTGCATTGGCTGCAAGACCATCGCCCAGTGCTGATCGGCATCAGCAGGGCCTTAAAGCTAGAGGGGCGTATCCTTATGCAAATGGCTGGGAAAGGCAACGCAGCCTCTTTTCTTGCCGTCCTTGACGAGCTCCTCGTCGCGGAAGAATGGCAGCAGTATTTTGCAGATTTCACCTTTCCTTACGGCTTTCATGAACCTGAGGCGTACAAAAAATGGCTGAAGGAGGTAGGGCTGCATCCTGTCCGGGTTGAGCTCATTGCCAAGGATATGTCGTATCCAGACAGGGCCGGATTGGAGGGCTGGGTGCGCACCACTTGGCTGCCCTATACGGAACGGGTTCCGGTTGAGCGCAGAGAGGCCTTTGTCACCGAGCTTGTTGATAGATATCTTGCAGAACATCCGGTGGACAGCAAGGGCCATGTGCATGTCGATATGATGCGCCTTGAAGTGGAGGCCAATCTGGGAGAGCGCAGAGATCTATGTCTTATTTCTCTGCCCAGTCCAGCAGACGTTCCATAGAAACCCTGGTGAACCAGCGCAAAAAGATGAGAGAATAGGTCCCACCAGAAAGATACATGCCAAGCATGAAGACGAGATGGGAAAATCCGTAGACCAGCGGGCCGCCCACCGCAGCGATCCATGGGTTATGCATCCTGATGGAGAGCAGACCACACAGGGCAACAGCAGGCCAGCCCAGAACAAAGCTGACGGTAATGGCAAAGACCCCGGCAAGGATTGTCGGCGTGGGTTTTTCCCTAAAGGCGGACAGGTCAGCCTCTTCCACAATGGTGGAGCGCACATACTCAGTTGCCCCGATTTTTTTAATCCCCTGCCTGATTATTTGCGTCATATCGGTTTTAAAAAATAACGAACTGTGTTCAATTGCGCTATGATGTCATCCTGCCGCGCGGTTTCCCTTCCCTTGCTCATGCAAGTTATGCAAGCATAACCCGAAAACAGCCCGGTATTCAACAACGAACCGTTTTGAGAACGTGAAACACGCTGTACACTCTGATTGCTGGGCCTTTTTTGACAGAATCTACTGCATCTCCCTGCGTGAGCGGGAGGATCGAAGGGCTGCAGCCCGGCAAGAATTTGCTGCGGTGGGCCTGCTGGACCGGGTCGAGTTCGTCTTGGTGGAAAAGCATCCTTTATCCCCGGAAAGGGGAATCTTCGAGTCCCACCTGCTCTGCCTGCGCAAAGCCCTTCAGGAAAACTCGACCAAAATCCTCCTCTTTGAGGACGATGTTTTTTTCCAGCGTTTTGATGCCCACGCCTTGCAGCAGGCCTGCACCTCTCTGGAAAAAGATGTTGAGGCCGCTGACTGGAAGGCCCTGTTCCTCGGCTGTATCACCAGCGGGAGCAGGCGGAGCGAGAACCGGCATCTGACCCGGATTCGCTACCGCTGCCTTTCCCACGCCTATGCCGTGCAGCAATCCTTTGCAGAACAGCTGGTTCAGGAGGAATGGCGGGATGTTCCCTATGATATGCTCTTGCAGCAGTATAATCGTGCGCAGCACAGGGAAGATTTTTACGCCCTGTATCCGCTCTGTGCCTTTCAAGGCCTGGAAGGGACGGATAATGAAACCCTGTACATTGATCGGGCCCGGAGGCTCTGCGGAGGCCTGCCCTTTATCCAGAAGATGAACGAGCTGTACCAGAATCATAAGGTGCCGCTCCTGCTCTCCCATGCACTCACCCTGCTCCTGCTTGCCCTGCTTATTTATTCTTTATCCCAATGATCAATTATAGAAATCTCGTTATTGTTTCCTGTGTGATTGCTGCGTTGACGGCCCTGGGGCTGTTGCGTGTGCATATTGATACGGATGTGGTTCGCTCTCTGCCCTCGCAAGAAAAAATTATTGCTGACGGGCTTCATATCTTTGAGCAGCATCCTATCCACGATCAGATCGCTGTGGATCTCATGCTGAAAAAAGCTGATCCTGATCGCTTGGTGGAAGTCGGCAGGGATCTGGAAGAGAAGCTGGAAAAGAGCGGTCTGTTTACTCAGGTTGGCACGGATTCCTTGGGTTCCTTAATCCCTGAGCTGGCCCTGCATGCGGCCCGCAATCTGCCCCAACTTTTTACTGAAGAGGAGCTGGAGGGCGAAATTGCCCCGCTCTTGCAACCGAATCAGATCGCCCAGCGCCTCCACAAGCTGTACCAGGATCTCAGCGGCATGGAAGGGATCGGGCAGGCAGAATTCATGGGCATGGATCCTCTCGGGCTCAAGGATCTTGTCCTGGCCCGCATGGCCCCGCTTGCTCCTTCGCTCAACTCCCGTTTCTATCAGGGGAGCCTGCTCTCCAAGGACGAGCACCATCTCCTGGTCACGGCCCGGCCCAAGGCCTCGGGCACCGATACGGCCTCGGCCCGCCAGCTTTCCCGGCTGCTTGCTCAGGCCGAGCAGGAACTTGGCCAGCAATATCCTGCTGAGAAGATGCAGCTGACCCCGGTGGGGGGGTACCGAGCCGCCTTGGATAATGAGGAGATCATCCGTCATGATGTGAATCTGGCCCTGGTCCTGGCCACAGTGGGGATTGCCCTGCTGCTCTATTTCGCCTTTCCCCGCCCTTTGACCGGCCTGCTGGCCTTTGTCCCGGCCCTTGCTGGAACCGGTGCGGCCCTGTTTGTCTATTCCCTGCTTCACTCCTCCATCTCCATCATGGTACTGGGCTTTGGTGGTGCCCTCATCTCCATCACGGTGGATCACGGTATTGCCTATCTCTTATTTTTGGATCGTCCCCAAGCAACCAAGGGAAAAGAGGCCTCCCGTGAGGTGCGGGCTATTGCCCTGATGGCAATTGTCACCTCAATCTGTGCTTTTCTCATCCTCAGCAGGAGCGGCTTCCCTATCTTTGTCCAGCTTGGCCAGTTCACAGCCCTGGGTATCCTGTTCTCCTACCTCTTTGTCCATACAGTCTTTCCTTGGGTTTGCCCGACCATGCCAGCCTCGGAACATACCCGATCTCTGCTTCTCCGTCGCCTGGTTGATCGCCTGTATAGCACCGGGAAACCAGGGGCTGTTGCGGCCCTGCTGCTCTTTGTCGGGCTGGCCTTTTTTGCCAAACCCCAGTTCCATGTGGATCTGCGGAGCATGAACACCATGAGTACCGAGACCCAGGCAGCAGATGCTTTGTTTACCAAGGTATGGGGGGATATGGGTGAGCGGGTTATCCTGATGCGTTCCGCAGCCTCCCTTGCAGAGCTACAAAGCAATAATGACCAGCTCCTTGCCAAGGTGGAGGAGGATATCCGGGAGGATGTACTGAGCGGGGCCTTTGTGCCGTCCATGCTCTTTCCGGGCCGAGAACGGGCAGCGGAGAATCTCACTGCCTGGCGGACATTCTGGACCGACGAACGGGTGGAACAGACTCAGAGAGCGTTTAACAGGATCGGTGGGGAATTGGGCTTTGCCCCTGCCGCCTTTTCAGCTTTTTTTACTCAACTCCAGGCTCCTGAATCGGAATCCCTCGATCATCTTGAGGTCCCTGAGAAGGTTTACGAGCTGTTGGGGATCACCAAGGATACGGGACAGAATACGGGGCATGCAGGTCTGCTCCAATTCCTCACCCTGATTCCCGGAGAAAACTACCAGGCCCCTGCCTTGATGCAGCGCTACGGGCAGGATGCCAGTATCTTTGATGCGAAGTACTTTACAGAACGGTTGGCAGAGATTCTCTTTACAACCTTTACTCGGATGCTGGTAATCATTGCGGTCAGCGTGGCCGTACTGCTGGTCTTTTTTTATCTTGATCTGCGCCAGACCTTGCTTACCCTGCTGCCGCCTTTTTTCGCCTATGTTTGCACATTAGGCACCCTGCGCCTTATCGGTCATCCTTTGGATATCCCGGCACTCATGCTTTCTATTGTTATCCTGGGGATGGGGGTTGATTATTCGGTCTTCTGCGTCCGGGCGCATCAACGCTATCGGGATATTGCCCATCCTTCCTATGCCTTGGTGCGAACAGCCGTGTTCATGGCCGGGGCCTCAACCCTGATCGGGTTCGGCGTGCTGTCCTTTGCCGAGCATGCTGTCCTGCGCAGCATCGGTATCACCTCCTTTCTCGGTATCGGCTATTCTCTGCTTGGCACCTTCCTGCTTTTGCCGCCTTTGCTGGATCGCTTTCTTTTTCCTGATCAACAGGGAAAGCTCGCAGGGAGAGATGCGGATGCAGATGTTGATGTTCGCATCCGCCATCGTTACAGATTCTTAGAGGCCTACACGAGGATGTTTGCCCGCTTTAAGCTGCGCTACGATCCCATGTTTGCTGATTTGCCGGACATGCTCACCCGTGGACAGCAAGGGCAGGGGGAAATCAGGACGGTCATTGATATAGGCTGCGGTTACGGGGTTCCGGCCTGCTGGTGCCTTGAGCAATGTACCGGGGCCGAGGTCTTTGCTATTGATCCTGATCCAGAACGGGTACGTTCCGCCACCATCGCCTTTGCCGGACAGGGGCGGGCGGTCTGCGGCTATGCTCCGGATCTCCCGCCTGTTCCGCGCCCGGCTGATTTGGTCCTCCTGCTGGATATGTTCCATTACCTGGATGACGAAACAGCAGCGGCGGTGTTGCACAACAGCTTTGCGGCTCTCGGCGAAAATGGCATCCTGGTGACCCGTTTTGTTATCCGCCCCTCTGGTAAGCTCTCGTGGAATTGGTCTTTGGAAGACGGGCGCATCAGGTTCGCAGGTGGTCAGGCGTATTATCGTGCTGCTGAAAAGATGGCGGTCTTGATGCGGGAGGCAGGTTTTACGGTTGTTGTCAACGAGGTGTCAGCGGTGAACCGAGAGCTGATCTGGATGGTGGGGAGGAAGGGGAACGATGTCAGCTAGGGAAAAGTATCATTGTTTTTTCTTCCTTACAACATCAACCACCTTTTTTGCCAGCAGCGGAAAAACACCGAGCAGGGCAAAGGAGAGCAGCAGACCCGGTGATAAGATACCGCTTGCAGACTCAATTTTTCCAAGTTGGGTGCCCGCGTTGACATAGACCAGGGTTCCCGGAAGCATGCCGATCTGACTGACCAGATAAAAGACCGCTGTACGGATGGGGGTCAATCCCATGACCAGATTGATGATAAAAAATGGGAAGATAGGAACCAGGCGTAGGGTAAAAAGATAAAAGGCCCCGTCCTGCTCAATCCCCTTATTGATGGCGATCAGTTTTTCCCCGAATCGGCTCTGGATGGCATCCTTAAAAAGAAAGCGTGCTGCCAGGAAGGCAAGGGTTGCTCCAATGGTGCTGGCAAAAGAAACCAGCAGGAAGCCGAGCCAAAGTCCGAACAGGGCTCCCCCGCCCAGGCTCATGATCAAGGCACCGGGCAGGGAAAGGGCCGTGATAAGGATGTAGAGCGCCATATAGCCTGCAATGGTGAGCAGCTGATGCTCCATATAGAAGCTCTGTAAGAGCTGGCGACTGGATTTGAGAAAGGTCAGGCTTAGGTATTGTTTCCCGTCAAAAACAATGAAAAGAACTGCGAGGGCTGCTGCAACGAGTAAGAGAGCGATTTTTCCTTGTCGTTTTTTATCCCGTGCTTGTTTCATGATGCGTATCGATTTGAGGATGATTGCAGGCTTGTATAAACAAAAGATCAGGTTCGGTAGGCTATTATAAACAAAAAAATATCCTTGTCTCTCCCTTTGTACACTTGACTTTCTCCTGAAAAAGAAGAAGAAATAAAAAATATTTTTCCCGCCGGTGATCCGGTCCTTTTCATCAACCGCCGAAATCTTATAAAAATATGAGTTCATCAAACGAAGCTTGGGAGCACTTGGGCGACCTGACTGAAGAAGATGCAATGCACGTTCTGACTCGCCTGTTCTCCATGTATGAAGAAGAGGAACAACGTCATCCCGGTAATAAAGCGACCGCTCTTTTTTTTAGAAACCTGATAACAGCTCTCGGGCAAACCTCTGCATGTAACCTGAACAGACGATAATGCATTTTTCTCATTTTTTATTCATCATAATGTCCTACCTCATTGGTGCTATTCCCTTTGGTCTTCTGCTGTCCCGTGGTCGCGGAGTGAATATCCGTGAGCAGGGCAGTAAAAATATTGGTGCCACTAATGTTTCTCGCCTGTTGGGTAAAAAACTCGGTTTCTTAACCTTTCTCCTTGATTGCGCAAAAGGATATCTGCCCATGTTTCTTGCCGGGCTCCTGCTTGGCGATACCCCGAATCGTCATATGGTGATCGCCCTTTGCGGTGCTGCTGCGGTGATCGGGCATATGTTTCCGATCTATCTTGCCTTTAAAGGGGGAAAGGGGGTGGCCACCGGCCTAGGAGTTTTTCTCTATCTGGCCCCAAAGGCGGTTCTGGTCAGCCTAGCTATTTTTATCGCGACTGTTGCTGCCACCGGATTTGTCTCTCTCGGCTCCTTGTTGGCCTCGGCCGTGATTTTGCCTTGTTTGTATTTTTTTGCTGAACCGACGTGGAAGCTTTTGCTCGCCTCCTTTGTCGTTGGCATGATCTGGATCAAGCATTATGAGAATATCGAGCGACTGCTGAAAGGAAATGAGAAGAGCTTTAAGAAAAAGAAGTGAGCTTGCATCCCTGTTCTGAAGTATGCCTTGGCCAGTGGCAGTGAGTAACCGGTGCAGGCTGGATTTTTGAAAAATTATTTTGCTCCTGCTCTGTTTACTTCCGTTTTCCTTTGATTTGCATAAAAAATTTCCAGGAATGGAGGTCACATTGCAAAAGATACTTGGAGTAGCTA
>CBFDDU010000131.1:0-10104 GCA_965603655.1 uncultured Candidatus Electrothrix sp. | reverse complement strand
ATCTGTAAGGTAGAAAAAATGATTGCCCATAAAGAGTACTCAAAATGTGCAGACTGTAATGAGGACGGGCTGTTAAACGAGGAAGATGTCAGCTGCCTGCGCAGCAAGGTACACTGATTACTGCGGTCAGCTGTTTTGCAGCTGAACCTCTTTTTCTCACCCTTCGCTTTCCCTTGCTTTTTTGCTGATGACTGAATATTGTTCTTGTCATTATCGAAGAAAATAACACCCCTTTTTCTCTTGTAGAGGAGAGGGGGTTCTTGAGAGGAGGTTGAGTATCGGTTGTATTCTGCCGTAGCCGTGCTTGCTTCCCCTTTTGTCATTAAAAAATATTTCGGCAGAGCGGAAACCATGCTGTCAATCTGCAAACAGCTGTCCGGCAGGGAAGGACAGCAGGGAAAGAAAAGAGACATTTGCGGGTTGCACGGCGGCAGCACGGCCTTATTCGCAGCCCGGCTTCAGGAAATACAGCAGCAGACCATCTGTTGCCTTGTCCCTTCCGATGATCTGCTTGATTCGTTGGCCGGGGATATTCGCCTCTTTACCGATATCCCGGTCCTTACCTATCCAGCTTTTGAGATAGCTCCGTATACCCAGCTCGCCCCGGATCCGGCCACCGTGGCGGCCCGTCTTGCCACCCTTTATTTCCTTCAGGAAGGCAGTGGCCCTTGCATTGTCCTGACCTCGGTCGAGGCTGTTCTGCGGCGGATTTTACCGCAACAGGCCTTGATTCAAAGCTGTGAGCTGGTCATGGCCGGTGAAGACACGGATCGGGATGCCCTGATCTCCGCCCTGATTGATGCCGGGTATCAGTCCTGTGAGCTGGTGCGCCAGCCCGGTGATCTGGCTGTGCGGGGTGGTATTGTTGATCTCTTTCCGCCTGCTTTCGGGTTTTCTGGCGGGCCTGCCGGTCAAGGGCCTCTGCGTCTTGATTTTTTCGGCGATACAGTGGAGTCCATCCGGGTTTTTGATCCGTTGACCCAGCGCTCCGAGGAGGAATTAGAGGAGGTTGTGCTCCTGCCTGCCTCGGATGTCCTCTTTCCTGCCTCGTCTGCTGTGGAAAAATGGCGGCAGGACCTGTACCTTGTTGTTGAAGAGCTTGCCCCAGACCATGCTGATTCTGACGAGTTCCGGCAAATCATGCAGCAGTTGCGAGACCGGATTCGTTTTCCAGGGATTGAATTTCTGCTCCCGCTTATTTACCGGGAGCCTGGCCCGCAGATCCTGTTTGATTATCTCCCCGCTGACTGCCCTTGTATTTTGTATGATCCGGTGACCATCCGGCGCAAAATGACCTTGGTGCGGGAAAGGATAGCGGCGAATTATGAGGATGCCGCAAGCGAAGGAGGGCACGGGCTGGCCCTGCCCCCGAAGACCCTCTTTGTGGAGCAGGAGGAATTGGAACGAAGCCTGGGAGAGCGACCCCGGGTTGATCTCTGTCTTTATCCTGATCCAGAGGCTGCCCAAGCACCAATTCTCCAGCAGGTGGGTGATCATTCCCTGCTCCGGCAGGAGATAGAGCTGCAACGGAAAAAACGAGGGGTACTGGCCCCGCTTGCTGACCGTCTCCTCAAATGGCAGAAGGCTGAGGATACGGTTGTTTTTGCCTGTCGCTCCGGCAGGCAGGTAGAGCATCTGGAAGAGATGTTGGCAGGATACGGCATCCAATGTGGTCGGGGGGCAACCCCGCTTGATCTGCAAAAGCAGTATCCGGGGCAGGTGCTCCTTGTTGAGCATCCCCTGTCCCAGGGATTTGATTTGCCGGAAGAGCAGCTGCATATCCTTTCGGCAGCGGAACTCTTCGGGGAAAAACGTCTCCAGCCGGGCCGCAGAAAGAAGGGGAGCAGGCCCCAAGGTGAACCTGTTGCCTTGGAGGAGATCTCTGTCGGGGATGTTGTTGTCCACCGGGATCACGGCCTGGCCAGCTTTCAAGGCTTGGTCAATATGGATTTTGCCGGGCAGCGCGGTGATTTCATGCTGCTTGAGTTTCTGGGTAATGATAAGCTCTATATTCCGGTCCATCAGCTGCACTGGGTCAGTCGGTATCAGGGCCTGACGGATCAGCAGCCTAAGCTCGATCGGCTAGGCTCTCAACGCTGGCAGACAGCCAAAAAAAAGGTCACCGAGGCAGTCTGGCAGGTTGCGCAGGAGTTACTGGCTATCTATGCCCGCCGTGAGATACGCAAGGGCCATTGTTTTCAGCCGCCGGGTATCCTTTTTAAGGAGCTGGCTGAATCCTTTCCCTATGACGAGACGGAAGGACAGGCCAAGGCCATTGACGAGGTGCTCAAGGATCTCTGTTCAGATAAACCCATGGACCGGCTGGTTTGTGGCGATGTGGGCTACGGCAAGACCGAGGTCGCGGTCAGGGCCGCTTATAAGGCCATTGAAGACGGCTTTCAGGTGGCGGTCTTGGTGCCTACCACGGTTTTGGCGGAACAACATGCAGCGACCTTTCGGGAGCGTTTTTCCGGTTTTGATGTGGAGGTGGCCTGCACCAACCGTTTTCGCAGCACCAAGGAACAGAAGGATATTGTTCGGGAGCTGAAAGAGGGGCATGTCAATCTGGTGGTAGGGACCCATCGTCTGCTCTCTAAGAGCATTGTTTTTCAGAAGCTGGGCCTGCTGATCGTGGATGAGGAGCACCGCTTCGGGGTTTCCCATAAGGAAAAGATCAAAAAGCTGCGGGCTGATGTGGATGTGCTGACTCTGACAGCCACCCCGATCCCCCGCACCTTGCAGATGTCCCTTTTGGGGATTCGCGATCTGTCCGTGATTTCCAGTCCACCCCGGCAGAGGCGTGCGGTCAAAACCTTTCTCGCCCGCCATGATGATCTGGTGATCCGGGAGGCAGTGCAGCAGGAGCTGGAACGGGGAGGTCAGGTTTTCTTTGTCCATAATCGGGTCAAGTCCATCCATCGGGTTGCGGAACAGATCGAACAGCTGGTGCCCCATGCCCGCATTGCGGTGGCCCACGGTCAGATGCCGGGCAAGCATCTGGAAGATATCATGGTCAGCTTTATCAATCATGAGGTGGATATTCTGGTCAGCACCACCATCATTGAATCCGGCCTGGATATTCCCAATGCCAATACTATTCTTATTAATCGGGCTGATCGCATCGGGCTTGCGGATATGTACCAGTTGCGGGGCAGGGTAGGGCGTTCTTCCCGCCAGTCCTATGCCTACCTGCTGGTGCCGTCCAGCGAGCAAATGACCTCGGATGCCGGCCAGCGGTTGCGTGCCCTGATGGATTGTTCCGAGCTGGGCGGCGGTTTTAAGCTAGCCATGAATGATCTCCAGATCCGAGGCGGAGGTAATCTGCTCGGTGTCTCTCAATCCGGCCATATTGCCGCTGTGGGCTATGATCTCTATCTTGAACTGCTTCAGTCCACGGTGGCGGATCTGAAAAAACAGGCGGAGCAGGGAGGCGACCTGTCCGAACCTGAAGTGGAACCCGATGTCAAATTACGGGTGTCCGCCTTTCTGCCGGATGATTATGTCCGAGATACTGTCTTGCGCTATCGCCTGTATCGTCGCCTTTCTGTGGCTGGCAATGAAGATCCAGAACTGTTGGCCGACCTGCGGGATGAGGTCATTGACCGCTTCGGTGCCTTGCCCCGTGAGGCAGAGACCCTGTTTGCCTTGGTTGGTCTTAAATATCCGCTCCGTCAACTGGGGATCACCAAGCTTGAACAGGGACCGGCCAATTTAGTGTTCAGCTTCAGCGAGCATTCATCGGTTGCCCCGGAGACTCTCCTCGCCTTTATTGAGCATTCTCGTCCAAAAAAATCGAACGCTCCGAAAAATCTGAAAAATCCGAACAAAAAGAAGGAGGTCAGGCCGTTGAGTAGGGGACTACGTGTACCGGCAAGAGCCCCTGCCCCACCAGCACCGGAACCGGTGCGCCTGACTCCGGACCAGCGGCTCATCGTTGCCCTTGATGAACATGCTGAGCAGGCGGGCCTGTTTCAGCGGATAGATACGGCTCTCAATTTTCTCGGCAGGCAAAAGGGCTGACAGAAACAATAAATCCGGTTTGACAGCATATCTCTTTTGTATTAGATCATATATTATATGTGGAGAGATCCTCAAGGAACCGGTCTTTCCGGTTGGATAAAACAAGGCGGACAGAGAGTATGCAGGATATAAAAGAATACACTGAGAACGCGGAACAGGTATGCGGCTATAAAATTCGTCCCGATTTTTCCTGGGATGATGTTGAGACGGTTATGCTGGATATGGACGGCACCCTGTTGGATAAGCATTTTGATGATTATTTCTGGGAGGTATACCTGCCGGAACATTACAGCCTGCTTCATAATATTTCCGTGGAAGAAGCGAGTCGAGAGCTTCGGGCCCGTTACCAAAAGGTGGAGAACTCCTTGCAGTGGGCGGATCTTGAGTACTGGTCGCATACCCTTGAGCTTGATCTGCCGGAGTTGAAGCTGCGGATCAACCACCTCATAGGTGTTCATCCCTATGTTGTAGAGTTTCTCGAGTTTTGCCTGAAGCAGCGGAAGAAGCTTTATCTTGTCACCAATGCCCATTCCAAGGCCTTGTCCATCAAGTTGGAAAAGACCTCCATCGGGGCATGGTTTGATCGGGTGGTGTGTGCCGAAGAAGTCGGTTTTGCTAAGGAAGAGCCTGAGTTCTGGCCTCGTTTGCAGGAGCTGCTGGGTTTTGTTCCTGAGAAAACCCTGCTTGTCGATGATACGGAAAAGGTCTTGCGGGGAGCAGCCACGTTCGGTCTGGGCTACCTGATCCATATTGCTCGCTCAAGCAGTCGTCGACCGGCCTGTTATTCGACAAGATATTCGTCCATTGATTATTTTAAAGAGCTGATTCGGTAAGCATGATATTATTCATCCTGGAGCGGAGGATGCTGGTCATTTTGTTCGTTTCTAAAAAAATAATCTGGTCGCGCCATAGTAGGTGCAGAGTAGGTGCAGAGAGAAGAGCGAGCAACGATTAATAAATCGTAGAGCAAGTAAAAGTAATAGGCTATGGTGGACGACAGTAAATTTCGCAAGCAGGATAGGGTTAAGCTTAGAGGTTATATAGCTGACATTACAGACGGAACCTATGAGTACGACGCTATTGTCGAAGATATCTCTCTTGAAGGTCTGTGCTTGACTGATATGTCGAATAAATTCGCTGTGGAGAAAAAGATTTACACTGCCGTGATTGTCGGTGGTCCTGATGCGGATTCGTATAAGCTTCAGGTGCAGCCCCGTTGGGTGCGAAGACACGGTGATTTTATAGAGGTGGGCTTTACGATCATCCGTTCACCGACAAAATGGAAAAGATTTATCCGTGAGCACATTCCGAAGAAAAGGACCGTGAATATGGAAGAGGAATGGGAGGACTGTTCTAATCTAACTCTATGGTAGAAAACATCTTTCAAGATACTGGAATACTCGTTTCTCAGCTAGCGGATCGAATCGGTCAATCTCTGCTGAAAAGCATTGTCGCTCATGGGCGGGCGAGTCTCGTCGTTTCTGGAGGCTCCACTCCCAAGGCCCTGTTCAAGCAGCTTTCTACTGTAGATATTCCTTGGCAGGATGTGGTTATTACCTTGGTTGATGAACGCTGGGTTGATCCTGCTGATCCGGCCTCCAATGAGCAGTTGGTCCGCCAATATCTCTTACAGGATCGGGCAGCAGCAGCCACCTTTATCGGTCTCAAAAATCCTTCTCCCGCAGCAGCCCAAGGCGAGGCCCAGTGTGAGCAGGAACTGCGCAAGGTCCCTCGGCCCTTTACCGTGCTGATTCTCGGTATGGGGAATGACGGCCATACCGCCTCCCTTTTTCCTGGTTCAGCCCAGCTTGCAGCAGCCAGCGATATGAACTCCGGCAAGAACTGCATGGCTGTCACTCCCGCTGATGCCCCCCATGAGCGCATGACCTTGACGCTCCCCGCTATTTTAAGCTCCCAGGAGATTATTCTCCATATCACAGGGCAGGAAAAAAAATTAGTGCTGGCAAAGGCCCAAGAGGCAGGCCCGGCAGAGGAGATGCCGGTGCGCTTTGTCCTCCGTCAGCAGGAAAGGCCAGTTACGGTGTATTGGGGAGCCTGAAGCTCTCTGATGTATTTTGATCGCGCAGGAGATATAAAGGATTGGGCGTTGATTGAAGGTGTTTATATTTCGTGATTATTTTAATGCGAGACGGTTTTTGTTGAGGCAGGCTGATGGGTGGAGAAGAGCAGGAGGCCAGGGACTTCTATTTCATGGGCAAGGCCATTGAACTTGCTGTTGGTGCGGCGGCCAGAGATGAGGTGCCGGTCGGGGCAGTTCTGGTTGCTCGAGATCATACGCTTGTGGCTGGGGCGGGCAATAACTGCATCCAGGCTCATGATCCTACCGGGCACGCGGAGATCCACACCCTGCGGGCAGCAGCAGAAAAGTTGAAGAACTATCGCCTGCCTGCAACCACCATGTATGTTACCTTGGAGCCCTGTCCTATGTGCGCAGCAGCCATGATTCAGGCCAGGGTGGAGCGTGTCGTTTTCGGGGCCACAGACCCTAAGGGCGGGGGGCTGCAATCCCTGTACAGTATTGGCAATGACGGAAAGTTGAATCATAGTTTTGTCGTTGTTGGAGGTGTCAGGGCTGAGGAATGCGCAGCTCTTCTGAAGGATTTTTTCAGGCGGCGGAGAAAAAAAAGATGAAGGGTGTGTTTTTTTCCTTGTTAAAAAGACGCAGGCGGTTTATAAAAATGTGCCCGAAGCAGTATAAGTAACGGTTGGAGTACGAAACTTCTTTTTTCCCGACCGGTTGCTTTTCATGGAGCAGGAGAGGTGACCGAGTGGCTTAAGGTGCACGCCTGGAACGCGTGTGTACGCAAGTACCGTGAGTTCGAATCTCACCCTCTCCGCCAATTACATATTTGACCCACGTTTTGATAGCCGGGTCCTGCACAACAAAGAATCGTGAACTCCGTCAGGTCCGGGAGGAAGCAGCGGCAGCGAGTCCCTTTGTGTGTTGCAGGGTGCCCGGCTTTTTTTTATCTTTTTTACCCCTCCATTGTTTTTTCTCTCCATCCCTTTGCACGTTTGTGCAGGGTTCTTCCCCATTTATCAATATTTCAAGCAATAAGAGTTTTAACAGGCGAGACAAATTTCTTCAGAGATGGTACGTTATTCTCTAAGTGATTGAATAACGGGCGGAGCGCATGAAAAAATTATTCCGTATGAGGTGAACGAATGGAAGTCGTTGTGCAAGTTCCAGACCAGTACCTTTTGGACATATCGGCAGGCGAATTGGCCTCTAAATTGAAGCTTTCTGCGGCCTTGCTGATGTTCCGGGCCGGGAAATTTTCAGCAGGCGCGGCCTGTGAGTTTGCCGGAGTTGATCGGTACACTTTTCTTGAGGCGTGTCGTCAGCACCGCATTGATGTTGTTGATTATGATCCAGATGAACTGGAAGCAGATTTAAAGGATTATTAATCATGTGCGACTATATCTTGAGCAGCTTCGGGCTACGGATATCTGGATCAGCGATTGCTTGATTGATCGGACGCTTGCGCTGGCAGGAGAGTAAATACGTTCCAGAGGGGTGCTGCGAACAGAGTTCGCTGCTTCAGCGGCGAATTGAAGCTCATGATGACAATGAGGAACTCGATGATTAAAACGTTTGTTGCCATATTTTTTTCCTTCCTATTCGCCATTCATAATGCAGCTGCCAAGCCTGTCGAGGAAGAGAAGATCAAGCAGTTTGCAAAAAATTGGGCTTTGGAAAAGTGGGGCACAAAAAATCATAAAGTCAGTACCAAGAAGAAAGCGACTGTTCAATTAGCCGGGATAGCGACGAACCTCTATTATGTCCTCTCTTTTCCTCAGGGGGGATGGATGATAATATCCGGTGATGACGTGGCCTATCCTGTCATTGCTTTTTCGCCGACAGGAGCCTATTCTGAGCAGGACCGCCCGATTCAGTTTGAAGAATGGATGGAAAATGTAAAGAAAGATATCTTAAACGCCATTAAATTGAAACATACTCCTCTGCCGAAGGCTGCGGCAGCATGGGGTCGCTTCGGCATCAGTGCAGACAGTTTCACTCAAGATGAATCTTCCGTAGTTGCGGAAGAAGATCTGGCGACAGCAAGCGCAGGGCCGCTTTTATCAACGGAATGGGGACAGAGTACATATTATAATGATTACTGTCCGGTGGATTCATCTGGCCCAGATGGCCATGCCTTGGTAGGATGTGTTGCGGTTGCTATGGCTCAGGTGATGAAATATCATAATTTCCCGGAAATTGGTTCCGGTTCCCATTCATATTTTCATTCCACCTATGGAACCTTATCCGCCGACTTCGGCTCCACGATATATGATTGGGATTCCATGCCTGATTCTTTATCAGATTATGATTCAGATGTAGCCGAATTGCTGCATCATGTCGGTATTTCTGTGGATATGAATTACGGGCCGACCGGCTCGGGGGCATTCACAGGTGCGACAGCCACAGCGCTGAAAACATATTTTAGCTATAGTGATACGGCTTCTTATGTTCAGAGGTCTAGTTATTCTGGAGAGGATTGGACAGCTCTTCTTAGGGAAGAGATAGATAACAACCGACCTGTGATATACAGAGGGTATGACGTGGATGCTGGGAGTGGGCATGCGTTTGTCTGCGATGGGTATTCGAGTTCTGATTATTTTCATTTTAATTGGGGATGGTATGGCTCCTATCAGGATGAATATTTTTATCTCAATGACCTTACTCCGGGAAGTCATGATTATTCAGATAGTCAAGCCGCTGTTGTTGGTATTACTCCTGATATCAATGACCCTCCTGTAGGCTATTTTGACAGCGCAGGTTGCAATACTTACTCCGGTTGGGCAAAAGACCCGGATACCACCGATTCCATCTACGTTCATTTCTATGCCGACGGCCCTGCTGGTACGGGCACCTTTGTCGGTGCTGCCTTAGCTGATGTTTATCGTGGTGACTTGCCTTTCGCTTTTCCTGATTCACTGAATGATGGGGTAGAGCATCAGGTTTACGCTTATGCCATTGACAGCGACGGCGGGGAGAATCCTCTGCTGACCAATTCCCCGAAGACTGTACAATGCGGCCTGACAGCGGATCAGTTTGCGGCGGTCATGTATGTGATTGAAAATGTTATTCTGGCAGACGATGATAAAGAGGGGCCTAACAAAGGCTGGCTTCCGGCAATCCTGAAGATATTGCTGCTTGCTAATTAAATAGATTTGAAAGGTTAATCAACGAATGGAGATTAAAATGAAATTCGCAACTTTGTTGTTACTTGCCTTTGTACTGTTGTTTTTTTCTTCCCATGAATACGTTTACGCAAATGAATGGGTTAACGACGTGCAGGTGACGAGACTTAGTGCGTATCAGGATAAATCGACTCATTATGTCTGGCTTTCATCAGGCGTAGTTGCCGAATGTCAGGCAGCAAACTCAGGCAATCCAACTCTGCTCTTTTCCGAAAAGTCTGAAGGAGGGAAAACGCTCATGGGAATGTTGATGGTAGCTGTCATAACAAAGCAACAAATTGATGTCCAGGTAAATGGTTGTGAGATTATGGAAGTCTATTTGAGGTGATTTTCTACCGATTTTTTTTTGTTGTGGCATAAAGAAATTTAACTATATCCTGAATTGAATCAATAAATCAAAAATACTCGTGTCCTACCTCGTCCTAGCCAGAAAATCCCGGCCCCAGACCTTTGCCCAGGTTGTCGGCCAGAAAGCCGTTGCCCGAACCCAGCAAAACGGCTTATGAGTTCTGATCGCATGAAGAGTACGCTGCTATTACGGGAAGACGAACGCTCCTATAAAACGCGCTGTTCCGGTACCCTGCTCAAAGAAACCTCACAGCGTTACCGCCTGATTGATTTATTCGCCGGAGCTGGCGGAATGTCTTTAGGATTTTCCGAGTCCTTTGGGCAGCCCTTTCAGTCTGTATGGGCCAATGACTTCAATACGTTCTGTGTTGATACATATAATGAGAACTTCGGTCCGCACTGTGTTGTCGGTGATCTTGCGGAAATATTGAAAGACGATCAGATCAGTATTCCTCGTGCCGACGTGGTGATAGGAGGCCCTCCTTGCCAGGGATTCAGCTTGCTCAATAA
>CBFDDU010000130.1:0-10129 GCA_965603655.1 uncultured Candidatus Electrothrix sp. | reverse complement strand
GAATTCTCCCAAAACTACCGCGATGCCGCTGACATCTTTTTGCCTTTTCGGCGGCAATGCATTGGCATTATAGCTTCTCTGTATGGCCATTTTATTGCTCGAAATCCCCAGGCATCAGTTTTGGATCTCGGCTGCGGAGATGGGGTAGTTATTCAAGAGTTGTTGAAATCATATCAGCCCGCCAAGGTGCAGCTTATTGATGGCTCCAATGAAATGTTGGCTGCTGCGCAAGCTCGGCTTGGAACACAGAAAAATATTTATTATACGCAAGCCAGTTTTCAGGATTTGCTTGCCAATGACCCGCTGCAATCAACATTTAATTTTATCTATTCTTCGTTAGCAATTCATCACCTTTCGTTTGAGCACAAGAAAGCATTATATCAATATATTTACAGCCATCTCTCTGACGGTGGATATTTTATTAACTATGATGCTGTCCTGTCCCCTTCAGAGCAATTAGAAGAGTATTACCTCTCAACTTGGACCGAATGGCTCAAGGCGCATCCCGGTACCAAAGGGAGAGAAAAATTATTAGAAATCCCTCGGGAATATAAAGAGAATAAGGATAACGTTCCAGACACATTGGACGCTCAGCTTGATGCGTTGAATGAAGTTGGCTTTCAGGATATTGACTGCAATTTCAAATATGGAATTTTTTCGGTGTTTGGAGGGAAGAAATAACTCCAGTGGTGTGGTGATTTGAATGGTTGTCAACCGATGTTTAGTAGGCGCATGGAGATAACCTTCCTGTTATCCCCATAACCAGATCAAAACAAAATATAAAAATATGCCGACAAGAAAACTCATCAGCTTCGACTGGGCCATGAAAAAGCTCCTGCGGAGCAAGGCCAATTTCGACATACTGGAAGGTTTCCTGAGCGAACTCCTGAAAGACGATATCCATATTCTGGAAATTCTTGAGAGTGAAGGGAATAAGGAAGACCAGCGGGACAAGTTCAACCGGGTGGATCTCAAGGTCAGAAACCGGAAGGATGAATATTACCTCCAGCGTATTCTCTTCGGCACCTCTAAGGTCATCACCGAACACCTTCAGGAAGGCGACCCCTATTCCGCCGTGGTTAAGGTGATCTCCGTGAATATTCTTTATTTCGATCTCGGCCAGGGAACAGACAAAGTCTAACACGGCTCAACCTCTTTCCAGGGCATTCACAATCAAGATATCCTTCGGCTATCCGAGAATCAGCAGGCCCTTTATCATAAAGAGGAGGTTGCCCGAATTTTCCCGGAATACTATCTCATCAAGGTCAACAGTTTCAATGATGTCGCCAAAGACACCTTGGATGAGTGGATATATTTTCTCAAAAATGAAGAAATAAAAGAGGAATTTCAAGCAAGAGGGCTGAAAAAGGCAAAACATGAGCTTGATATCATGAAGCTTCCTGATAATGAGCGACGGGCTTATGAACGTCACCGGGAAAATTTGCATTATCAGGCGAGCATGTTTGAATCCTCTTATACCGCCGCTGTCTTGGAAGGGGAAAAACGGGGGGGAAAGAAAAAAGCCGTACAAATCGCACGAAAGCTCCTTCAGACCGGCACATTGGACATCAAAACTATTGCGGAAATGACCGAACTGACAGAGGAAGAAGTCAGGGGCGTGCAGGCGGAGCATGGTGGTTGATTGCAATGACTCCTGACGATATTATCACCCTCCTCGGTCTTGAACCCCATCCCACCGAAGGCGGCTATTTCCGCAGGACCTACGAGTCCGACCTGCGTTGCGACACGGAAAACGGCAGCAGAAAAACCCTGACTTCCATTTATTATATGCTGACCAAGGACAGCCCCGGCGGATTCCTGCATAGGAATAAATCAGATATTCTTCACTACCACCATCTCGGCGCATCGATCAAGTACACCATCGTTTCCCCGGATGGGGTGCTTTCCGAGAAAACTCTTGGTTCCAATATCGCTCACGGCGAGACCCTGCAATTACTGGTGCCGGGCGGTTGGTGGAAGGCATCGCGGATCTGCGCAGGTGAGTATGGATTAATCAGCGAGGCCGTCTCACCGGGCTTTGAATATGCGGATAATGAAATCGCCACTGAGGAGTTGATGCAGCAGCTCTTCCCGAATATCAAACCACAGCTGGACGAGTTCATTAAGCCGGAGAGGCAAGAATAATGGTCAAGATCTATATAGCTCAGCATATTACAGAGGCCTATCTTGTGAAAGGCCTGCTGGAATCGCAAGAGATCGCCTGTGAGCTGACAAATGAAAATCTATCCTCTTTACGGGGCGAGCTACCCATGACAGCTGAGACAGCGCCGACTCTCTGGATACATGATGCGTCCAAATTTGATACAGCAAGAGCGATAATCACTGAGTACGAAGAGGCAATCAGAAGAAAGAACACCGGTGCCCCCAACTGGGTATGCAAAGTCTGTGGCGAAAAGTCTGAAGAGCAGTTTACAGAATGCTGGAATTGCCTGACCTCTCGAACCTAACCGGGAATATTAATAATGCTATCAGTCACGATTATACAAAAACTATGAATCAAAATAGATTGCTTGATGCAAATATTAACCGTTCTGCTGAAGGGTTACGGGTTTTAGAGGACATTGCCCGCTTCAGCCTTGATAATCAAAAGCTTTCCTCAGCTATCCGCAGCCTGCGCCACAGGGTGCGGGACCTGTTCAAAGGCCGAGAGCACACCTTGCTGTCTGCAAGAGACTCAGCCGCCGATGTGGGCCAAATAACCTCGCAGCAGGATATTGGCTCGGATCAGCGGAACGGACTCCGGGACACCGTGCTCTCCAACTTCAAACGGGTGCAGGAAGCCAGTAGAACCATAGAGGAAGTCCTTAAGACCAAGGGCGAGTACAGTGCCGGCAAGACAGTGGAAGAGCTGCGCTTTTCCGTGTATGAGCTTGAGGCCGAGTTAATGTCGCTTTTCAGTCGTCAACTGCCAGAGGGTATTTACGGGATCCTGGGTGAAAAATTTTCTCGGGGCAGGAGCAATGTGGAGGTGGCTCGCCAAATGGTGGATGCCGGAGTATCCGTGCTCCAGTATCGAGAAAAAGTGAAGTATAAGAGCGTCCGTTCGATTTATGAGGAATGCCGTGCCATCCGCGAGATTACCCGCGATGCCGGAGTGCCCTTCATTATCAACGACTATGCTGATATCGCCCTAATGGTTGAAGCAGACGGAATTCATCAGGGCCAGGATGATCTGCCAGTCAAGGCCCTGCGCGAAATTGCCCCGGAGATGCTCATCGGCTGTTCCACCCATTCCCCGGAGCAGGCTCGGCAGGCCATTGAGGACGGGGCAGACTACCTCGGCGTCGGACCGATCTTCACCACCCAGACCAAGGAAGATGTCTGTGATGCTGTGGGGCTGGAGTATCTGGAGTATGTGGTTAAACACCATAATATCCCCTTTGTGGCTATCGGCGGAATTAAACGAGAGAACCTGCCCCAGGTGTTACAACGCGGGGCAAAAACCGTTTGCTTGGTTACCGAGATTATCGGAGCTGAAGATATCGGGCAGCGGATCAAAGAAATTCAGGAAATTTTTAACTCAGGAGAAAAGAGATGAGAGAGTATACCACCCAGATGGATGCGGCCTGCAAGGGCATTCTTACCCCGCAGATGGAAGAAGTGCTGAAAAACGAGTCTATTTCCAAGCAGGATCTTATGGAAAAGATGTCTCAAGGCCGTATCGTCATCCCTGCCAATCGCAACCATACCAACCTGCGGGCTGGCGGAGTCGGTGAGGGACTGACGACCAAGATCAATGCTAACCTGGGCGTGTCCAAGGATGTCTGCTCTTTTGACGGCGAGATGAACAAGGCCGAGCTTTCCTTGAAATTCAAGGCTGATGCGATCATGGACTTGAGTGTTTCCGGTGATACTGAGGGGTTCAGGAAACGGCTGGTGGCGGAAGTTCCGGTAATGATCGGAACGGTACCCATCTACGACACCCTGACCAGGACCGGAAAGCCCACTGAAGAACTCACCTTGGATGACTGGTTCAGGACCGTGGAGATTCATGCTGAAAACGGCATTGATTTTATCACCATTCATGCCGGTCTGACCAAGAAATGCGTGCAGAGCATCACAACCAATCCCCGCCTCTGCGGGATTGTCAGCCGGGGCGGCGCTATCCTCTTTGAGTGGATCAAAAAAACCGGGAAGGAGAACCCCTTTTACGAGCATTTTGATCGTCTGCTGGATATCTGCGAAAAACACGACGTTTGTATCAGCCTGGGTGACGGTCTGCGACCCGGTGCCATCAAGGATTCAACTGATGCGCCCCAGATTGAGGAACTGATCACCTTGGGCGAGCTGACCAAGCGGGCTTGGGAACGTAAGGTCCAGGTGATGATTGAGGGTCCCGGCCATGTACCCTTACATGAAGTGGAAATGAATATGCAGCTTCAGAAAAAACTCTGCCATAATGCACCGTTTTATGTGCTCGGCCCGCTGGTTACCGATATCGCACCAGGCTATGACCATATTACCGCAGCTATCGGCGGAGCCTTGGCTGCCATGCACGGGGCGGATTTCCTTTGCTATGTCACTCCGGCAGAGCATCTGCGCCTGCCCTCTGCTGATGACGTAAGAGAGGGAGTCATCGCCTCTAAAATTGCAGCCCATGCCGGGGATCTGGCCAAAGGTATTCCCGGAGCCATTGACCGCGACAATGCCATGAGCACGGCACGAGGTAACCTGGATTGGGAAGGCCAGTTCGAGCTGGCCCTTGACCCGGAAAAGGCACGGGCCTATCGGGATTCCTCTCAGCCGAAAGACGGCGATGTCTGCACCATGTGCGGTGACTTCTGCGCCGTGAAGCGGGTGGAAGGGCTGCTGTAGTTTTTTTGAGGCCGACTGCCGGAGCAAATAATCCGTGCCCGGCAGTCGATTTGCGTGTCCGTTTTTTTAATCGCGCCTTTCCCTTCAGTTTTGCATCAACGTAATTGACTTCCGGCTCCCTAAATCCCTCCCCCTTCCTGAACTGCCTGAAAGCAGTTGTTGATCTCCCGGTAAAAAGGTGTGCATGCGCCCTGTCCTGCTGATTGCGGCGAATCAGTCTCTTCCCTCAGCGAATTTCTAA
Source organism: uncultured Candidatus Electrothrix sp. (assembly GCA_965603655.1). Classification (GTDB taxonomy): domain Bacteria; phylum Desulfobacterota; class Desulfobulbia; order Desulfobulbales; family Desulfobulbaceae; genus Electrothrix. Next base: position 5,052 of record CBFDDU010000130.1, on the reverse strand, counting down.
AAAATATCCTTGGACATCCTTTCAAATTTATTATACAATTTTTTTCAAACAATGCCTTCAGGGTTGTTGGCTAAAGAGCTTCTCTTTCGTTTTTTCTCAACGCGGAACAGGAGCTTTACAGATTCGGTTATACAGAGCAGGAAAGTAATTAGAAACAAGGTGTGTTGAATATGAGCAGCGATGAGCCTCGCCCTCAAAACATCAGGGTTGGGCAGCGTATAAAACTCGAACGGTGTCAATCCTGGGATGAGAGTTTTCATATCTTTGATGAAGAATCAGCCTTTGCCCTGGAAATGGCCTTGGCTACAGGTCGTCCCCTCCTGGTGCGCGGAGAACCCGGCAGCGGAAAAAGCCAGTTAGCCCGCGCTGCTGCGCAGGAGCTAGATCGTTATTTTATCGCTGAAAGTATCACTGCCGCCTCTGAGGGGCGAGATCTTCTCTGGAAATATGATCCAGTGGCTCGCCTCAGTGAGGCCCAGACCCGGGCTGCGGAATCAGCCCTGGTGCAACAACGAAGAATTATCCGCCGGGAAGGGCAAGAAATGCAGGCTGTTACTGCTGAGGCCACCGACACCCAACAGCCGAATACGCTGAGAAAAAAGAAAATAGCTCGTCATAAAAAAAAGAAATCCTCCCGCCAGAGAAACAAAGATATTTACCAGTTCAACCGAAGTAGTGTTCCGAAAACGATCGGTCGAATTGAGATTCCTGAAGTAAAAGACAAAGATTACGGGCTGCGTCCAGGAAACTTTATCAGCCCCGGGGTCCTGTGGTGGGTTTTTGATTGCATATCTGCATATAGACAGTACAAGATCTGTCGCTACCCCTTTTATAAACCGGGCTTCCTTTACGAGGAAGCCGAAGAGTTTGAGACTGCGGAACGCGGTTTTGTCCTGCTGATTGATGAAATCGACAAGGCTGATCCTTCCCTGCCCAATACCCTCCTTGAAGTGTTGGGAAATGGTGGCTTTCATGTACCGATGCTTGACGAGTCTGTCGGTATAGGTTCCGTGATCAAGAAGCCGCTGGTAATTATCACAACCAACGAGGAAGAAGAACTGCCTGCCGCCTTTGTCCGGCGCTGCCTGGTTCTCAATCTCCATTTTGACGAGAAGAAATATCTCCGTACCTGGTGGCAACAGCAAATGGAAAACGCATCGTTGCCTTCCACCTCTGAGGAATTTTCTCAGGAAAAGACCCTCATTCTCTGGCTGATCAAACGGGCGGAAATACATTTCCAAGGTGTCTTTTCAGATAGAGTAAAAATAAAGGCAGCCCAGTTGCTCATCAAAGATCGTCGAGCAGCCCAGCGCTTTGGCGGGGTCAAACCTGGGCAGGCAGAATTCCTCGATCTCCTCAAAGCCTTGCGAGATATGCCCGTACCAAAGTGTTCTGGAGAAGCTTTGGAACAATACCAACTGGCTCTCTTGAAAAAAATCAGTCGCTATGCACTGGCTAAGTCTGCCAGTGCATGATTCTCGACAGCTTACCCCATGAAGAAGTTAAAGACACAAGTGAGCAGGGCTGATCTTCTCCGGCTGTTTGCGGTTTCGCGAACAGCTTCTACAGATGCTGCGGCAAAATTGCTCGGTTATCTTCCTGAACAAGGGATACTACAGGCTAAACAAAAAAAGATTACTCGATCAAGTATAGCGTCTCATGCACAGTCGGATCGGGCTCGGACATCTGCTTTAAGGCTGGCTGATGCAAAAGAAATAAACCGAAATCTGCCGCTGGAAGCCTTCTGGTACCTCTCGGAAAGAAAACCGCTCAAAAAGACACTCCATCGCTTTACGGACCCGCAAGGATCGGGACCCACAGAGGGAAAAAGAAGTATTCTGCCCGGTGTGCTCCATACAGTCAGCCCCCTGAGCATTGAAGAGCTTTCTGTGCCAGAGTTCATTCCCTGCCCAAGCAAAGCAGACAAATCAAACGATTCTAATAACTCCCGGCCTGATTATCGAGAAGATCAGGCTACTCTTTTTTCCTGCGCGACACCTCTGAAGCCCAAAAAAGGTCGGGACCACCAGCAGAGGCGGCCTGCCCTTGAATCCGACATGGAACATCTGGTTGACTCATGTTCCGAGTTAGCTTCTCTTTCCCAAAAAAAGAGTCATCAGAAAAGGACCGTTGACGGCAAAAAAAAGGTTGAAGAAAAAAAAGTCCTTCGATCTCATCTTCGTTTACGTCGCCTGCTCGGTCTCCTTTCAATAGCTGCATATGTTGAGCCTACCCTTTTGCAGGAGATTGTCCGCCTGCTTCCCTCTTCCATCCCTGATATTGCAACAGAAGCAGCTCTTCAATCTCACCCGGATATTGAACGAGACAGTAGAATGCATCTTGCGCTGAGGCCTGAAAAAAAAAAGCTCTATCATCAGTTTTTTGCTCAGGAAGGATCACCACTCCAGGCTGAGATGCTGGGCTTATTGCGCCAACGCGATGCAACGAGAGCACCCCTTCTTTTTGCTTTAGAATTGCTTCCGGTTCTGCCTCTTCTTCATTCTGCTCATATGCAGAAGCAGATCGCGGTGTGGCTGGAGGCGTTCATGCTGCGGTTTATCCGTACCTGGTTTAATCGTCAGGAGGATGCTCGTCTCATCAGGCAGGCAGGACAACTCCTTGATCTCGTGAAAATCCTGCCCAAAGAACTCAAAAAACAATTCGCCGCCCGTTCTTTTCTCTACGGTATTGTGCATCGAAACGCCCTGCGGACCGGCACTCTTCTCCCTTCAGGATACGACCCAGAAGCGGTTATTCAGACTGTACGGAAGGAGGTGTCATCGATTCACTATCAGGTGCTGCAACAGGGGGAACAGCTCTTTCTTTACCCAAGTTCCGAAGCATCCTTGTCCCGGTTGCCGGGAAGCCCGCTTGTCGAACTTGAACTTTCAGTGGATTGCCTTCTGCTGTACAAGGAAGGACATACAATGACCCTGCCCCTCCGATCGGGAGAGTTCCTGTATGACTGTAGAAGTCAAGAGGAAGTATTCTTTGTGCAAACCCCGACGGAACAGCTCATTTTTGGCAGCTGTTTTCGTCCTTCCTGGGCGCAAGCCATGGGCCGCAATAAGAAAGGGCTTTTTGTCGATGCCTCTTGGCTCGGCAGAACATATCGTTTGACCTGGGAAAACAGCACAAGCAAAGGGCGAGGGAAGTGGGCAGGTAAGGAAAGTAACGGAAACTTGCAAACAGACCAATATGGTCTCTTTGTTGACCTTGCGCTCAAGGATCGGGTGGTGCAACGATTTCGAAAAATTATCCCCGGTTGGTTTATGATGGGCTCACCTGAGGATGAACCGGAACGGGAAAGCTGGGGCAAGGAAACATTGCATGAAGTTATTCTGACAAAAGGATTTTGGGTTGCTGACACCGCAGTAACCCAGGCACTGTGGCAGACTGTTATCGGCGACAATCCCAGTCGTTTCAAAGGGGCTGATCGTCCGGTTGAGCAGGTGAACTATCATGATGCACTCCTTTTTCTGGAACGCCTGAATAAGCTGATCCCCGGAGTCAGGGCCCGTTTGCTCACAGAGGCGGAATGGGAATACTGTTGCCGGGCTGGCAGTGCAACGCCTTTTTCCTTTGGTACTCGCATTACCCCTGATCAGGTAAACTATAATGGCCAATATCCTTATAACACAGGGCTCATGGGGGAAAACAGACGACAAGCTGTCGCTGTTAAATCATTACCCTGCAATGCCTGGGGATTATACGAAATGCACGGTAATGTCTGGGAATGGTGTCAGGATCACTGGCAGGAAAATCTTTTTTCCGAGGAACCCCAGATTAATCCGCAGGGACCGAAAAACGGAGAATTTCAGGTAGTCCGTGGCGGCTCTTGGTTTCTGGGCGGTCGCGGGGTGCGCTCAGCTGTTCGAGGTAAATTTGCTCCTCATTTCCGCAACTCTCGTATCGGCTTTCGCATTGCTCTGACCCCGGAAGAAGAAGCGGATACTATGCCGGAATCTGCTGTGCAAAAAGAAAATACCGGACGAGGAGCGTAAGGGGATGTTGTGCCGGAATCATCTCTCACCGCCTCAGTTCCCCGCCCCTTGGGCTGTGGATTGGGGGGAAGACCGGTACGGTTTGTGGATGAGCCTTGCGTTGAAGCACATTCGACAAACCCTGCGTTGGATCAGACCGGGAACCTTTCTCATGGGTGCGGCAAAGGAGGAAAAAGGACAACGTCCTTGGCTGGGTTGGGAAACGCAACACAGGGTTACCCTGTCTCAAGGATTTTGGCTGGCCGATACCACGGTTACCCAGCAAATGTGGTATGCCGTGATGCAGGCTTCTCCAAGCGGCTTCGTAGGTGACCGGCATCCGGTTGAACGAATAAGCTGGCACGATGCCCAAACCTTTGTTCAGCGTCTTAATCGACGCATATCAGGTCTTCATGCCCGGCTGCCCACAGAGGCGGAATGGGAATATGCCTGTCGGGCAGGGACGAGTACGCCTTTTTCTTTTGGCCCTGATATTTCCCCGGAGCTGGTCAATTATAACGGAAAATATCCCTACCATCCTGCCGGGCAAGAAGAAATGTACCGCAAGAGAACCCTTGCTGTAAAAAGCCTCCCCTGTAATGCCTGGGGGGTATACGAAATGCACGGTAATGTCCAGGAATGGTGTCAGGATTATTGGCAGCCCGATTTGAAGTCACGGGAATCACAATCTAGAGTTGATCCGCAAGGACCGAAGAAAGGCCGATACCGCTCAGTACGGGGCGGGTCCTGGGCGAATGACGCCTGCTTTGTTCGATCAGCCTGTCGCGACCATTACTCACCGGGTTATTGCTTTGGAAGTGTTGGGATGAGAGTGGCGATAACAGGATAACCTGTAGCCTGTTGCCCCATTTCTGGAAAGAAGAGGCAGAGGAAAAATTATGCTGCAGTATCGTAATAGCCGTAATAAGACGTTTTACACTTGCTCATATGCATACCGCTTCTTCCGCATGAAGAACAGCGAACCTTTTGTGGAGCTTTCCGAGCAACAAAATTTGTACTGAGCAGGGTACGCAGAACAAGCGATTTCGAATAGGCGGAATCCACCAAT
>CBFDDU010000129.1:0-10248 GCA_965603655.1 uncultured Candidatus Electrothrix sp. | reverse complement strand
TTAAATGCCGCCATCGAGGCGGCAAGGGCCGGTGAACACGGCCGCGGTTTTGCGGTTGTGGCGGATGAGGTCAGAAATCTTGCCGAGATTTCCGAACAGAGCGCCAATGGTATTCGCAGTGTGGTTGATGAGATTCAGGCCCAGGTTCAGGAGGTGGTGGAGGATGTGAAGACAAACGCTGAGGTTGCAGTGGAAGAGGTTGAAAAAGCCAAGTCCATAGCTGCTGATCTTGCGTCTATCAGAGAGATTTTTGCCGAGGTTGCTGAAAGCTCCAAAGGTATGAATAACAATGCCCGAACAGTTATTGACGGCGCTGATGAATTTTTGAAAGGAGCTGAGGATATCAGCAGCAGTGCCGAAGAAACCGCCGGAGCCGCCGAAGAGGCATCGAAAGCTGTTAACGAACAGAACAAGGCCTTTGCCGAGATGCAGATTGCGGCAACAGAATTGAGCGAATTAACAGAGAATCTGAAAAACGCCACCGACAACCAGAAGTCGGCTGAAGAAGTGGCCGCCACTGCGGAAGAACTCTCGGCCAATATCGAAGAAGCCACCTCCGCATCCAGCCAGATACAAACCGCCATTGAACAGATTTCCGCAGCGGCAGTCGCTCAACGTGAGCAGACTGAAGCAGGTCAGATCTTGGGCAGGAAGCTGTCTGAAGCCTCGGAACAAATGAATGCCGAAGCAAAAAAAGCAGTGACCAGGCTTGATGACTTGAAAAAACTGCTGGTCGCCAACAAAGAAAATGTGGAAAAGATGATCGCCAATATTGCCGGTACTGCGGAAGAATCGACCAAGTCGGTGGAAAATATCAAGCTGCTGGAAGAAAAGACCTACAATATCAGCAAGGTTGTTGGCCAGATTGTTAATGTAACCCTGCAGACGAATATGCTGGCGGTAAATGGATCCATTGAGGCGGCCCGAGCCGGAGAATTTGGTCGCGGCTTTTCGGTTGTTGCCGGCGATATTCGAACCCTGGCGGATGATTCATCGCAAAATGCTGAAAAGATAAAAGATATGGTAAGAGCCATGTCGGCCCGGATTGTTACAGTTGCCGCAGCTATTGAACTGACCGGCAAGTCCGCTGCCCGTGAGGTTGAAAAAGCCCAGAAAACCACTGAACGTCTGGTGAGTATAGAAGACGATACCGACGCTGTCCTGGAAGTGTTCTCTGAGATTTCCACCGGCGTAACTCAGATCGCTGTAGCCCTGGAGCAGGCTGGCAAGGCCGTAGCCGCCATCGCCGAAGGAGCTGTCGTTGCCATGACCGCAACCGAAGAGGCATCTAAAGCTGCGGAAGAAGGCCAGAAAGGGATGGAAAACATCTCCGAGGCCATTGATGAGATTGCCAGTCAGGCTGATGAGATGCAAAATATGTAGCGATTTTCGAATGCAACTTTCCTGAATCTGAAATTCGAAATCGAAAAGGTGGTAACATGTCCAATACAAAAACAGACCGACAATCTCTCAACCGAGGAGACCGGGGCCAGCTTGTGGTCTTCGGGCTGGGCAAGGAAGAGTTCGGGGTGGATATTCATTCGGTGCGGGAAATCGTCCGCCTGCCCGAGGTCACACCGGTACCGAGAAGCCCTGAATATGCCACGGGTATTTGTAATCTGCGGGGCAGTGTCCTGCCGGTGATTGATACCAGATGCCGGTTCGGGATGGATACGGTGGAGCCGTCCGACCAGACCAGGATGCTGGTGATTGAAAACGCAGGCACGGCAACAGGTATAATTGTTGACAGAATGAAGGAGGTTCTGAGGCTGCACGACTCGGTTATAGAAAATACCCCCGGAGTCTGTCGCGGGGTGGATGAGGAATTTCTCTCCGGCGTGGTTTCCCTTGATAAGGGGAAACGACTCATTATGGCCTTGAACCTTGAGCAGGTTATTGATATTGAAATATCCGAGGACTATGAGGGGGTCTCCATCACGGAAAGCACTGCGGAGAGTCGCCTGGCCGAAGAAACTGCCAAAGAGGAACAGCTTGTTTCTTTTCAGGTGGGACCTGAAGAGTACGGCATTGATATCAAGGCGGTTAAAGAGATATTACGAGTCACTGAAATTACCGAGGTACCCAATGTCCCGGACTTTGTCAAAGGGCTATTCTTTGTTCGCAACAGATTAATACCGGTGGTTGATCTTCGTCGCCTGCTGGGTATGGAGGGAATGGCGGCACAGTACATCGAAAACATTGATGCCATGAAGGCGGACCATGAGAAATGGGTTTGGGAACTGGAATCCGCCATCAAGACCGGCGGCACATTCGTTGGAGAAACAGACTCCAGGCTCTGTACATTAGGGAGCTGGATAACAGGTTTCCGCACGGCAAGTCAGGAGATTCAAAATATAATAAAGGAAATAAGAGGCCCTCATGCCTTGCTGCATCGTTTGGCAAAATCACTTTTAAAGCTTGCTAAAACATCAAAGGATGAGGCCCTGGCAGAATTTAAGGGAAAAATTCGTCCTCTCCTGGAAAAGGATTTGTATCTGCTCGATAACTTGAAGAATGTAATAAAAGACAATATCCACGAAGACCAGCGGTTCCTGGTGGTGGATGACGGGGTATTTACTGTCGGCTATCTGGTGGATCATGTTAACGAGGTTATGCGGATTCCCGAATCCATCATTAACGAGACCCCGTCCATTGCGAAAACGGTAAAAAATGAGATTCGCGGAGTGGCGAAAATGGATGAGGGGAAACGTCTCATCCTTATTATGGAAGAAGGCGCAATCCTGAGCGGCAGGGATAATGAGGCGTTGGTCGAAATTTCAACAAACCATGCAACGGCTTCCAAGACTGCCAAGACTGCAAAGAGTGTTGAGGAGGAAGGCGTGGCGGCAGGAGAGGCAGAAAGGGAAAAATTTGCGGAACAAAACCTTGAAGAAGAGCAGGTGGTGACATTCTTCCTTGATAAGGAAGAGTATGGCCTGCGTATTATGGAGGTAAAGGAAATAAATCGCCTGGATGGAATCACCGACATTCCCAGGGCGCCTTCCTTTATTGACGGGGTGACAAACCTGCGGGGCAATGTCGTTCCGGTCCTGAATCTCCGCACTCTCTTTTCCATGGAAGCAAGGGAGAGCGATGACGCCTCACGGATCATTATTGTAGAGATAGAGGGTAATCAAATCGGGATATTAGTAGATAAGGTCAATGAAGTTATGTGCCTGTCCAAAAGCAATATCGATAAAACCCCGGCCATTATTAAAGGGGATAATCAATTTATGGACGGCATCTGCCGACTGAATCAAGGCAACCGGATGATCAGTATCCTCAATATTGAGCATCTACTGGACAGTAATGAATTGGCGGATTTTTCAGCCATGGATGTTCAGGCCAAGCTGTCCCCGTCGAAAAAGAGCCAACCCAAGACGAAAGCAGAACGAAAGATTGAGCCTGAGCCGAAATCTCAACCTAAGCCGAAGCTTGAACCTAAGTCCAAGTCTAAGCCTGAGTCTAAGCCTGAGTCTAAGCCTGAAAAAGGCGGCAAAAAGAAAATGAAGATAGCGGAGTGATGCGACAACATGCTGAAAGTTCTCATTTGTGATGATTCCGCCCTGATGCGGAAGATATTGAAACAAATTATTACGGATGCCCCTGATCTTGAGGTGGCGGGAGTTGCCCGGAACGGTGATGATGCCGTGGCCAAGGCCCGTGAGCTGCAGCCCGATGTCGTGACGATGGATATCAATATGCCGGGCATGGACGGCATTACAGCCATGCAGCATATCCTGGCGGAAGATATCGCCCCGGTTCTGATGGTTTCCTCTCTTACCCAGGAAGGCGCGGAGACAACCTTTGAGGCCCTGGCCCTGGGTGCCTTTGATTTCGTTGCAAAGCCCGGCGGCACCGTGACCTTGGATATGTCATCCGTGGCTCAGGAGATTGTTGATAAATTAAAGACCGCCTGCGGTAAAGGCATAAAATCTCGTCTCAGCAGGAAGAGAAAACCGGGCAGACCGCAAGCTGTCCGAACAACAACCGGGCCCGGGCCTGCAACGGTCAGCGGCAGAACAGCTCGATCACCCAAGAAAAAGCGGAGTTTCAAGGGAGTTGCCCTGGGTATTTCCACCGGCGGTCCCAAAACAATTTTTGATGTCCTGCCCTACCTGCCCCAGGATCTGAACGCCGCCATTTTTATTACCCAGCATATGCCGCCGACATTTACCGCCACTTTTGCCAAACGCATTGATAATAATTGTGCCATGCGCTGCAAGGAAGCAGAGGCCGGGATGGTCGTGAAACCCGGAGTTATTTATCTGGCTAAAGGGGGGCTGCATCTCTGCTTACGAACAACACTGACAGGTGACATTATTATCCGTACCCCGAAAAGACCGGCAACGGCGTTTATTCCCGGAATAGATGTGATGATGGAATCTGTCCTTGATGTCTTCGGCTCGGATACCGTCGGGGTGGAGATGACCGGCATGGGCTACGACGGTGCAGATGCTATGGTACAGATTAAAGCGACCGGCGGCATAACCATTGCCGAAAGCGAAGAGACAGCCATTGTCTTCGGCATGCCCAAAGAGGCCATTAATCGAGGCGGGGTGGATATTATTGCCCCGAGTTATCAAATTGCTGATGAAATTATCAAGGCGGTGGGTTAATGAACATACATCTGACAAAGCTTGAATCGACAAATCGCGATGATCGTCTTGCCGTTATTGATGAAATAAGAAAGCAGCGATCCATTGACGCTCTTGATGCGCTTACTGAGCATCTGGAGCGGGAAGAAGAACGCGCAATCAGAGAAAAAATTGCTCTGGTGCTTGATGAACTTCTTCCTGACGCGGGTTCTGAAACCATTGGTCGAATGATCCGTTCCGAAGACTCTTTCACCCGCAACTGCGCCATTGAGACCATGAGAAAGGCGGATGATAAGGTGATCCCGATTTTAGGAGAACTCAGTTCCGATCCTGATCATGATGTCCGTAAATTTGCCATTGATGCCCTGCAGGATCGCGATACCCCCGAGGTACGATACATTTTACGAAAAAGGTTAAACGATGATGACCCTAATGTGGTCTATACCGCAGTTGATTATCTGGGTAACCTGCAGGATGACGATGCCGGAGAAGCAATTGAGCTGCTGGCCATGAATTCTGAAGATAACCCTATGCTTTTTTGCACCTGTATGGAATCACTTGCTAAAATAGGCAGGGCCGCCTGCTCCCCGGAGCTGGTAGCCCATTGCCGTACCATTGGCGACAACCCGTTATTGAGTAATTCCATCCTGAAATATATGGGTTCCTGCGCCGCTTTTGAAGCGGTTGAGAGTTATGTTTTAACGCTGTCCCACAAAACCGGAGAGCTGATGGCCGAAGAAATTATCAACACCGTGGTGACGGTTTGTGCCAGGGAAAAAAATATTGAACTCTCAGCGCAATTAAAAAAAGTTTTACGAGAGCTGACAGCCTCGGCGGATACCGGTGAAAACAGATATGAACTGGCAAAGCTGCTGGCGGATACCGTCAATGTAAAGGAGAGTCTCGCCGTGGCCCGTTCGGATCTCGGCAGTAATGATCCCCTGATGGTTTTAGCGGCCATCGAGATCATCGGGAAATATGGTGAAGAAGAGGACATTGATGCTTTGGAAAAAATTGCCGAAGAAAGTGCATCCGATGAGATCCTTGAGTTAATCGGTGATGCAGTGGAAGAAATTATGAAACGAACTGATCTGAGATCTGAGCTGAACTGATCTGATAATTTATATCTGAAGATATATGAAACTGACCATTGGAAATTTTATCAGCTTCCGTAATCTTATTTATGAACGATGCGGACTCTATTTTGAATCGAAAAAAATATATCTTTTCAAAAAGAGGCTTGCAATCCGGATGGCTGCCCATGACCTTGAAAAGGTAGAAGACTATCTGCGTCTGCTTAAATATCGCGACCCTAAGGGTACGGAGTTCCAGCAGCTTCTCAATATGCTGACCACTAACGAAACATATATGTTTCGTGAATTTGATCAGCTGGCGGTCTTTGCCGAGCATTGTCTTGAGGAAGTATGCCGGAAAAAAATAGCGGATAAGACAATCCGTATCTGGTGTGCCGGCTGTTCAACCGGAGAAGAACCGTATACCTTGGCAATTATTCTCCTGGAAATGCTGGAACCGTTCTCGGCCTGGAAGACGCAAATTATTGCGACAGATATTGACACCACAGCTTTAACTGCGGCCAAGGAGGCGGATTACCCGCAGCGCTCGGTCAAAGATGTGCCGGATGAATATCTCCAAAAATATTTTATCCAGAAAGACGGTCGGTTTCGGGTCAAGACGAAAGTGAAGGATCTTGTCTCTTTTCGGCATGCAAATCTGATGGATACAAAGACCATTGGACAAGCCGGAAGTTTTGATTTTATTTTCTGTCGTAATGTTTTGATTTACTTTGATGATGCCAGTCGGAAAGATGTGGTTGGACATTTTTATGAATGCCTTGTTGACGGCGGTTTTATCTTCCTTGGTCACTCTGAATCAATAGGACGAATTTCAAGCTCCTTTTTGTTGCGTAAGATGGACGGGATGATTGTTTATCAAAAAAAGTAGGTACCCACGAATAAGGAGATTGAGGAGATTGTTATGGCTCGCGTCTTAAAAAGAAAAAAAGAAAAGGCAGAGGCGGCAACAGGGAAAGACGGCAAGAAAACTATCCTTATTGCCGATGATTCGAAAATGGTCTGTAATTTTCACTCCTATATCCTGAAGAACGCAGGATACAGGACTGTTTCAGCCATTGACGGTGCGGATGGCTTGCAGAAATTATTGGAAAATTCTATTGACCTGGTGGTAACCGACATCAATATGCCCAATATGGACGGTTATGAATTCGTCAGACGTATCCGGGCCATCCCGGAATATGATGAGCTGCCCATAGTCATTATCTCAACCGAATCCGAGGCTGATGACAAGCAGAAGGGTTTTGATGCCGGGGCCAATGTGTACATCATTAAACCGACCCCGCCTGAGCATTTGGTCGAGAGTGTGCATTTACTGTTATAATCTTGAAGAACCGGTGCAGGAAAGAGAATGGATATACAGATTACGGCCATAAAGCTTAAAAAGCTTGTCGAGTTTCTGGATGAGGTCGAGGGGCGGCTTGAAGAACTTGAGGGCGATATCCTCCGACTGGAAAATTCACAGGATTCTGAACCGTTGGAGTCCATGCTCCGTTCAATTCATACGGTTTGGGAGTCGGCATCATCCTTTGGTCTGACTTCTGTTCAAATTTTGAGCCATGAAATTGAAACCCTGTTGGACACAGTCCGTAGCCGTTCAATCCCGGTATCCACCGACGGGTTGATTGATACCTTATTAAATGGCCTTGATATCTTAGCCGAGATAATTTCTGAGGTCCGGAAGGCTGTTGCTGCGGCAGATCGGTCTGCCGATCCGGTGACCTTGACTGTCAACGACCTGAGTGCTGAAGAGAGTCTTGCGGCACTCAGGAGTTTTAAAAAATGCACACAGGCTGAAGAAACTCCGGAGCCGTCAGTTGCGCCTCTTCTCACGGCCGAAGAACTGGAAGCCATCTGCTACCCCATGGACATGGATGTTCTCTTTGTTGAGGAGAGTCGTGAGCATATTGAAATACTCGAAGAATCCTTAATTGAACTTGAAGAAGACATAAACAGCCCGGATCTGGTTAATACTATTTTCAGATCATTACACAGCTTAAAAGGGAGCGGCGGAGTACTTGTTTCCACTGTGCCCAAAGAAGAGCAGCGGGAAAGGCATCCGATCACAGTACTGCAAAAGCTGGCTCATGCTGCTGAAGGCGCTATCCAGGGGGTAAGGGATCAGAAAAAGCGGATTACCCCGGCAATGATTGACACCTTGCTGCAGGTTGTTGACCGCTTAAAATTCATTCTCACCGGTTTTGTTGAGCGTGACCCGTCAACTGCCTGGGCAGATAATTTAATCATGGCCTGCCGTAAGATAAGTGCTGATATAGGTGCCGATGTCATTGATGATGTCAGTGATGACTCAGGCGGGAAAGATGCAGACAAAAAGAGCGGGCAGAAAGACCGGGGCGAGCGTTTTGCCCTGGCCAATACCCTGTCTCAATGTCTTGAGGCCTGTGAAATCGGGGTTACTGAAATTTCCGACCCTGAAAAACGAAAAACTGCCATCGGCAAAGTCGGCCGTTCAATAAAAACCGTAAAAAAAGTTTGCGACAAACTGCAATTAGCTCCCCAAGCCAAAAGCGCCGAGGCCGTTCTGGATATGGTTGCTTCGTTGTCTGATACCGAAGAAGCCGGGGATGCATTGCTTATAGATGTCATAAGTGCCGACTGTAATACTCTTCGTGATGATGTACTGGCCCTGGTTTCAGAAAATGTGATTTCATCACCCCCGCCATCGCAAACAGTTTCAAGCGGCGACAGGAAAGAAGACCCGCCAGAGACCGCCATAGCCTCGGCTGTCGCCTCAACAATAAAAGTTCCCCTGGAACGACTGGATACGCTCATGAATCTGGTTGGAGAGCTCATTGTCAGCAAGAACAGTTTCCCGGAAATGGCACGGGAAATAACTGTCCGGCATAATCTGCCGGGGGTCGGCAAACGTGTAAAAGACGCCGGAGATATGGTCGGCCGAATTACCGATGAATTGCAGAATATCGTTATGCAGATGAGGATGCTGCCGGTCGGCTCACTGTTCTCGAAATATAAAAGAATGGTCCGTGACCTTTCTCACAAACTTGATAAAAAAATTGTTTTGAAAATAAGCGGGGAAGAAACTGAATTGGACAAGACAATAATCGAAATTATGGGCGACCCCCTTGTTCACCTGATCCGCAACTGCGCAGACCATGCGCTTGAGAAAGAGGACGAACGACTGAAGGTCGGTAAACCTGGGGAAGGTACCATTCATCTGAGGGCCTATAACCGGGGGCATAATGTGATTATCGAAGTCATTGATGACGGCCGGGGAGTTGACCCGCAGAATATCCGCGAAAAAGCTGTTGCAAAAGGATATTTAAGCCTGGAAGAACTTGAGGAGCTTGATGACGCAGCAGTACAGAATCTGATTTTTAGACCCGGTTTTTCCGGGGCAAAAGAAGTCGGCGAGGTCTCCGGCCGCGGTGTGGGCTTGGATGTTGTGCGCACCAATGTGGAAAAAATCGGTGGGACTGTAAGGTTAGACAGTGTTGCGGAGGTCGGCACCACTGTGACTGTTACCCTTCCTCTCACCTTGGCGGTGAGCAAGGGCCTGAAAGTGAAAGCCGGCCCCAATCATTACTATCTGCCTCTTGAGTATCTTGTTGAGACGATAAAAATATCACCAGAAATGGTGCGGGGCCACAGAAACAACCAAATGGTGGTTGTCAGAGACGATCTGTTACCCGTTTTTTCGCTGTACGCACTGCTGGCACAATCTGAACATTCCGTTTCTCTCACAGAAAATACCGACCGAAATAATGAATTAAGCATGGTGGTTATAAACCTGAACGGCAGGAAAGTTGCTCTTGCTGTGGATACTTTTTATACTGAACGTGAATATGTCATTAAACCGCTGACCAGCAGTTTAGCTAAAATTCCGGGGCTTACCGGTGCAACAATAACAAGCTCGGGGCAGGTTATTCTGATTCTTGACCCGTTAAAACTCTTTTGACAGGACGTTGCGAGGAGCAGAACGACCTCTGATAACTATGAAAATATTAATTGTTGACGATTCATTATTTACCCGCACTATTCATCGACAAACTGTGGAAAATGAGGGACATTTGGTGGTGGAGGCAGGGGGCGGTCTGGAGGCCGTTGAAATCTTTAAAAAAGAAAAGCCCGACCTGGTAGTAACCGATCTGCTGATGCCTGATATGGACGGCATGGATTTAATCAGGGAGATTTTGACGGTGGACCCCTCAGCCAGGATGGTTGTCTGCTCTGCGGATCGCAAAATTGAACATATACGTGAGGCGGGCAAGATAGGTGCTTTGGGCTTTTTATCTAAGCCTATCGCCGCTGAGGAACTTAATAGGTTGATAGAGAAACTTACGGGTTGAAGAGATTGTACAACGCCATAAAATATAGGTGATAAAGGGCCAAGGAGACACCACCGGAGAAAAATATTCCGCTCGATAAAGAGAAGTCTGGAGTAGCGGTATCTGATAGTAGAAGATCTTTCGGGCCCGGCCGAACAGTTTCGATCTGCTCATTAGGAATAGTTCAGACGGAATCAAGGGGTCTAGAAAATAATAATCACCCAAAATAGCCGGGAGAAATAGTCAGGAACC
>CBFDDU010000128.1:0-10262 GCA_965603655.1 uncultured Candidatus Electrothrix sp. | reverse complement strand
TGAATTTGAACATATGCTGGGCTTTACCCAAGAGGAAGCTGACCAACTCCTTGATGCGGTGTATCAAGATTGCGGCATTGATCCCGTCACCCGGCAGAATGTGGGCGCAGTGATGAAAAACCAGTATAACGGATATCACCTCGTCAGCGCCCAAGGCGAAACTCTCTATAATTCCACCCTCGTCATGTATTTCCTCGACTGGCTTTACCGCTATAAAACCATCCCGGAACGCCTGACCGATTTGAATCTAAAAACCGACCTGCACTGGATTAAGCGTCTGACCGCCTCCAATCCCCAGCTCACAGAAGAATTCATCGACCGCCTGACCATTCACAGCACCATCCCTTATGATAAGGTTATGCTGGAAGAAAAGTTCAACATGCACCAGTTCTTTGACAAGGGATTCTTTCCGATCTCCTTTTTTTACCTGGGCATGCTGACGCTGAAGGACTCCTATTATTTGCAGCTGCCCAATCTGAATATGCGGAGAATCTTTACCCAGTATTTCAACGAGGTTCACAGGATCGACGTCTCCACCCGCCATACCGAATATATGCAGGCATTTTCCGACAAGCCCGAGCTGAAGCCCCTGTTCGCTGGCTATTGGCGGGAGTATGTGTCTCAGCTGCCTGAAGCGATCTTTCAGCAGGTCAACGAGAACTTCTACCGCACCACCTTTTACGAACTATGCAGCCGTTATCTCTCCCGCTGGTTCACCTGGCATGTGGAGCGCTCCTACCCTCAGGGCCGCAGCGATCTGGAATTTGTGGGTAAGCACAACGAAATCTACGCCGATCTGCGCTGGGTGATCGAATTCAAGTATTTTTCCAATGCCGAATTCAGAAGGTTTAAAACCGGAATCAAGGAGTTTCAGCTGCAAGAGGAAGATACAGAGCAGATCAGGGGCTATGCCGAGGGAGTACGACAGGAATACCCGGAGGCGCAGGTTTCCCTGTATGTGATCTACTGTATCGGCAATCAGGGGTTTCGGGTGTTTAGTGTAGATAACGAGTAAAAAAACAAGAGGATGTAAATATGAAAGGCAGAGTATTGCTCGTATTAATGACAATGATGCTGACAGGAATTGCCCAGGCCGATGTCTCACCAAAACAACAAGCGGAGGTGGCGCATCTGCTCAGCTTTGTTCAGTCCTCGCCCTGCATGATCAACCGAAACGGTACAACGCATCAGGGTGATGAGGCAGCTGCTCATATCCGAAAAAAATACGATCATTTCAAGAAGAAAATCAAGACGACAGAGCAGTTTATTGAGTACTCAGCCAGCAAGAGTACCATGAGTAAGAAATACTATACCGTGCTCTGCGACGGACAGAAGCCGATTCGGACACGGGATTGGTTGCTTCAGGAATTAGCGACATACCGAGAACAGCAGGAGAAAGGTGACCCTCAGCAGGCATTGGAATCAAACCAAAGACAGGGTGTCGCGTCCCGGCAGAGTCGTAATCCGTAGTCTATTCGAATTTTACTTTTTCAATTCAGAGGCATCTATGAACATTGCGGAATCAATACTTTACTTTCTTAAAGAGCAAGGCGCTGGTGAAATTTTTGGAATTCCAGGTGATTATATACTTCCATTTTTTAAAGTTGTTGAGGAGTCGGGAATACTTCCCCTCTATACATTAAGCCATGAACCTGCTGTTGGTTTTGCAGCCGATGCAACAGCAAGAATTAAAGGAAGACCTTCAGTTGCTGCTGTTACATATGGTGCAGGCGCGTTGAATATGGTCAATCCGGTTGCACAGGCATATGCTGAAAAATCGCCTGTTGTTGTTATTTCCGGCGGACCCGGTATCGGAGAAAGTCACACTGGCTTGCTCCTTCACCATCAGGCTAAAACTTTAGATTCTCAGATGCAGATATACAAGGAAATTACATGTGACCAAGTCAGACTTGATGATCTATCCGTAATACCCAAGAAAGTTGCCCGTGTCCTGAGGAGCTGCCTGACACATTCTCGTCCCGTTTATATTGAAATTCCAAGAAATATCGTCTTTGAACCATGCAATAAAATTATTCCTGAACCACCTGAAGTTTGCGATCCAGATGCGCTTGATGCTTGTGCTAATGAAATTATAAGTGCAATTGATAATTCCGAAAATCCTGTAATGATGGTCGGAGTGGAGATTCGCCGATTTAATATTGAGCATAAAATTGGGGCCTTGGCAAGAAAACTCGGAATTCCGGTTGTTACAAACTTTATGGGGCATGGCCTTTTAGCAAATGATGATGCACCCTTAAAGGGCATATATTTAGGTGCGGCTGGCAGGCCGGAATTGGCAACGATGGTTGAAGAATCAGATGCGCTTTTCCTTTTGGGTGTCATCCTCTCCGATGTTAATTTCGGTATGTCAGGAAAACAGATAAATTTCAAGCGATGTATCCGAGCAATCGAAGGTCAAGTCCATATTGGATTCCATATGTATCCCTGTATTCCAATAACCGATCTCGTAAATAAACTTCTCGAAAAATTGGAAGGAAGAAAAGAGAATCATGGGAACCAATCACGGAAGACAATGAGCGGGCTTGAACCAGATGACAACCATGTTTCCCCAACAGATATTGCAAAAGGGATTAACGACCTCATATTAAATTACGGTCCGATTCCGGTCGCATCTGACGTGGGAGACGCTATGTTTACTTCACTTGACATATCAGGTACTCCGGTTCTGTCTCCTGGATACTATGCCAGCATGGGTTTTGGAGTCCCTGCTGGGATGGCACTTTGTGCGGCTCAGGATAAACGTTCCATCGTCGTTGTGGGAGATGGTGGTTTTCAAATGACTGGATTTGAACTAGGCAACTGTCGAAAATACGGGTGGAATCCGATTGTGATCATACTAAACAACCAAAGTTGGGAGATGCTGAGAACATTTCAGCCTGAATCAAAATTCAATGAACTTGATGACTGGCACTTTGCCCAAATGGCCCCTTCACTCGGCGGAGCCGGTTACAGGGTCAATACAAGAAGAGAGTTCAAAGAAGCCCTTGATAAAGCAATAACAAAAACAGCTACTTTCCAGCTAATTGAAGTGATGATTCCACGCGGTGTTCTTTCACGGACGATGTCACAGTTTGTTGCGGCTCGGAAGGGCTAGAGACGGGGAGATTAATTGTATAGCGCCGCGATTAGACAACAGCTTACGCTAGCAGCCCTTTACTTAAATCGGGCAACTTCACCAAGCCCGCCCCCGATACTCCCCAAATACTCCCCGCAGCACATCGCAAATCTCACCCAGTGAGCAATAACAGCGCACTGCGTCCAGCACCGGCTCCATTAGATTGGCTGAATCCGAGCGGGCAGCGATCTCCAGGGCCGCAAGGCATCGCCGTACCTCCTCCTGATCACGCTCAGCCTTAACCCGTGCCAGCGCTTCGACCTGCTGATCCTCCACTGCCGGATCAACCCGCAGCAAGGGCACAGAGGTCTCTTCTTCGGTCTGAAAGGCGTTGACCCCGACAATAAGCCGTTCCTTGGATTCCACCTCCTGCTGATATTGATAAGCGGCATCCTCTATCTGACCGGCGATAAAACCGTTTTCTATACAGGCCACCACCCCGCCGAACGCATCCACCCGTTCAATCAACTCCAAGGCCTCCTGCTCAACAGCATCAGTAAGCTGCTCCACATACCAGGAACCGGCCAAGGGATCAACCGTGTCTGCCACCCCAGATTCATGAGCAATAACCTGCTGGGTACGTAGGGCCGTGCGCACAGATTCCTCAGTGGGCAGGGACAGTGCCTCATCACGGGAATTGGTGTGCAGGGATTGGGTACCGCCGAGCACCGCTGCCAAGGCCTGCAAGGTGACCCGCACGATATTATTATCCACTTGCTGAGCGGTCAGGCTGCTGCCTGCGGTCTGAGTATGAAAGCGGAGCATCATGGTGGCAGGTTTTTTCGCCTGAAAGCGTTCCTTCATAAGCTCGGCCCACAACCTGCGGGCGGCCCGGAACTTAGCAACCTCTTCCAGCAGATTGGATGAGGCATTAAAAAAGAACGCCAGACGAGGAGCAAAGGCATCCAGCGCAAGACCGGCATCCAAGGCGGTCTGCACATAGGTCAGCCCGTTGGCCAGGGTAAAGGCCACTTCCTGGGCCGCTGTGGAACCGGCTTCACGGATATGATAGCCAGAAATGGAGATGGTGTTGAACTTGGGCGCATGGGCAGAACACCATTGGAAGATATTGGTGATCAGGCGTAGAGAGGGCCGAGGCGGAAAGATATAGGTGCCGCGAGCCACGTATTCCTTGAGAATATCATTCTGGATGGTGCCCATGATCTGCTCAGCACTGACGCCCTGTTTCTCCGCAACCACAATATACATGGCCAGCAGCACCATAGCTGGCGAGTTTATGGTCATGGAGGTGGATATTTTATCCAGCGGAATCCGATCAAAAAGGACTTCCATGTCCGCCAAGGTGTCAATGGCAACCCCGACCTTGCCGACCTCACCCAAGGCCATGGAGGCATCGGAGTCATAGCCGATCTGGGTGGGCAGATCAAAGGCTACAGACAGACCGGTTTGTCCCTGATCCAGCAGGTAGCGATAGCGCTCATTGGAGGCCGCAGCAGAGGAAAAGCCCGCATACTGGCGCATGGTCCAGAGACGGCCTCGATACATGGTCGGCTGTACCCCGCGCGTGTAGGGATAGCGACCTGGAAAGCCCAACTTGTCCAGATATTCCTGATCAGCTTCCTCAGGCAGGGCCAGCCGCTCAACCGTCCGACCGCCGTGGCAGCTGAATTCGTCCTTACGTTCTGGAAAACGAGCTAGGGATTTTGCCAGCTCGTTATTCTGCCAGTCCTTCAGGGGCGAGTCCTGCTCGCTCATACCTTGTCCTCTCTCTTGAAAATAATGACGGGCTATCGGCCCGGAGCATGGAGAATACGCTCCAACAACGCTTCGGCTGCCGCTCCGGGATCCGCTTCAATGCAGGGCTGTTCCTGCATCAACTCTGTGAGATGCTCTCTGAATAAATCCAGGCAACGATCCACAGTCTCCTTATTCCATGACTGCTGCCGGCGTTGGATAAATTTTTCGCCCTTACGAAACTCAGTTTCCAAAGCCAAAATGCGATCAAGCAAGTCCTCTATGCCCTGGTTTTCAGCAGCCACTGTTTCCAAAACACGGTCAGACTGCGCAGCCTCTCTGCCCAAATCAAAGCGCAATTTACTCGCACCGGGCATATCCGCCTTATTGATCACCAGCAGATCAACCACCTCCAGAATCCCAGCCTTCATGGCCTGGATTTCATCACCAAAACCGGGAGCCAGAACCAAGACAGTGATATCAGCCAAGGAGGCGATATCCATCTCAGACTGCCCAATTCCTACGGTCTCAACCAGCACAACCCGGCAGCCTGAAGCGGCCATGATCCGCATTGTCGCCCCGGCAGCGGCACAGAGCCCGCCGAGCCTGCCCCTGGTCGCCATAGAACGCACCACCACATCTCGATCCAGGGCATGTTCCATCATACGAATGCGATCGCCCAGCAATGCCCCGTGGGTGAGCGGTGACGAGGGATCAACAGCAATGACACCGACCCGAGTTCCTCGTTGCCGCAATTGCTGGACCAAGGAGGAGGTCAGGGTGGATTTCCCCGCACCGGGCGGGCCGGTGATGCCGACGGTGAGAACCCTGTCCAGGCGTTGCTGATCTAGGCCCTGCATAATGGACTGGCCGATCTCCGCCTGATCCTCCAACAGGGAAATGGCACGGGCCACAGAGCGGGGATCGCCGAGATGGACCTGTTCAAGGAGCTGAGCAGACTGCACTGATTGCACGCTCAGTTACGGGTCTGATGTTGCTTCTGACAGGCCTCAGTAAAGGCCTCAATAATAGTGGCAAGGGGCGTGCCCGGAGTAAACACAGAGGCAATCCCCTCCCCTTGCAGGAGCGAAATATCCTCTTCAGGGATAATACCGCCACCCAGCACCTGAATATCTCCTGCCCCGGCCTTGCGCAGGGCCGCAAGTACTGCCGGAAAAAGTCGCATATGGGCGCCGGACATGGAAGAAAGTCCGACAGCGGCTACGTCCTCCTGGACAGCAGAGGCGGCGATTTCGTCCGGGGTTCGCCGAATACCGGTGTAAATGACCTCAAAACCCGCATCCCGTAAGGCGCGGGCGATCACCTTGGCTCCCCGGTCATGGCCGTCCAGGCCGGGCTTGGCAATGAGGACCCGATACGACTTCAATTCACCCACCTCAACGATTCAGGACAATCTTGCCCGTTACATGATAAGGCAATACTTCTTTCCCGTCCTCACCAAGATGCAATTGCCCGTCCAGCTCATAATTCAGCGGCTCTTCCGGCCTGCCGCCGTACTGCGGCACATCTTTCTGCAGGAGCTCAATAACGGATCCGACAATGGCAAACTGGGAGGTATACACCACCACCGGGACCGAAATCGTGCCAAAAGGCGGAATCCCCTGACGCTCATCACTGATACCTGAGGCAAAAGGCTCACCGTTGATCTTCAAGTTGCACTTCATACTGCGGATCTCCCTTGCCGTATCATTGGGATTGATAACCCGCAGTTTCAGGAGAAAAATTGTCTCCAGCGCCTTGATTTCCTGAAGCTCAATATCAGAAAGCGCTATTTGCAGGTCCTCCTTGGTTTCCCACGGCAGAGACTGCATGGCCGGGCAACCGGTGAGGAGCAAGGGGAGACAACAGAAAAGAAGCATCATCAAACCGGAGCAACGCCTTGATCCGGCGAAAAAAACAGCGGTGGAAAGCAGAGACCGTTTCATAATAAAATGATAGCAGAGAGGAAAAAATTATACGGAGTGAATTCTCCCGCAAAAAGAGACGTCCCCAGCTCCCTCAAACGGGCAGCTCAGTTAACAAGGAAGGGATCAGTCTCGCACGCAAAAACTGAAAAGTACAGTAAAATTATTTTAAAAGATTGTCAATCCCCTGTTCCTTCTCTTTTCCTGTGCGCTGTTGGGCCGTATTACCCCATGTTGGACCGGGAGGAACAGTCACATCACAAGCCAAAAATACAGCAGAGTAACAAGAACGATAGAAAAGGCTCGAAAACTCTGACTGAACACAATCAGTTGCAGGGCTAAACGGGGTTTATAAATACCAGCATAATACGGGAACTGATGGCGGACAGCCCGAATTGGGGAAGAAAGAACATTGCCGATCAGCAACGTCAAAACAATCTCCTTATATGTCATGGTTCCGTCCTGGAGCAAGGCACCAGCTGCAACCAGACCAGCACTGAATTCAGCCGCTATCTGGAGGGCAATAATAGAGACCGCCTTGGGTGAAAGCCACGATAAAAAAGTCAGGTGGTCGGCCATGAACTCTTCCAGCTGCTGAAACATACCTGCCTCGGACAGCCAAAAAAATACAATGTAAATGGGGAGGGTCAAACGGATAATCTTGCGAATGCGCTTTGTAAAGCGTGCAATGGTCCGCTGTCCGGCCTGGCGGAAGCTGACGCTCTCCGCTTTCCGCTGTCCATGCGTTTCGATCAGATCCTCCGGGCCAAGGAGAAAATGACTCAAGACCGCAATCCCCAAGGTGCGCAGTAATGCCGCCCCCAGAGTCAGGCCGATATAAATAAACGCTGCCCCTTTTATCAAAGGAAGGGTCAGGAAAAAGGTGGTGGGCAGATGGAGAAAATAGGCTGGCAGACTGTTGAACATATTGGCCAGCAGCAGCTCTTTTTTACTCAGCTTTCCCTGATCATAGGCCTCTGAAAGCATGGTGTTTGCGGCAACACCGGAGAAAAAAGCCATAGAAAAAGCAGCTCCAGTCAGATCGGAAAGATGGCCGAAACGAATCATCGGCGCGGCAACCACCGACATCTTTCTTGTCCAGTTCAGGGCTTCTATGAAACCGGCAACAATCAAGCCGATCGAGATGAAAGTGAGCAGCCGAACCAGAGGGTGGCCCAACTCCCGCCAAAGGAGCGCAAGGGTGTCAATCAGAGCAGCAACAACCATTTTTCATCTATCGTTACAGGGTGAGAAGGAAACATAAGGAATTTTCACAAAATAACATCCCCTTTCAGACGCAGGATTGTAGGGGCAGACCTATGTGTCTGCCCGGAAAATCGAACAGGGTAATTGAGGGCGGACACATAGGTCCCGCCCCTACAGCACCCGGCACTAAGGGCAAGGCATTGCGCCCTCTGGTTTTCTACTGAACAGTAAAAGGAAGCAGGCAATGGCTGTACATATTGCGGGGATCCCCTGTCGGCAGAAAAGAGTACTGGGTCCCGGTCAAATTCCTTATTAATCGCGTCGCGGAAGCAGTGAAAATAACTGTCTCCGCCCCACCGATCATGGCCCCTTCCAGGCGCTGGAGCAGGAGTTCTACCGGATTTTTCTCTTCCTGAAAATAATAAGTCTGATCAGCTGGCAAGCCGACCAGTTTCGCCGCAGCCGCAACCGCATCTTCCAAGCCTCCCAGCTCATCCACCAGACCGAGTTGCAGGGCTGTTGCCCCATCCCAAACCCTTCCCTGGGCGATCTTTTCCACCTCGGCGGGCTCCATATTTCTGCCGTGAGCAACAATCTGAATAAACTGTTGATAGCCGCGTTCAATATTCAGCTGAACAGCTGTACGAAAATCTTCCGACATCGGTCGAGTCAAATCCCCTTGGCCTGCCATTTTTGTTGTCCCGACACCGTCATTAAAGA
This sequence comes from uncultured Candidatus Electrothrix sp., assembly GCA_965603655.1. Classification (GTDB taxonomy): domain Bacteria; phylum Desulfobacterota; class Desulfobulbia; order Desulfobulbales; family Desulfobulbaceae; genus Electrothrix. The sequence continues at coordinate 1,580 of CBFDDU010000128.1, read as the reverse complement.
CCCCGATCTCGGCGAGCGTTTTTTCAATGGTCGGAAAGGCTCCGAAGATCCCGATGGAGCCAGTTATGGTATTTGATGAGGCATAAATTTTATCTGCATCTGCGGCAAGCCAGTATGCTCCAGATGCTGCCATTGACCCCATAGAAACCACCAGAGGCTTACCCGCTTTCTGCAATTGCAAAACTTCCTGACGAATCAGCTCCGAGGCAAAGGCGCTCCCCCCACCGCTGTCAATACGGAGCACAACAGCCTTGACCTTCTTCTCCTGTCGCGCCTTGCGCAAAAGCTTGGTCAGGCCACCCGACCCGATCTGTCCCATCTCCGCATCACCGTAAACGATATCCCCCTGAGCAATAATCAGGGCAACACGCCCCTCTTTCGTCCCCGGTGCTTGATAGGCAGGTGCCTGATAGGCTGGTGTACGGGTCTCAAGGTAGTCGGTAAAACCAACCCGTTTAAACCCAGTTTTCTTTTTATTTCTCCCCACCAAGGAAATTAGGTGCTCTCGAAATTCAGTTCGTGTTTTTATCCCATCGATCAGGCCGAGATTTATGGCCATCTGTGCCGTATTCCCCTCCGCCTCCCGCAGATTCTCCGGCAGATGCTCAACCGCATCGGTAAGATCCCGCAACGAGAGTCCCCGTTGCTGAGCGATATCATCGCAAAACTGTTGCCAAAGCTGGGTCAACCATTGCAGATTGGCCTCCTTGGCCTCGGATGACATGTCATTGCGAAAAAAAGGTTCCAAAGCGGATTTAAAGGTTCCCACCCTGAAGATATGAAAGCTTATTTTCAGCTTATCCAACAGTTCTCGCATGTACAGGCGAAAGACCCCGAACCCATGCAAGTCCACCTCTCCCATAGGGTTGAGATAGATTTCATCAGCTCGGGCCGCAAGATAGTACTGCCCTTGACTGAGAGAGTTCGCATAGGCGATGACCTTCTTGCCGCTCTTCTTAAACCCATCAAGTTCCCTGCCGATATCCTGCAATTGATTCAGTCCGGCCTGTTCAAGATTATCTGGAACCAGCACAAGCATCTTAATCCGCTTATCATTGGCCGCAGCCCGAATCCCGCTGATAATATCCTGAAGAAGGAATTCTTCCTGCTGCAGAGTACCGTTCAGAAGATGGAGGAGATGTGTTGCCGGGTCCAGAGAGGATTTCTTTTCCAAAATGTTGCCATGCGGAGCCAAGACCAAGGCAGAACCATTTTCAATATCAACTTGGGGTTCATGGGCAAAAAGAAAGAGAAGCATCCCCAGGCCGCAAAGAAAAAAAAGCGTACTGACAAGTGCTGTTCCTGTTATCAGTATCTTCCAGCCGAAACGAATAACCGAGCCGATGCATTGTAATATTTTCTTCAAGATATTCACTCAACAGTGAGGTTGCAGGATGTACAACTCGGATAAGGTAGTAGAACCGGTAGACCGCAACAAGATACGTGATGTTTCGGCTTATTGCAAGAGGAAGAAAAGAGCGTGAAAAGAGCGTGAGAAGAAAACGTGGGAACAAGATGTGAAAAGAAGGCGGGAGGATAAGGCGGGAGGATAAGGCGGGAGGATAAGGCGGGAGGATAAG
>CBFDDU010000127.1:0-10282 GCA_965603655.1 uncultured Candidatus Electrothrix sp. | reverse complement strand
TGACCGGCCTGCTCTTGAACAAGCTGGACGACGGAGAGCATATCCCGTCGCTCAGGACAGAGGACTGATAACATGTTCTTTGCTGTCCCTCTGCATCTTTGTGTACGCAGGGTATCGTAGGGGCGAACCTGTGTGTTCGCCCTGTCATGCCGGGCAGACACGCAGGTCTGCCCCTACAGGAACCGCAAATTTTCGGGCAATCACAGGGGATTGCCCCTACATCCCTCATTGAAAAATCCCTTATGCCTCTGACCAACCTGACCAACGACGCCCTGTTCAACGGGCGTCTTGTCTGCCGTCAGCACCGAAACGGCTACCGTTTTTCCCTGGATGCCGTGCTTCTGGCTCATTTTTGCCAACCTGCTACCAGGGATAAGGTGCTGGATCTGGGCTGCGGCTGCGGGGTGATCGGCTTGATCCTCTGCTATCGTCACCCGGACGTACAGGTTACTGGCCTGGAACTGCAACCGGCCTTGGCTGATCTCAGCCAGCAAAATATCCAGGCCAACAGCCTTCAAGATCGTTTTGCAGTCATTAATGGAGACCTGCGCACCATAAAACAGCATCTGCGGGCGGAATCCTATGAGCTGGTGCTCAGTAATCCCCCGTATCATAAGGTCGGAGGCGGACGTATCAGTCAGGAAGATGAATGCGCCCTTGCCCGCCACGAACTGACCGCTGATCCGGACTCGGTGATCGCGGCAGCTGCCTATGCCGTTAAAAATCGGGGCACAGTGGTCTGTATTTACCCGGCAGAACGGCTTGCCACAGTATTTGCCGCCATGATGAAAAAGCGCCTAGTTCCCAAACGGATTCAGCCGGTGTACAGCTACCCGGAAGATGACCGGGCCCGGCTGGTCATGATTGAGGCGATGAAAAACGGTGGCGAAGGATTGCACCTGCTGCCGCCGCTCTATATCTATCAGTACCCTGACGGTCCCTATTCTGCTGAGCTTGCAGCGATGTATGCGGGGTGAGATAAACCGGACATGAACCGATTCCAAACGCTATAATAATACCAATGGGACTTCCCCAAGAAGCACGGTATTAAAAATTGTTCTCACTCCAACCCTTAACGCAATAATTTCCTGGACGCCCTTTCATGTTATAGCTTGAAATTGCGGAGCAATACCTCCCCTTTTTTCAATGGTGTAAAAAATAATACCAGCAAGTTTATCCTTTGCTTTTTATCCGCTATCGGATAATATACTTTCATATTAGATTGTCATTTATAATGATTTCTCTATGAGAATCAAAAAAAGGAAGAGCGTTATGAAAAAAATATTGAGCGCAGCCGCAATATCAGCCCTGATATTTACAGCAGATCCAGGACTTGCCGGTAATATGAAAATTATGCCGCCCTCCTTGGGTGTAGACTGCCCTGCTGACTGCCAGGATCAAATTGACCAGCTCAACTCCAGCCAGGCCCGCCAAGATGAACAGCTTGAGGCCTTGGAGGACAGCCAAGCCCGCCAGGATCAGGCTATAGAGGCCAATGCTGCGGATATCCAAACCAATCTGCAAGAGATCGAGAAGCTGAAAACCCGGGAAGAATATAACCCCTGGTATGTTAAGGCCACAGCCCAGCTGACCTGGATGGGTTCAATGGATCTGGACAAGGAGTCTTACGGCTACAAAGCAGATACAGATACCGGATACGGCTTTGGCTTCTCAGCAGGGCGGCAATTCGGCAATCTTCGCATTGAAGGAGAGCTTGCCGGACGAACCTCTGACATCAAAAGCGAAGGGCTTTCCGATGTAACCATCAGCACGGCCATGCTGAACGGTTTTTACGGCGTCCCTGTCTACGGCCCCTTTTCTGTTTACGGGACCGCAGGTGCAGGTACGGCCAAGGTCGAGATAGCTTTTGCTGATGGCGTCGACGATAGCGAGGTAACCTTTGCGTACAAAGCTGGCGCAGGTGTAGCTATGGATGTTGCTCCCAACATGGCAGTAGATCTGGGCTATGAATATCTGCGCACCGGTGATGTAGAATTCGGACGGGACCACGATCTCCTACGAGTTGATGACCTGAAAAGTAGCGCCATTAACGCTTCTGTTCGCTACTCGTTCTAAGGGATTCAACAAGAACACCTCTCTCTTATGCCGGGCAGACACGCAGGTCTGCCCCTACAATCCTGTACCTAAAAAAGGGTCTTATTTTTTAAAAATTTCCTAAGAGCATCTCAGCCGGTTCATCTGCTGCAAATCCCAAGGTCCCAAACATACGGGATAAGCAATACCGCGAACCTCTGCTCCGCACTTGCGGGGCAGAGGCTCATCCCCCCTTTCATCCCCGCCTTTTCTTAAACCACATGCATTTGCCTTGCTCTTCCCTTGTTCACCTCCCAGGATAACACAAGTTGGTTACCACGATGAAAAGGCCAACTTCTCTCTTTGCCCTTTTCCGATTTTGCGGTATCATTCAAAGATAATGATCTCCCAGCACAGCAAGGGACAACACACCAAGCATACTTCCCTCAAACAACGAAGCAAGCTGTGGAGTATTGAATCCAAAGCTGAGTAACAGACTTCATCCGCAGAGTTTTTTCATCTTCACCTGAAGTAACACACGTTCACCAAAATACTTTTTCACTTATGGATGCTCAACCCAAAAAAATAATCGTCTCCGCCCCACAGCTCTTTACCGTCATCTCGCTGTTCTTCCTCTTCTTTCTCTTTACCCCGATTTATATTCAGGCTGCCCGAGCAGAGCCCAGCGATATCGTGGTGAATAAAACTATGACGAGCTTTTCCAAGATACCAGGCATGACGAAACAAGAGCTGGAATATGGAAGACAGGTCATTGAACAGATGAACTATAACTCCCAGCGGATCACTCGCCAAATCAGCCTCCTGCCCGGTGCAAACTTTGACCAGTGTAAAGAAATCTGGGACAAGCTGGAGAATAAAAAAGCCTCCTACGATCAAATTCTCGCCTTTGAACAATGGATAAAGCTGCCTGATGCAACTATGCCTCTAGCAGTTCAAGTACTGGAGACAATCAGGGACCTGACTCGTGAAGAGGTCAAATGTCTCCGAGCCTTTCTCGGCATCTCCAAGCAAAGGGCCGATGCGATCCTCTCGCTCATCCCTCCAATTATAGCGATGAAGCCTTCAGGAAACTTTGCTTCTCGCAAGATGTTCGCGGTGCGGGGAATAACAGCAGAACAGGCCATAGACAACCTCAGTCTCATTGATACGTTTACAGATAAACAGGCCTGGGCCTATGCCGCCTTTGCTGAAACCAAAAGAATGGACGCGCGAACCGTTACCGACGCATTGCCTCTTTTTCAGCAATTACGAGACGATGCGTCATGGAACATGCGTACCCTGATTAAAAAGGACAAACTCAACCGAAATGCAGCATGGAGATGGCTGATCAGTTATTTTGCCCATCCCGTCCACGTGCAAGAGAAACAGTATTATCGCTATGATGGTCGGGAGCGAACCCAGCTCCTGGACGCTTTTTATGCTGCCGGTGAAGAACTGGTCTGGACAATTAACAGCCTGCATGCTGTTTCCGACGAATACGGCATGGAAATTTCAAGCTCCAACCTGCAAGCAATGCCCAAAGAAGACTTGCAGGAGCTTTTTGCTCAGTTGTCCCAAAAAACCAAGATAAACTATGGCGGGCATTTCCTTGACGCGCACAAGAAAGATAAAAAAAACAGCATGATCAGGATATTACGCAAAGCAACTACTGCGGACCGCACCCTGGTTTCCGAAGATCTGACCTCGGCGAATATCTATGCCCTACTGGCCCAGGGAAGCGAACTGTATGACTCCTCGTTTCGAGATATCCTGGTCCCTATCCTGAAAAAACGCATCAAGAAAAAATATGAGAATAATCTCCTCACCTTTCTCAAGGCAACAGATCCGGCAAACCTCTTGGTTTCCAGCTTTATTGTCAGTTTGGCCCAGAAAGGCAAGTTAACCACCTTTTTCCCAAAAGAAGCTGCTGAGCAGGAAAAAATCCTTGATCTGGTTGCAGCTTCCGCTTTTAAGGATGAAGATACCATCCTCCTTTTTTCAGCCACCTTTCGCCATCTGCTGAAGGTACTCAATCCAGATGTTCGATACTATCTGATCAAAAAAATGGTCCTAGCCGATAACGGGCGAGGCAGCTTCAGCAAGCTGATCACAGTTATCCTCCAGTACTATTTGCAGGAGTATCCAGACCTCCTCACGGCCTCGTCACGGCAGCTTATCCAGCAAACTGTTGAGCGCAATGGTGCTGTGGATCTGGAGAAGTACCTGCTGACCCCCTTTGATGAATGGAAGATGGATAAGCGGCTGGGCTCCATCTCCGTCTTTCATCCTGACGATGACGGACGCAAATCCTTTGTCTCCAACGGGCAAAACCTGCTTAATCATGGCTACAAAATGACCTTGTCTGAGCAATACACCCCGTACCAAAATGCAAGCACGCAAGAACTGAGCAAACGGGCAATCCAACGGACCCGCTCAGGCAAGGGACTGGCAGCACTCTTTGATACCATGCGCCGCAATCCCTTTGCAGTGGCTTTTGTCAAAAAGGTCAAAGGCATCATCATAAGCCATTCTGTTTACGTGTATGCCAATGAGGCAGATCAACAGTTACTGATAAAGCGCTTTCTCCAAGGTGATGATGAAATGTTCGCCCAACGGGGCCATTCTTACTGGCGTTCAGAGCAGATCACTGATCCTCTGGAAAAGCTCAAGGCGAATAAGCAAATCGCAGCCTCTGATCTTACCAAGAGGCAGCGTTTCCTTAGCCTGGGCTCCTGCGGCGGTGTAAAGGCCTACACCAAACTGACCAAAATGTTTCTCGGTCATATTGATATCCTCGCCACCATCGGGACCGGAATGGCAATTATCAACGATCCCTATAATCGGAACTTCTTTGAAACCGTGGCCAAGAATCCCTCGACCATTACTTGGGAAGACATGGCAGCTAAGTCCTCCTTTATTTTTGCCAACGGTCGGGGACAGGACTACCTGCTGCCCGGCTGCCTGACAGCCATTCTCCATAAAATACTCGATGAGGACAGGGTGATCCAAGGCGTTTTTTCCGATCTGGAGCAGGACTTCTCTCCTGCATCAGAAATGGAGCAAGACTTCAACGCGCTGCAGTGAGGCTTGGATGTGCTTTTCGCTGATACGCCCTTGATCCAAGAGCTCCTGAACTGCCTGGACACCCTGCTCAAGAGCATCCGGGTTGCGCTCCAAATTATTACCCACGATCAAAAGATCAGCCCCTGCGAGAACAGCACGTTGAACAGCCTCTTTAAAACCGTATCGTGATGCAATCGCCTGCATTTGCAAGTCATCGGTCATGATCACACCATCAAAGCCCAGGTTCTGCCGCAGCATGCTCTTCAGCAGAACTGGGGACAAGGTGGCGGGCAGCCCAGAGGGATCAAGCCCGTAATGCACCACATGTGCCGTCATCACTGCATCAATGAGACCACTTCCAATCATTATCTTATAGGGCTCCAGCTCTTTTTCCTGCCAATCTTCGCTGATATCTACAAAACCGAGATGTGAATCCCCTGAGGCACTACCGTGCCCTGGAAAATGCTTCAGGCAGCATGCTACCCCATGTTTATGATGCCCCTCAATGAAGGCCTGGCAATGAGCTGCTACCATCTCGGGGCCAGACCCAAAACTGCGCTCATATCGGGCAATAATCGGATTATCAGGGTTAAGATTTAGATCCGCCACCGGGGCGAGATTCAGATTAATACCGTATTCCGCCAACTCGATAGCCATCGCCTCTGCCGCAGGCAGGGTAGATCTCTCCGGGCTCTGCTGACTAAGTTCAGCAGCGGTTTTTGTCGGTAAGAAACCGGCTTGTTCTTTCAGCCTGCACACTCGTCCCCCCTCCTGATCCACTGCAATCAGCAAAGGGTTAGCCGCGACATCAGCCAGCTCAGCTATCAGCTCCTTTAGCTGTTGCGGGGAGGTGAAATTCTGCACTGTCCCATCGACGTTTCTATCAAAAAGAATGACACCCGCTGGCGGGGAGGTTTCCAACGCCTTTCTCAGCCAATGCCCCTGCTTTACTGAACATCCATCAAATCCAACAAGAAACATCCGACTTAATTCCATTAACGCACCTCGTGAATAATAAACTCAATTAAAAAATTACAACTTCACCTTTTTTTGTGAGTAAATAATACCCACATTCTACAGTCCAGAGATTCTCCACCTTGTCAAGGTTAAAAAACAAAAACTTTTATTCCAAATAAAAACAAAGGGTAATATAAAAATATATGTTTTGCCATTTAAAATGGCACACTTCGAGCATACAAGAGACCATGCGCACTAACTGCTTAAATTTATTAAATATAATAAACGTAGCAAATAAACACCACCTTGTGCCACACACGTATCACTATCAATAAACTTATTATTAACCCTGAAAAAGGAAGATACAATCTTCGCAAAAGCTGCAAACAAAGAATAAGTGTACTCCATGAGGGCATCCGGGCACGACAATCTGCTGCTCATTGTCCTCAATAAATGGCAATCCTTAGTTAAACTAAGCGGGTGCCTGCTTTCCGATCGAAAACGGAAAGTTGATAAAGCCACAGCCGTCGCGAGGCGGTGCCGGAAAGCCACGGGTCTCCAGGGAGGAGACAGCCGGGTTGCCTGCTTTCACCTGTAACCTCTATCGGGAAGTATGTAATGAAAACTCTATTCCATTTAAGTAATTTTTCACTCGTATCGGCACGTCAGCATCGCCGCCCCCCCTCAGCCTTTTGCACCGCACCGGGCTTCTCATTGATATTTCGTTTTTTAACCTCCCCTAAAATCATAGCAATCAGCAAAAAACATCATGAAGAAAAAACACTTCGGTAAAAAATGTATCTGCCTGCCAGCCAGATACCTGCTCACCCTGGCAGCCATCACCACCTTGTTTTTCTGCACAGAGGTGTCGGCAAATGCATCAGCGAAAGACGTCCATGAAATGGCTGACATCTGTATGCAGGCCAACCGCATCTTAAGGGACTATGCTCTGGTCGGCATGGGGGTAGAGTATCACGACCCGGCCAAAGATTTAAAAGAAAACCTAGAGCTTATTGAAAAGGAAATCAAGGATCTTGAAGGACATAAGCAGAATAAAAAGATAGCGGCCGAGTTTCATGAAATTGAACTATCCTGGTATGCCATCAAGCCTGAATTTGAAAAAACACCAGACAAAGCAAAGATGCTTGACCTTCACGAGATGGTGGAAAAGTTCACCACTCGCTGTGAAGAAGTCGCCGAAGACATCTCTAAAGACACTGGCATTAAGGGTGAGCATAATGTAGTGCTGGTGGCCGAGCTGGGCATGGAGTCGCAACGTCTGGCAGCAATCTACCTGATGAAAGCCTGGGGCGTAACCACTCCTAATTATGTTGAAGAGGTTCAAGAGGTTGTTGGTCAAACAGAGAAGATATACAAAGAGCTTCTTGAAGCAGATGAAAAGCTTGTCTCTAAGGAAATAAAAGAAGAGCTGCAAAAGGTTGAAAAGGATTTCATTGCCTTCAGTGTGATGGCAAAGAGTGACTCTGGTCGTTTCATGCCTTCAGCTGCTGAAAAAATGGCGACAAAAATTTTCAAAATTCTTCGTGAGCTATTGAATAAGGAACAAAAACTCGTTGAGGGGAATGTATCATATTTCACGCCGATCGCTGATGAAAAAACAGCAGGCGAAATCTTTAGAGTACTCACTGAAATTGTACATAGAGAGGGAGATATCAAGTCATGAAATTTACAGCTATGAAGACACTGAAGTATGTAACCGCAAGTATGCTCTGCGCATTATATTTTTCCCCGGCATTTGCTGCTGCTGTGGACCATGCGCTACTGACAGCAGAGGCCGCTGAAAATATTAAATTTTCCAGCCAAACGATAACCAAAGCGTATTTTTATAAACAACAGGGTGTCCGCTCGGACCATGCTGCTGAAGATTTGAAAAAAAGTCTTGCCCTTCTGCAGAAGGACTTGATCATAATCCAAGATGGCCTGAACAAGGGAACCAAGGAAGAAAAAAACATTGTGGTTTTCCTTGAATATTCCTTGGAGGAACTGCATAACATTGTCGACAAACCTTTCAGTAAACAAAATGGCGCATTGATGATCGACTACAGTGAATCATTACTGGAGGGTGCTGAATTCATTGCTAAGCAGCATATACGTAAGGATGATGCCGAGCAAGACATGCTTATTGCTGTTAAAGAACAGCTTTTTCTTCTCGAAAGAATTAACAAATTCTATATTGCCTACCAGGCAGGCTTTAGAAATTACAATAATGTGGTGCAGCTGAAGCAGGCTGTGCAGGATTTCGAGACCACAATGGCGAAAATTAATACATACACCAAATACTCCGGCACCACCCTGACGTGCCGAAATAAGATCAATGAGTTCTGGCCAGTTGCCAAGGAATTCTTTATTGATATCCAAAAAGGCGCTTTGCCGGTCATTGTCCTGGCCTCGGTTGAAAAGCTGGAAAACGAGCTGACGGCATTGGAAGATTTTCACCATAACAATGCGAGTTCGGACAAGAGCTAACCCCCACCCCGCTAGGTCGGGACAACAAAAGGTAGAAATGGCGGATAAACCGCCGACCCACTTTCATAGAAACACCCACCCCACCCCTCTGGGGTGGGACAACAAAATATGAAAGTTCGCCGGGTGACCTCGAATACGTTACCCAGCACTTTCATAGAAAAGGAAACAAGAAATTATGCTACGAAAACAAGTCTGTAAAAAACACATCTCTTTGGCAGCCAGATGGCTACTGACCTTAACAGCCTTCACAACGCTGTTTTTCTCTACAGAAGTATCGGCCAACGCATCAGCGAAAGACGTCCATGAAATGGCGGATATCTGTATGCAGGCTAACCGTATCTTAAAAGACTATGCTCTGGTCGGCATGGGGGTAGAGTATCACGACCCGGCCAAAGATTTGAAAGAAAACTTAGAACTTATTGAAAAGGAAATCAAGGATCTTGAAGGACATAAGCAGAATGAAAAGATAGCTGCCGAGATTCATGAAATTGAAGAATCCTGGCATGCTATCAAGCCTGAATTCGAAAAAACCCCGGATAAGTCGAAAATGCACGACCTCCGGGTGATGATCGAAAAATTTACTACTCGTTGTGAACAAGTCGCCGATGATATCGCCAAAGATACCGGTATAAAGGGAGAGCATAATGTCGTCCTTGTCGCCGAGCTAGGCATGGAGTCACAACGACTAGCTGCCCTTTACCTGATAAAGGCATGGGGAGTGGATGATCCTGACTACGAAGAAGAGGTCAAAGAGGTCGTTGACCAAACCGAGAAGATTTACAAAGAACTGCTGGAGGCAGATGAAAAACTTGTTTCTAAGGAAATCAAAGAAAAGCTGCAAAAGGTAGAAAAGGATTTCATCGCCTTCAGTGTTATGGCAACCAGTACATCAAGTCGCTTCATGCCTTCAGCGGCCGAGAAAATGGCCAGCAAGATATTCGAAGAACTTCGTTCCATACTGAAGATGGAGCAAAAATTGGTTGAGGGCACTGTCTCAGGATATTTCACCCCGATTGCTGATGAAAAAACAGCAGGAGAAATCTTTAGAGTACTCACTGGAATTGTACATAGAGAAGGAGAGATCAAATCATGAAATTTGCAACTATGAAGACACTGAAGTATGTCACCGCAGGTATGCTCTGCGCATTATATTTTTCCCCGGCATTTGCTACTGATATGGAGCATGCGCTACTAACAGCAGAGGCTGCTGAAAATATTAAATTTTCCAGCCAAACGATAACCAAAGCGTATTTTTATAAACAACAGGGTGTCCGCTCGGACCATGCTGCTGAAGATTTGAAAAAAAGTCTTGCCCTTCTGCAGAAGGACTTGATCATAATCCAAGATGGCCTGAACAAGGGAACGAAGGAAGAAAAAAATATTGTGGTTTTCCTTGAATACTCTTTGGAGGAACTGCAAAATATTGTCGAAAAGCCTTTCAATAAAGAAAATGGGGCATTGATGATCGACTACAGTGAATCATTACTGGAGGGCGCTGAATTCATTGCTAAGCAGCATATACGTAAGGATGATGTCGAGCAAGACATGCTTATTGCTGTTGAAGAACAGCTTTTTCTTCTAGAAAGAATTAACAAGTTCTATATTGCCTACCAGGCAGGCTTTAAAAATTACAATAATGTGGTGCAGCTGAAGCAGGCTGTCCAGGATTTTGAGACCACAATGGCAAAAATTAATACATACACCAAATACTCCGGCACCACCCTGACGTGCCGAAATAAGA
>CBFDDU010000126.1:0-10589 GCA_965603655.1 uncultured Candidatus Electrothrix sp. | reverse complement strand
TGAAATGTCCAAAAAATATGGGGGTTGGGAGGGTAGTTTACTATGTCTGTCTGAAAGATTTTATTCTTGAACTGGGACGAGATTTCACTTTCATCAGTCAGGAATACCGGATACAGGTCGGCAACAGCGATTTTTTCATCGACCTTCTTTTTTATCATCGGGATCTCAGATGCTTGATTGCTTTTGAGCTGAAAACGGATAAATTCAGGCCTGAGTATCTCGGACAGCTGGAGTTTTATCTGGAAGCCTTGGACAGGGATGTTAAAAAGGATCATGAAAACGTCAGTATAGGCATTTTACTCTGTCGAGATAAAGATGACGAGGTGGTTGAATATGCATTGAGTCGCTCTTTAAGCCCGTCGATAGTTGCCGAATATGAGACGAAGTTAATTCCCAAGGAGATATTGCGAAAGAAAATAAATGAATTTTATGAACTGCTTGACGCGCACGAGGGAGCAGGACACCCCCTGGGAAAAGACGATATGCTCCGTAATCAATCGGAATCGGGAGAAGAATGACCAGTGCAGCAAAAAAATCAAACCGTCTTTGGGCAATATTCGGGATACTCTTTCTCATCTTCCTCCTCTATGTAATCTACTCTGCAAACCAAGAAACTTTACCTTTCTTTATTCGTCGGTTATACATGTTTCCCGGTGGGATAAATTGGGGCATTTCATTTTACTGGGGATTGCTTCATTTCTTGCCAATCAGCTTTGGCACCCAAGGCATTTTCTTGTTTTTGGGAAAAGATTCTTCGTTGGCACCCTGATAGTCTTGGTTGCGATTACGGCGGAAGAAATCAGCCAAATTTTTATTGCGAATCGTACCTTTGACTTGATTGACCTTTCTTTTAGTTATCTTGGGATTATTGCTGGCAATATTGTTGTGAGGGTGTCAAAAATGAAGCAGTATATATCCTCATAACAGATAGTTACCGTAGATTCCATTGATGTTTGTGCCTTCGGCCTACGAGATATGGACCGCTATCGCGTTTCTGACCTGCGACAATGCGGCTTCGGCTCCCTGACGGTTCGATCAAGCCATAATATAACGGATCGTCAAACTGTTGTAGCTTAGATCAAGAGAAACCAAATATCCTCATAATAATAAAGAGATATCAGTTCGGCAACATGTGTCAAAAAAGCACTTAATAGGGAAATACGAAATAATCTTGCAAAAATTTACTATAATTGATAAAAAGGAGCATTGTTAAAATTTATCCCGAGAGATCTATATGCTTGTCGAATTTACGGTGCAAAATTTCACCTCCTTTAATACTCCACAAACCTTTAGTATGCTTGCCTCTAGCACGACTAAGGAAAATTTCAAAGAAGAAAACACGTTTGATGTTAACAAATTCGGCATCTCAAATCTTTTAAAATCCTCTGCTCTTTTTGGTGCAAACGCATCGGGAAAAAGCAACTTTGTTAGAGGAATTCAAATGCTTAAAGGGGTAATTCTCGAATCTTTAACGACTGCGGAATCAAATAAACTGAGCGAAGCCACACCATTCCTAATCAAGCCTGACACATTTGACCACCCTACAGAATTTGAAATTGTTTTCCTCTCAAAAGGTAACCTCTACAGGTACGGTATTTCAATCGTTGATAATATCATAGTTGAAGAATGGCTGTATTGGACAAAGACAAAAAGAGAAACAAAGCTATTTCACAGAAAAAAACAAACTATTGAGATCAACAAAAGATCATTTTCGGAATCCATTGATTTCGTGAAAGAAAAAAAAGGAACGCTTTATTTAGAAAAAACACGAGAGAACGTCCCCTTCATCTCTGTATTATCCCAATTTAACGGAAAAAAATCACGCACCATAACTGAATGGTTTAGAAAGCTCCATATAATATCTGGCACAAATGAGCTTGGCTTTAAAATGTTTACCACTGAGCTTTTCGAAAAAAACAGTACATTTAAATCTTGGGCTCTTGAGATCCTTTCATCACTACAAATTCAAGACATTAATGTTGTCGAAGTTGAACTCAACTTTCCACCTAAAAAAGATATGGATGACGATGATGTTATGCGTAGGCTTGGAAAATATATCGTTAAAAATAAAATAAAAGATAAAAAAATAGAAATTATCAAATCAAATGATACTGATAAAAATAGCTACACATTACCATTATCACTTGAATCAAAAGGTACGATCAAATTAATTTACTTACTTGGACCATTGTTTGATTGTCTTGTAAATGGTGAAATACTAATAATAGATGAATTTGACAGCAAGTTTCATTCATTATTGTCAAAATTTATTCTTGATCTTTATCATGTAAAAAACTGTTCCTATAGCCAACTTATTATCACCTGTCACGATACAAACCTTCTGACTAAAGAATCTATGAGAAGAGATCAAATATGGTTCATAGAAAAAAATAAAAATCATGAAAGCGAGCTATACTCCCTTCTAGAATATAAGGAACACTACACAAGAAGAGGTGATAGTTACAGCAAAGATTATCTTAACGGGAAATACGGTGCCATACCGTTATTAAAATCGATTGATAACCTGATGGCATAACACATGTCAAGAAAACGAAAAAAAGGATTCATCAGGCCTGAAAATACCAGAGAAGAAAGAGTTAGTATCTTTAGCAGAGATTTACTAACATTTAGCTTTAAAGATTTAGACGAAACTCAGCCGAAGAAAAACCCCCAATCTTTAACATCCTGGAACGAAGGCAATCTGCTAGAAACTTTTATCAAAAGGCTCCGAGAACTTTCAAAGTTAACAAGAGATGAGGCAACCAAACAGCAACAAATTAAAATTTATGGAGATTTTCCCATAAATACAGATTTTTATCATCCTAAACATGTAGATGACAACGTTGCATGGAGTGTCATTAAAGCTGTTGGAGGACAAAAAGGAGTCGTTGCTGGATATATCGTTGAGAACACCTTCTACATTGTATTTCTTGATCAAAACCATAGGTTCTGGGTCTCAAGAAAGAAACATACATAACAATGCCCCCCACCCTCCGCATCCTCCACACCTCAGACTGGCACATAGGCCGAACCCTCTACGGACGCCATCGCTACGCCGAGTTCGCCGCCTTTTTCGACTGGCTCTACAACACCATTGTCGAGCAGCAGGTGGACATCCTGCTGGTGGCAGGTGACATCTTCCACACCACCACCCCCAGCAACCGAGCCCAGCAGCTCTACTACGATTTCCTCTGCCGAGTTGCGACCTCGTCCTGCCGTCATCTGGTGGTGACCGCAGGTAACCACGACTCCCCCACCTTTCTCAGCGCCCCGCGAGAACTCCTGCGTGCTCTTAATATTCATATTCTCGCCACCCTGCCCGCTTCCCCGACCGAGGAAGTCCTTGTCCTCAAGGATCAGGTCGGAGAGACCGAGGCCATCATTTGCGCGGTACCCTTTCTCCGCGACCGGGAGATCCGCACGGCAACAGCCGGGCAGGACATGGATGATCGTGAGCGGGACCTGATTCTGGGGATCACAAAACATTACAGCGAGGTCTGCGCCGAAGCCGAGAAGCAACGCAACAAGCTGGCCCGTCCCGTGCCGATCATCGGCATGGGCCATCTCTTCACCGCTGGCGGCAGCAAAGTAGAAGGCGACGGGGTTCGTAATCTCTATGTGGGCTCCCTGGCCTATGTGGGTGCGGATGCTTTTCCTGACAGCTTGGATTATCTGGCCCTGGGCCATCTCCATGCCCCGCAAAAGGTGGGGGGGAGCGAAACCCGACGCTACAGCGGAGCGCCCCTGGTGATGGGCTTTGGTGAGGCAGAACGACAGAAGAGCGTCTGCCTGCTTGATTTTTCCGCCTCCGATTCGACCGCCCCGACCGCCCCGACAGTACAGCTCCTGACCGTGCCGATATTTCAGCGAATCAAACAGATCAAGGGCGACTGGGAGTATATCCAGGCTGAACTCACCATCCTCAAGGAGGAGGGCCAGGCCATCTGGCTGGAGATTATCTATCAGGGCGAGGAGTTAATCGCGGATCTTCGCCAACGCCTTGATGAGGCTGTGGAGAATACCCGGCTGGATATCCTGCGCATCCGTAATCGCCGCATTATCGAGCAGGCCTTACGCCCGGTCCAGGCCGAGGAAACCCTGGCCGATCTCCGGCACGAGGAAGTCTTCAGCCGCTGCCTTGATGCCCATGATATCCCGGTAGAGCAACGCCCCGCCCTGGTGACCGCCTATCAGGAAATCGCCCTTGCCCTCGAGCAGGATGATCTTTTGGCTGAATAACGGGTGCCGTAGGGGCAAACCCCTGTGTTTGCCCGAAAATTTTGCAGTTTCGGTAGGGGCAGACCTATGTGTCTGCCCTTTATTTTCCGAGTGGCGGCAAGGGCAGACACGCAGGTCTGCCCCTACAATCCTGCACCTAAAAAGGGCATTTTATTTTTCAAATAATTCATCGACCCGCAGGAAAAAAACATGCGCATCCTTCGACTTCGTCTCCATAACCTCAACTCCTTGACCGGCAAGTGGGAGCTTGATTTCACCCATTCCTCCTTCATGAGCGACGGCATCTTTGCCATCACCGGCCCCACCGGTGCAGGCAAGACCACCATCCTGGATGCCATCTGCCTGGCCCTGTACGGTCGCACCCCCCGGCTGGATCGGGTGACCAAGGGCGGCAATGAGATCATGTCCCGCCAGAGCGGTGAATGCTCCGCCGAAGTGGAATTCGCCACTATCAAAGGGGCCTACCGTTGCTCCTGGTACCAACATAAGGGCCGCAAGCAGGCAGCCGGTGCCCTCCAACCCCCCAAGCGAGAGCTGTCCGAGGTGGAAGGCGGGCGCATTCTTGCTTCCAAGGCCAATGAAGTGGCAGCCAAGGTTGAGGAATGCACCGGCATGGATTTTGACCGCTTCACCCGCTCCATGCTCTTGGCCCAGGGCGGCTTTGCTGCCTTTCTCCAGGCCAGCCAGGACGAACGCGCTCCGATCCTGGAACAGATCACCGGCAGCGGCATTTATACGGAAATCTCCAAACGGGTCCATGCCCGGTTCATCGCAGAACGAACGGCGCAGGAAAAAATAGAGGAAAGAACAGGGGCCATGCAGTTGCTCACAGCTGCCGAAGCAGCGGAGATTCAGCAGGAGCTAACCAAGGAGAAGCAGCAGGAAATCCGACTCGGCAAGGCCGTCGAGGAAAAGGCGGCGGCCCTGGCCTGGCTGGACAGGATCAAGGGCCTCGGTGAAGAACTGGTCCGGATCACGGAAGAGCAGGAGAAGCTGGCGCAGGAGGAATCGACCTTTGCTGATGAGGCGCAACGACTCAAGGCGGCTCAGCAGGCCCTGGTGTTGGAAGGGGATTACGCCCAACTTATCGCCATTCGCAAGCAGCAGGAAGAAGAAAGCAGGGCGATTGAGGCCTTACAACGCAGGCTGCCGGATCAGCAAAGCGCACTTGGTCAGACAGAAGAGCGGCTGAGTACGACCAAGGCTCAACTTGATCAATGCCGGATAAGCTGGGAACAGGGGCATGCCCTGATCAAACAGGTTCGGGAGCTGGATCTCCATATCCGGGAAAAAGAGCAGGCGATCAGCAAAGAACAGGCTGTCTGCCATGATCTCCGACAAAAAAACGCAGCAGCTCAGCAGCAGGCCGAGCAGCTTGAGCAGAACCGCACCCTTGCCCAAACCCGACAGGAGCAAAGCCGCGCCTATCTGGACAGCCATCAGGCGGATGAACAGCTGATCAGTGATCTGGCCGGAATCCGCAAGACCCTTGATCGCCTCAAGGAGGTTGCAGACAGACAGGCGGCTCTTGGCCCGGCCCTGGAAAAGGCGGAACAGCAGGCTGTCCAAGCTGGGCAGAGCTGGCAGGAAAAGGTGCAGGCCTGTACAGCAGCAGACAAAGAGCTGACCACCATCCGCCAACAACGGCAGGAGATCCAGCAAGAGGCCGAGGCACGACTGGACGGACGCAGATTAGAAGAGCTGCGCCGAGACCAGCCGCTCCTTGCTGAGCAACGCAATATCCTGGGACGTCTGCTGGAAATACATCAGAAGAAAGATACAGTAGAACAGGAATTGACCACCCTTGGCACCCGGCAGGCAGAGCTTGCTGCGACAAATAAAAAACAGGATGAGCAGCTCAGTCTGTTGCAGAAGCAACGGGGTCAGGCCCGGCAGGAGGTGGAAATCCGGCGCACCCTGGTTGAACAGGCCAACCGTATCCGTGATCTGGAAGAGGAGCGGACCCGCCTGCACGATAAGACTGCCTGCCCCCTGTGCGGCTCCCTTGATCATCCCTATGCGCAAGGCAATACCCCCCCTCTTCACCAGTATGAAAAGGATCTGCACGCCGCCCTGGCAGCGGAAAAGCAGGCGGAACAGGATCTGAATACGGCAGAGATCCAGGCAGCCCGACTTGTCCAGGATGGACAGAATCTTGGCGAGCGCATCAAAGAAAAACAGGGTGCTGTGCAGGAGGCAGAGGAAAGGATCATAGAGCAATGCAGTGCATTTTCCGTTCTTGCACCGGGACCGGAAAACGACCTGCACCGAGAAAAGCCCTCAGCTCTGACCATGCGCCTGAGCAGGCTTGAAGAACAGCTTACCGAAAATCAACAGCAGCTGGATACCCTGGATCAGCTGGACAGAAAACTGGCCCGAATCAGCAAGGCCTTGGAAGAACAACAGGCCAAAGCGAACCAAACTGTCCAGGAACAGGAGCGGGCCACCCATGCCAAGGAACAGGCGGAGCAGGATCAACAACGACGTATAAAAGAGCAACAGGATGCAGGCCAAGAGCTGGAAAAAGTCCGCACTCTGGCCCTGGAAGAGCTGGCAATGTACGAGATCAACGAGCTTCGCCTCCCTGCCCTGCCCCAAGTTCTCACCGATCTGACCGCTCGCAAGAATCTCTGGCTCCAGCAGCACAAGGAATGCAACGCAGCAGGAGAAAGAATGACCAGCCTGCAAATCGAGCTGCGGGAACTCCGGGCAGGCATGGCCGCCCGAGCAACGCAGCTGGCAAACGGGGAACAGGGCATAGCTGAGAATAACCAGCAACGGCAGACCTTGGTAGAGGAGCGACTTGATCTCTTTGGCGAGAAAAACCCGGACGCTGAAGAAAAACAGTTTGCTGCTGCACTCAGACAAGCGGAAGAGCAAGTGGAGAAAGAGCAAAAGGAACAGGCCCGCTTACTCCAAGAATGCGAGCTGACCAAGGCCGGAATCAAAGGTCGTGAAGCCTCCATGAGCAAAAGAAAAGAGGACCTAGTTCAGCTGGAGGCATCCTTCTGCCGACGACTTCAGGAAAATCATTATGCTGATGAGGCGGCTTGGCAGGCGGCACACCTGCCCGAAAACGAGCGAATCATTCTGCAAAAAAAGGCTGAGGATGTGCGGATTCGCCGAACCCGCCTGGACGAGCGGCTCCAGGATCGGCAGACCCGCCTTGGGGAGGAAAAACAGCTGCAACTCACTGAGACCAGTCCAGAAGAACTCAGCACAGAATATAACGAGCTGATCACGGCCCGCAAGCAGACAACGGAACGAATCGGCTCGCTGACTCAGCAATTGCAGACAGATAAAGAGCAGCGTGCTCGCCAACGGGATCTGCTGGGCAGCCTGGAGGCCCAGAGGAAAGAATGCCTGCGCTGGAAAGAGCTGCATGACCTGATCGGTTCGTCAGACGGCAAAAAATACCGCAATTTCGCCCAAGGTCTGACCTTTGAGCTGATGGTCTCCCGTGCCAATCAGCAGTTAGCTGGCATGACGGACCGCTACCTGCTGGTGCGGGATCAGGCCCAGCCCCTGGAGCTGAACGTGATTGATTCCTGGCAGGCAGGAGAAATTCGCTCCACCAAAAACCTGTCCGGCGGCGAAAGCTTTGTGGTCAGTCTGGCTTTGGCCCTAGGGCTTTCTGAGATGGTGGGCGGCAATGTGCGGGTGGATTCGCTCTTTCTTGACGAAGGCTTTGGTGCCCTGGATGAGGATGCCCTGGAAACCGCCCTGGAAACCCTGGCCGGGTTACATCGAGAGAACAAGCTGATCGGGGTTATCTCCCATGTGGCGGCTCTTAAAGAACGGATTGCCTGTCAGCTGGAGGTGGTTCCGGGGACGGGTGGACAGAGTGTTGTGCAGGGGGCTGGGGTGCGGCGGGTGGAGTGAGGGCTTTGCTCGATAAAAAAACTACGCTTTGATTATACGTTGCAACTGGTCAAGCAGTACTGGAATATCCTCTTTAACGGAGTTCCAGACAAGTTCATTCTCAATCACATCGTAACCATGTGCAATCACATTTCTGAATCCGATAATTTCTCGCCAGTTATCAACGCGGTCAAGCAGGCTGGCATCAATTTTTTTGACTCTGTTCAGAGCTTCGCCGATTATTTCGAATTGCCGTTCAACCGCTGATTGCGTTTTCAGGTCAGCGGCATATTCATCCTCTCTCATATCCAGTGTAAATTGAACTATCAGTTCACAGGCGGTGACAGCATCTTCAATGCAGACAAAAGGATCATGCGACATACAGTTTCCTCGTCTCCGAAAAAATATACTCTTTGATGCGCCGGTTTCTGATGGCTTTCGGCATGACAAGGTCAACAGGGCGGGAAAACAGGGCTTCCAATTCAAACTTGATGTTCATGTATCGTTTTATGCCGTTCTGTGTGCCGTCCAGCTCCAGCAGGAAATCAATATCGCTCTTGTCATGAAAATGTTCAGAGGTTGCGCTGCCGAAAACACTCAAATTTTTCACGCGGTATTTTTCGCAGATCCTACTAATATCAAACTGATATTTTTCAAAATCAATCATTGTGTTCTCTCGAAGACAGAATGCGGCGTCTTGATATCAATTTTACAAAATACAATGCTACCCTCATGATATTATCTCTGTTATCATGCTGCCATATTTATCCGTTTGTTGCAAGATTGTTTCCGATTTGGTTAAAATTGACAGAGCGAAGATGAAATGAGATATTCCATAAAAAAAGCTGTCGGCAGCACAGTTCAGGACTTCATTGACTCCGGCGCAAAAACATCTTTCACCGAAAAAGAGCTTAATGCCCTTGGTGTTAAGATACCGAAAATCAACCTAACTACTGCCCAAATAAAAGAAATAAGAGAAAATCTCAAGCTCAGTCAAACAGTCTTTGCCCAACTGCTCAATGTAAGCCCATCATCAATACGGCAATGGGAGCAAGGAAAACGGCAGCCCACAGGATCTACCAAGGTGCTGCTGGATCTTCTTAAAAGATCACCTCATGTTCTTGACTATAGGATCAACGCATAGAGGTTTCAGAATATCTTTTCTTTCTTGATTTTCCGGGTGCCGTGCGTAACATTTGCATCCCACATCACGGAATGTTTTTTTGTTCTGCGAGAATAATATTCATACCTGCCCTTATTCCCGACCCAATATTTTTGTTTACTTTTTAATTTTCAAAAGGTTATACTTTTTAGCTTCCAAGAAAAAAACTGTATCTCATATTAAGACTCATTAGTTACACAGTCAAACCAGTATGTACAGACTTGATATTTTCTGCCAACCGGAGCAAATAGAAACTATTTTGGGTGTGTTGCATGAAGAAGGTGTTGATAAAATAGGAAACTACGACCATTGCTGGGCAATTAGCAAGGTAAAAGGTTCTCATAGAGCACTTGATGGAGCAAGACCAGTATTTGGAAAAACTGGAAAACTAGAAACTTATCAACTGCTAAAAATAGAAATAAACGTAAAACATGCTCAGGTTAAGCAAACAGTCATGCATTTAAAAAAAGCGTTGGGATGGGATGAGCCAATGGTTAATATCTTCAAATTAGAAAACTTAGAATTTGAAATATAACCAAAGGGCAATTGCATTTTTAGCATTACCCAACCAACTGCAAACAATAATGAAAAATTTCATAACTACAGCCCACAAAATAGCCCAACACGGCTTAGTCCTGTGCGGCAGCGGCAACCTCTCCTACCGCAAAGACGAGCACCACATGCTGATTTCAGCAAGCGGCTCTTGGCTCTCTGAGATCACCGAGGATCAAATCGCAATCTGTCGCATCAAGGATGGAGCCTGCATCAACGACAAAAAACCGTCCATCGAACTCGGCTTTCATCAGGCTGTCCTCAATCAACGCCGGGATATCAACACCGTTCTCCATTTCCAGTCCCCCTTTGCGACCGCTCTGGCGTGCAGCGATGACATAGAATCCGCAAAGGATTTACCCCTTCTTCCCGAGCTCCCTTACTATATCGGACCGGTAGCAACAGTGCCGTACATGACTCCCGGTTCGGATGACTTGGCACAGGCTGTAGCAACAGCCCTGCTGGGGCATGATCTGGTGATTCTCCAAAATCATGGACAGGTAACCGTAGGTAAAGATTACCGAGAGGCCCTGCAACGGGCTCTCTTCTTTGAGTTTGCTGCTGCAATCTATTTCCGGACAAACCGACAGCCTGTCTCCATAGATGAACAGGGGATCAACTTCCTGCATCAGACGAGACGGGACGGTTTCCCTTGAGAAGACGGCAGGTCGGAGAGATTCGCTCTTTCTTGATTTAATGCTTGCAGTCCTCAGAAGTTTCAAAGGGTGAGGCTTAAATATGATGTTTTATTTTATAATATAGTATATGATACTTA
>CBFDDU010000125.1:0-10625 GCA_965603655.1 uncultured Candidatus Electrothrix sp. | reverse complement strand
TGCTTTTTCACTGCGGAACGAATAATCAATGAGTTAAGAATATCAACCTTCTCGTTTTCAGCTGCCTTTTTTAATAAAATTTCCTTATTTTTTGGATGTCGATAGTAATCGGAAGTAGACTGTGTAGTCTACTGAAGTAGCTATCCTTTTAACGAGAGCAACTAAGATATAGATAGAGCAATGCTTCAAATATCGAAAATCCAAAAAACGGAGCATGAAAATACGAGTTAGATGAGGATTTCGACAGCCTAGGACGTACCCCGTTAAATCACTCAAGAAAACAAGTCACATAAGAGATTTTCCGTTGCATATGGGGAATACTGCACGAACGAAATAAAACTCAAGCCGATAAATTCAATAAACAACACATTATTATGAAGCTCACAATGAAAAAAGAATTTCTCGTATTTTGGCTTATCGTGGCGACTCTGTTGGTTTCGTGCAGCAAAAACATCGAACAGATAGAACCGGAAGAAAAGACCACTCAAGAAATTATAATTGCACGTGCGGATCAAGTAATAACCGCGCTTCAGGCACGGGACATGAAAAAGGTTTCCATGCTGTCTCATCCTGCAAAAGGCGTACGATTCTCTCCTTATGCGTTTGTACAGGATAAGGACCTGCTCTTCACTCCAGATCAATTAACCAACCTGCTTAAAGATCCGAAAAAGTATCATTGGGGCGAACAAGATGGATCAGGAAATCCGCTGGAGATGACATTTGAAAAATACTGCGGCGACTTTGTATATGACCAAGACTATGCTCATGCGGAAAAGAAAAGCTTTAACGAGAGGATAGGAAAAGGGAACACTATCGATAACAGCCAAGATTACTATTCTGGCGGCATGGTGGTCGAGTATCATTTCTCAGGTTTTAATCTGGAATATGCGGGAATGGATTGGAGGAGTTTACGTTTGGTCTTTCAAAAAGAGAATTCTCAATGGTACCTGGTTGGCATAATTCATGATGAATGGACCATATAGAACGTTCAGAGATGGGGCGAGAATCTGACTCGCCCCTGAAGGTTAGTGTCTCACCTTTCCCGCCTCCTCAGGCACAAAAACTTCCTTAACTTTTCCATTCCCCATCCCCCCTCCAAACCCCAGAACCACAAACATCCCTCCCAACCCACATGACAACATTTTCATTCCCTGCGCCCTGTCCTGTCATCTTGTTTCTTTTTGCCCGGCCCTCTCCTCTGCCTCCTTCCCCCACCGCCATCCTCTTCTCGTCCGGCCTGCGATAACTTTTTATCCGTAAAAAAACACCAAGTGTTTACTTTTTACACAAGTTTTGATTGTATACTAATAAGGGAGAGAATTACGGGTCAAAAGAAGGACATTCCCCTGATATATCCTAAAAAAACAGAGCAACTCAAAGACAATGCAAGACTTTAACAGAATAGGCGGGAGCTGCAGCTCATATTTAAAGGAAGCCACAAGGAAACCACTATGACAACATTTCACCCCCGTAAAGCCACCTCTCTATTTACAGTTATCATGTGCTTATTCACCTTTTCCTTGGTTCAGTCCGCTGAATTGAGCATCGGGACAGGAGGGAAAAAAGGAACATATTTCCAGATAGGTTCAGATATTTCCAACCTGACGAGACAACATGGACTTGAACTGGAAGTACAGGAATCAAAAGGCTCACTGGATAATATCAGCAAAATCCATGAAAATAAATACAAGCATATAGGCATTGTTCAATCAGACAGCTTAGAATACCTCCGCTCATCCAATGATTATAGACTACGGACAAAAGCTGAACATATAAAAATGATTATCCCCCTCTACAATGAAGAAGTGCATATCTTAGCCCATAATTCCATAAGAGCCCTTTCAGGCCTGAACGGCAAAAAGATTTCAATAGGGTCGGAAAAAAGCGGTACAGCAATGACCGCATCTCTTTTATTAAAGAAATCAAGAATTACCCCTGGCGAGATAGTCTACACAAGTGCCGAGCAAGCACTGAGCGCACTCCGCTCAAAGAAAATAGATGCGATGGTGTATGTTTCTGGATATCCCGTCAGCCTTTTTTCACAACTTGATGCTGCTGATAACTTACACCTCGTCCCCATAGAGGGTCGGCCGATTGAAGGCTCCTATATCATGTCCTGTATTCCAGCAGGGACCTACACGTGGCAGGATAATATTGTACCAACAATTGCTGTAAAAGCTGTCCTTGCAGGATATGACTATGATGAAAAGCAACAGCACTCAAAAGACGTATGTGAAATCGGTAAAATCATACACACCAACATTGATTGGCTGAAAAAAAATGGGCACTCAAAATGGAGCAATGTGCGATTAAATGATAGCTTACCAGGCTGGGAAAAGAATGGATGTATTGATGATGCCGTTCAGCGTTGAACTCGGCTCATTTGTAACATTGCGGAATAGAGTTCCTTCGCTTTAATTTTCAGTTTCATTTTCAGACTCTCTGCTCACCGGGCCTGTACTACATGCATGACCCGGTTTCTTTTTTCCTTGCCTTTAGCGTTCGAAGGTCAGTTGTTCTCTGTTCTGAATTACGACCTCTCACACCCTCTTTTCCTCCCGCCACCTGACCTCCATTCTCTATGCGAAAAGCACGTCGTATCAATTCCATACCTTTTCACTGCTCATATAAAAAAAATTGTACTTCAATCGCCTTTATGCTATCCTAAAGAAGAAGGATTACTATTTGCTCATGCAATGTAGTCGCAGCGTACAAGACTCATTAACCATATAAAAAGTGAAATCATGGTATGATTTTTTAGATAGAGATTGAGATAAAAGGAGTTCGAGATGAGTGTAAAAATAAAAAAACGTAGGCAGGAAAGAATAAACCTAACGGACTACCTTGCGATCTTCACAGAAGATAATTGCAACTATACAGGAACATTAAAAGAGATCTCCCTTAACGGGTTACGGGTCAATATCTGCCCGATAGGCTCACAACTCATGGCAGCCTCACCCTCTTTACGAGAGTATAAACCATCGACTTGGCGCAAAAGAAAGTTCCACATTGTCGTTTCCGAAAATATGCTCAGTAAAAAGTGCAAAGCAACATCTTATACCAGTCTAAAAAATAAAATCTACACGGTGACAGCATACCCACGCTGGCAACGAAAAAAAAATAATTTAATGGAAGTTGGTTTTGAAATTTCAGAGAGCTCTGCTGACTGGAAGCTCTTTGTCCAACAAAGAATATCAGATCCCAACGAGGTGTAGGTCCCCCTTTGGGTTTAAAAAATAAACCTACTTTTCTCATCTGCTCAAACTTATTTCTGTACTGACACGGAGGACGATATGAAGACTACCGTTTATCTTGGTCGAGTGAAATCAGATTTTTTCTTAAAAGGAATCAAAGGGGAAAAGCGGTATCGAAAGGGCCAGTGGATAGAGGGAAATTTCCAGAATGTCATGGGGCAACGCATGTTTCTGGCAGATGGATTCTTTCTCAACCCGCAGAGATTTGATGAAGTGAAGGCATCCAGGCTGTCGAACTGATATTCCCGGCCTCATAACAGGAACTTCCAAGAGAGATTATAATGTAATCGTCCAATTTTCCACTCTATTTTTTTGACAACCTGCCCATCACGAATTCCCGGACGATTCCCCATTCATCTCCTTGTACAGCTTCAAGGCCATCATTCCGACAACCAGCACCCCCGAGACCAGGACCATCCAGAGCAGCCAACGACGCCAAGGCAATATCTTAGCTGATTTAAGCCGTTCCTCACCTCCAAGGATTTTCTGCGGCCCGGCCTGCGCAGACGCAACCAATTTTTTTTCGCTCTCTGGATCAACGGCTTTGAGAAGCCGATCCACCTGGGAGTGCGCTGCTCCCAAACCGGCACGTCCGTAGGCCAGGGTATACGGTTTCTCTCCCTGCGCCATAAAGAGCAGTTGGCCGGGCAGCCAACCCAATTCCAGAGTCGGTGCCTGCTGAATACCGCTGTTGTCCGCAAGCTCCAGCAACCAATACCGGTCAGTGGTGCGGTTCATGTTGAACTTCTCGCTCTCCATATCAACCTCTTCAACGACCAGCCTATAGGCCAGCAAGGAGGCCCGCCGCTGCCAGGAGGCCTCTTCATCTGCCTTGGAAAAAACAGAGATCTGAGAGAGGGAATTCTGTTCAGGCAGGCGAATCCTGAGCTGATCCACCGGAAAAAACCCTTTGCTGTCATAGAGGTAGCGCGCTGCTCCCTGCTCGGCAACCGGCAGGGCCTTACCGGTCAGCGTGAGCACCGTACGAGGCAAGGCCTGCTCTTCCCTATTATATCCGGCCCTGACACCGGTCAACCTCGCCCCGTCCTTGCCAACAGGCCAGGACAGGCGGAGGTAGGTCTTCCGATGAATGCCTCGGGGCACGCTAATCCTTTTGCGGAGCAGGGTGTGACCGCCGAAACGAAGTTCTGCCAGGGCTGCTGACCGAACCTGGGCCTGCCAGCTGTTCAAATCATTACTGCTGTCCAGCCGCACCGAGGTGGAAAACTGCTCTCCCTGCCCCTCCCAGGTGAGCTCCAGCCAGTCCGCAGGCTGTTTCAGACCGCTGGTATCGAGAATATAGGCCGTAATGATCTGATTGATCTGGCTCCTTTCCCCAGGAACATTCTGGCGAATATCAATAATGGTTCCTTGGCTGTTGGTGGCGATATGGAGATCAGGAGGAGAGCCGCCGCTCCCCTGCCTATCACTGAGCAGGGGGAAAAAGGGCAGAGCCTGAGCCGGTCGTTTTGTTTCCTTGCTGATCTGGGATCGGAGGAGATGGGGGACGGGATGGCTGGCATTAAAGACCCGCAGGTCGCCAAGATCGGATGTGGTGCAGCCCTGATAGATTGCTGCCGGGAGGGTCAGGCCGTAAATTGCATGATTACCGTTGATCGTCAGATCCATGCCGTAGGCAAAATCATCGCGCTGCAAGGGTCGGTTATCATCATCCCCACTGGCTTGGACAGGAGAGCAGCATACAAAACTGCATACAAAAACAACGGCGAGCATAATGAAATCAAAGAAATTACGCAAAAACAACCTCTCGATTTCCGACGAAAGATTGTAGGGGCAGGTCCCTGTGCCTGCCCGACCTGCTCGACCTGCTCGGTCTGTCCGGCCTGCTCGGCATATAAAGGGCGAATACAGAGATTCGCCCCTACATAACCCTGCAAAAAAAAACATAACCTTTCGTAACAGTTTCATGATACCTCCTCCTGTTCGATCCGTGCAGGGGGTAAGGGTGCAAAATAGCCGATGATCATCAGCAGAACACCGACCGCTAAAAAAGAAACGATCCGCTCCACAGTACCGCTGTTTGCCAGATCAACCAGGAAAAGTTTGGCCACGGTGATACCGACCAGTCCTGCCCCGACCAACCAAAGGGTACGGTGTTTCAACCGATGAGCTGTCACCATCAGAATCAACGAAAGGGTGCTCCAAAGAATAGCAAGCGCAGCCTGATAGAGCTGAGAGTCCAGCATAGCCCCTTTGTCAAAGGGCACTGCGGCAAAATGATGGACAGAGCGGGCCAGGGCCGCATTGAGCCAGAGAAAGGCCGTAGCCCCGCCCACCGCGATAAAGGTTTGCAAGGGGACCAAAGAACCGACATACTCTCGGCGCAGAAGCAGCCAACGAAAAACAACGAGAAACACCATCAGCTGGCTCAGCTCCAGCGGATTGAAAACCGGAATAAAAGGCAAGGGAGCAGCATTGCCCGAGCTGAGTAAGGAACCCATCAGCAACCAGCCCCAGAGCAACACCGCAAGGATGGCGGAACCCTCCTCCTGATACTGAACAGCATAATCGGAAAGAGGCCAGTATCGGGTCAGGCGCTTGCTTTGTACGAGCTGTAACAGAGCAGCTGGAACCAGCCCCCAGACAATCAGATTCCAGGCCCCGACCCCGCCGGTCCAGTGATGAACCTGCCAGGCAACTTCTGCGGTCAGGATCAAAACAAGGAGGAGATACGCCCCGATATGAGTAAGGCGAAGCAATACTGCCAGCAGCCCTTTTTCACCGATACGCCCACCTATACGCCCGAGATGAAGACAATAGTGGAGAAGGAGAAAGAACACTGGCCAGGCCAGCCAACCCAGATGGGCAAAGAAATGACTGCTCCTGAAAAAACCCTGCCATCCAAAGGTATCCAGACTCACCACAACCATCATCGGCAGGAAGCCCAAACTCGGCCAGGCTGCGATGGGCCAGGAAATCCGCCGGGCCAGCGTTGTCATGACTGCACAACTCAGCCCGATAAAGAGCAGCACCGCATAATTCTGATGGGTATAATAAAGAACAAGCTGGTAATTCAGTTCATTTATGCCACCGCCGAACCACCAGATGCTCCCCCAGATAAAAAGGAGGAGATGGTGGTAACGCTCAAAACCGCGCAGGTTCTCTGCCCGGTAGAGATACCAAGAGGAAAACAGAGAAGAGAGACTGATAATCAGGCTCCCCATATACATCCCATTAAACAGGATCATCCGTTCACCAGAAAAAAAGCCGCTGGTCAGAAAAAAGAAGGCAGCAATAAATTGGAGTAGGG
The DNA here is from genome assembly GCA_965603655.1 of uncultured Candidatus Electrothrix sp. GTDB lineage: Bacteria > Desulfobacterota > Desulfobulbia > Desulfobulbales > Desulfobulbaceae > Electrothrix. Next base: position 4,100 of record CBFDDU010000125.1, on the reverse strand, counting down.
TTCCGAAATTTCTGGGGAGTAGCCGATTCTGGCGCACACCCACCCAAATCAAAGCAGCCCCTTCCAAAGCCCAGGTCACAGCTGTCCATCTGCCGCTCAGGGCCAAGGGCACAGCCAAGGTAACAAAGACGATCCCCAAGGCGAGAAAGGCCTCGGTCAGGGTGCGCATCCCCTGCCGCAGCCGTTCATCCCCCTTATTCCAGAGGAACCGTGCCAACCCGATATAAAAAAGACTAACTAGCAGGGCACTGATCGCCAGCCCGTATTTCATATCCTTAACCAAGCCAGTTTGGAGAGAAAAACAGATAATCGGGGTGCCAAAAACCAGGGTGCCGTCCACATAGCCCCGCAGCTTGGGAGGTTGGCGAAAGGCGAACAGGACACCGATCAGGGTGAACATCAGGAAAAAGAGGCCAAGAAAAGGCTCAGTCGAAGCAAAATAACGGGGTTCATAACTGCTCACCCCCCAATAACTACCGATGCCCAGGGTAAAGAAAAAGCCGAGCAGGTTGAGTTCCCGCCAGGCCTTAAACCAAGCAATGATCAGGATGCCGGCATTGAGCAGGGCATAATAACTGAACAGGGCCAAATGGTTGCCGCTGCCCGTGGAGAGCAGGACCGGGGCCAGAAAACCACCAGTTGCTCCGAACAGGGCCAGTGATTTAGCATCCTGAAGCAGGGCCAGGGCCGCAGAGGTGCAGACTAAGCCTACCATGACGGCAAAGGCCAAGGGCGCAGGCAGTAAATGATACAGCTTGAAGGCCGCAAAGACATCAAGAAAGAGCAGGCCAATGCCGCCACCCTGCATCAGCAGAGCAAAACCGCTTCGTTTCAGCCGTAGCCGCCAGCCAAAGAGCAGCATGGCAATCCCTGCCAGGGCTACACCCAGTAGACGAAACTCTATGGGCAACATATTACGTTCAGCAGCGTATTTAAGGAGAAAGGCAACCCCGAAGAAAAGAACCAGCAGGCCCACCCGCAGCACCACATTACCTTGGGTAAAAAAGCTCCACAGATAAGCGAACATTCGCTCAAAGGGGTCAGCGGTCGGCGGGACGCTGGAGGGTGTTGAAGGAGGAACAAAGGAAGGAGTACTTACCGACTTATCCGGTTCCAGGCGGCTCTGCCCCTGCTCGCTCTGTTTTATCTTTATTTTATCGTCAGTTTTACCATCGTTTTTTGTTTCAGCTGGAACGAAGTATTCATCCGGCCTCGCTGATTCAGTTACCTGATGAACGTGATGAACGGCGCTCTGTTCTTTCTGCTCCTTTGCTGGAGATTGAGCAGGAACAACGGGAAGCTCTTCAGATTTTTCTTCACGAGATCGGAGTAGAGCTTCATGCTCCTCCAACCGCTTTTCCATGTGCTTCAGCAGGTTTTTCTGGGCCGAACTTCTGGCCAGCAAAAAGCCGAATATCATCCCGAAAAACAGCCCTTCTGCATCATCAAAAATCCAGACGAACAGGATACCGCCCGCAATGATACTGATGATCGTTTTGAGCGTACCCAAAGTTTTCTCCTCTTTTGCAGTTCTCAGGAAAACGGAAACAGCCGACCTGCCAGCCTCCCCTCCTCCTCATCTCTTAAGATTCTTACTATAGCAGGAAGTATAGCAGAGATGAACGCCTGGCCGAAACTTTGTTTTTTATCTCCAGCAGCATCCCTCCCACTCTGGCGGATCTTAGCCCGCGTTGCGCAGAGACAGGGCAATCCGTTTCCGCTGCTGATCCACCTCCAGTACCCGTACTAAAACCTGCTGACCCACCTTGACCACCTCGGCAGGATCTTTGACAAAGCGATCCGCCAGCTGACTGATATGGACCAGCCCGTCCTGATGGACCCCGACATCGATAAAAGCGCCAAATTGGGTGACATTGGTGACAATACCGGGCAAACGCATTTCTTCGACCAGATCACCTATGGCATTGACCCCGTCAGCAAAGGCAAAGGCGGCGAATTCCTGACGCGGATCACGACCGGGTCGGGCCAGTTCCTCCAGGATATCCCGCAGGGTAGGCAGACCGAGTGAATCGCCCTTTGCTGTTGAGCGAACATATTGTTGCAGATCAATCCGATCCCGTAGCTCCTTTTTCCCCATCAGATCGCTGATTGTGCAGCCCAAATCGGTAGCCATCTTTTTCACCACCGCATAGCGTTCCGGATGAACAGCGGAATTATCCAGAGGATTATCTGCCCCGTGAATGCGGAGAAAACCTGCGCATTGCTCAAAGGCCTTGGCCCCCAAACGGGGCACCTTGAGCAGCTGCTTCCGATTTACAAAAGGCCCCTGCTCATCCCGCCAGGCAATGATCTTGGCAGCCAAGCCGGTCCCCAAGCCCGAGACATAGGCAAGTAATTCCAGAGAACCGCTGTTCACTTCCACCCCAACCGTATTCACGCAATGCATGACCACGTCATCCAGACCCTTTTTCAGGGCTGCCTGATTGACATCATGCTGATACTGGCCCACCCCGATGGAGGCGGGATCAAGCTTGACCAATTCTGCCAAAGGATCCTGAAGGCGACGCCCGATGGAGACCGCACCCCGCACTGTGATATCATGGTCAGGAAATTCCTGCCGCGCCACCTCTGAAGCAGAGTAGATTGAGGCCCCGCTCTCGTTGACCAGGGTGATCAGAATTTCCTTGGCCAGCCCGAGGTCCCGAACAAACTGCTCTGTCTCCCGCCCGGCAGTTCCATTACCAATGGCAATAGCCTGAATGCGGTGTTTCTTGCAGAGTTTTACGATGGTTCGCCCGGCCTCCTCCTGCCTCTCTTTGCCGTGGGTGGGATAGATCGCGGTGTTATCCAGCAATTTGCCCTGTTCGCTGAGGCAGACCAGCTTGGCTCCGGTGCGAAAACCCGGATCAAGGGCCAGGACCCGTTTCTGCCCCAAGGCCGGGGCCAGCAGTAATTCCTTGAGATTATCAGCAAAGACCTTAATGGCCTCCTGATCAGCCCGCTGCTTCAGCTCAGCCCGCAATTCGTTTTCCAGCGACGGTCCCAATAGCCGCTTATAACTGTCCTCTCCTGCCAGCATTAACTGCTCGCGGAACCTGCCTTGAGAGGAAAACTTCCTTTTAAGCAGCGCAAGAGCGGCATCCTCATCCGGTCGAACTACAAGGCGCAGCATTTTTTCCGCTCCTCCGCGAAACATGGCCAGTAAACGATGACTTGGCACCTTATTTGCCGCCTCCTGCCAGTCGAAATAATCCTGGAATTTTGCTCCTTCCTCCTGCTTTTTCTTCACGACTGTGGAACGAATCACTGCCTTGTCCGCAAAAAATCGGCGCAACCCGGCCCGCATCTCCGCATCCTCACTAATCCACTCCGCCATGATATCCCTTGCCCCGGCCAGGGCCTCTTCCTCTGAATGCACCTCTTTTTCCAGATCAACAAAGGCGGCTGGCTGAATCCGGTTGTCCTGCCCGGTAAAGATGGCTCGGGCCAGCGGTTCAAGCCCTTTCTCCTTTGCTGCCGAAGCCCTGGTCTTGCGCTTTTGTTTATAGGGGAGGAAGATATCTTCCAGGGTGGTCAGGTCGTTTGCCTGCTGCAAGGATTTTTCTAAATCAACGGTCAGCAGCTCCCGGTTGGCCAGGGACTCCAGCATGGTCTTTCGTCGCTTTGCCAAGGCAGCAAACTCGGCCAGTTGGTCCCGAATCGCTGCGACTTGCACTTCATCAAGGGAGCCGGTCAACTCTTTCCGATACCGGGAAATAAAAGGCACGGTTGCGCCCTCTTCAAGGAGTTGGGCTGCGGCAAGAACCTGCTGGGGAGCGATATTCAGGGCTTGCGCGATACGATGCTGGTTTTGTTGATCCTGCTGCATAGGAGGGTCTCAAGGGAATAGAGGAACGGGATAGTGATGAATTATTATGTAACCGGTTACGGTTATAACGAATTCGCTTGAGAAGGGCAAAGGATTTTGGCTCTTTTTCGGTTGAGGCGGCTTCTTGCAGTGGGAAAGGATATGTCAGTGCAAGCAAATGTTGCTCAACGCCTCGTTGCTGCGGGATTGATTATGTTTGAGGGGGTTCGGAAGGAAAATGCTACCGAGGAGCAGCAGGCATAGATTTGACAAATGAAGTTGTCTGTTTTCT
>CBFDDU010000124.1:0-10679 GCA_965603655.1 uncultured Candidatus Electrothrix sp. | reverse complement strand
AATAACATATATTAGTCAAATAAAATAGTATGTTGTCAAATTTAAAATTGCTGGGGCCTATGCCACCCAGCAGGACTTCACCCGCTTTGCCAAATTCGGTTATGATCCCGGCGGCCAGACAGAGCGTTTTTATGACCGAATGGTCTACGGAACCGGAACAAGCTATAATTTTACCGGAATCTATGGCGAACGAAAACTGAACGGGGTCGCCGGGATCGAATATCTGCACGAGGCGACCGAATGGACCGGCTTTAATACGGAAAACCGCGTCCGTACCGCCCAAACCCAGGATCGGGATTTCACCATCAACCCCCTCTCCCTATTCGGTCAGGCGGATTACGCCCTCCACCCTCTTTTCAAACCGTGGATCGGCCTTCGCTACGATGCCTTTTCTGGAGAATACGAGAATGACGATCCCGGTGCAATCCCCTCGACCTCGGACATGAACGATTATGATCATCTGAGCCCGAAAATCGGTTTTCTCAGCAGCCTGCATGAGACCTTGGACTTCAGAGCAAACTACACCCAAGGCTTTGCCCTTCCCTCTGATGTGCTCAAATATAATTCAGCTGCCGGTGATACCGCGACAACGGTGCATCAATATGAGACAGGCCTGCTCTTCGAGCCGGGCGACTTCCTGACTGCCGACCTTACACTCTTCCTGATTGATACGGAAGACGAGGTGCAGGAATATCCCTCCGGTTCAGGGGAATATGTCAACCTGGGAGAAACCCGACGGGAAGGGGTGGAGCTATCCGCAACCCTGCGTCCGGGTATCCCCGGCCTTGAGGTGTTCGGCGACCTCACTATGATAAACACCGAAATTACCAGTAACCCGGATGCCGAAATGGTGGGGAAAGAAGTCACCGGCGTGCCCGAGTATACCACTAACCTCGGCCTTCGCTATCAGGCGGCTTCCGGCTTCAGCGGCAGGATCAAATGGCGCCATGTTGACAGCTACTCTGTTGACGGTGCCAACACCATCTCCTATGACGGCTACGATGTAACCGATGCCTCGCTGGGGTATGAAGGATTAACCGATAACGGTGATACTTGGCGGATCAATCTGGATGTGGATAATCTTTTTGATGAGCATTACAGTCAGGCCGTCTGGAGCGGCTATGATACCACCAATTATGCTGTCAGTCCGGGACAGACCTTCTGGTTGCGGTTTACGTTGGATATGTAACACAAAGTAGAGATTGAGATAAGGGCAGGACCGTTTGGCACTGCCCGCATTTCCAATCAGGAGACGATGCAAAATAAAAGGATAGCTCCTACTCAGTGTCCGTATCAATCGGAGCAGGTTTAGGAGTCGGGTCTAAAGGTAGAGTAACCTCTTTTCTTTGCATAAAATCCTTTTCGAGATTAATGAGATAATCTCGTCGTGCCTGAAGAAATTCATCTCGTTTTCCCTCCTGCAACAAATATATTTTATCGACAGGAATGCCGTGACTTTCAAGTATGTTTCCGTCGGTTTCTGGATTTAATTGAATGAGCCAATTCATGGCTTGAGCGCGATTTTTAGGATCAAGCCGCAGAATACGGTTGGCCGGACTCGAACTAAGATTCTTGTCCTTGACCGTTGCATCTCAGGGTCATCAATCTCCCACTCATGCCAGCCGTCGAGAGCGGCATTCAGAATATTGTCCAATTGCCTGTATTGCTGCACATCGTTGACTGCGTCTGTGGCAAAACAGAATTTCATACCTGTCCTTCCTTGTTGCTGCGGGCGGCTCTGCTCATCGCACGGACCTCTTGGTATCCTTCTGAAAAAACTCCGGGCGGCCAGTAATCAACACTGCCATCGGGCAGAATTTTAATTGGCCTAATCCTGCTCGAACCGTTCTCCAGGTCTTCAACCCAGTAAATTGCAACTGATTCAGGGGATGCTACCCCTTCAGCGATACGCCTTCTGATCCGCAGCAGCAGATTTTCAGAATGTGTTTCAACAATAGCTTGGCCTGCGCCTCCTCTTACCGACTCAAGAAACAAATCAGCAAGAGGTGCATGAGCTGCTGGATGCAGGTGCAACTCCGGCTCTTCCACTAAATCCAGGAAAGGTACCTGTTCATTGCAACGATGCACAAGTTGCTGAATAACAACCGGCAGTACCTGTTGCATACCTTGACCTGCTTCAGCAAGGTTGACGGTTACTGAACCCCGTTGAAGAGTGCATTTGTACGCACTTCCTGCCTGATCCAGTGACAGCCGCCAGCCTTCCATATTCTCGGCATACCATTCGCCAACAGCTTCCAGCAGTTCGGAATCTTCAGCCAGCAAACTCATTGCGCCTCTGCCGTCAAGCCCTATCGGTCCTGAGGCGCCTTTTTCATAAACGGGAAAAATAGCTGATCGTTGAGCACCGAGGTGGCTTATACTATCCTCAAAACTCCTTACATTTCTTCGAAGAACTTCAAGTTGGTCCGCTGCAAATGGCAAGCCTGGCCCTGATTCCGGAAGCAATCCATTAAAAATGACTTCTCCAACATTTTTATAGAGAGTCGGCTTATGGCTTGCGCCATCCCACTCCACTTCAACAATGGCAGGTGAGGATAATCTCAACCGGGATATGATCTGCTCATCTTTTCCTGAAAGGCTTGCAATATTTTGAATACCGGCCTCTATATCAAAACGTTGTTGATCACATTCCAGCGCGATAGAAAAAAAAAATTTTCCATGCGGAAATCCTTGATGAAGGAGATCACGAAATGATGCCCCGAAGGAAAGCTCATCAACTTTTAATGGAAACTTGTGCTCCGCCCGTGATGAAAAACAACGAAGCAACAGTCTTGCCAGACGAAGCAACACGGTTTTCCCACTACTGTTTTTGCCGAACAGCACGGTAAGAGGCCGCAAGGATAATTCCTGATACTCTTTAAAAGGCTTGTAGCCCTCGCAACCAATTCTGACTAACTTCATGCTGCCCTCTGTTATTGGAGATGTCAATATTTGAAAAAATACTTTTTTAAAAGCAGGTTACAAGGTCCATTTTAAATATGGCACTATGTCAAAAAACGATAGTTTGGGAAGTGACCGAAGTCAATCTTTTTATCCAATAAAAATGGATATCGGGCAAGAACACAGAAAAAGGGAATACTTCCTGGAGTGCCCAACCTTTTCACACCCATGTAACCGTAGCAAGCCCCGCCTTTCCTGACAATTACCAACCTTACCCGTCCTCCGGGCATTCCGCCCAACAAAATGAGCTTCCCGCCTTATTGTGCAGGCAGTCGAGACTGTGGTAAAGATAATGCGAAATTATTAATCGTGTTATCTGGGCTGCGTCAGGAGTTAAAAAATGTGGGACTCCTGCCCGGCTTAAGGTTCCCTTCACCAACTTTATATAAAAGGGTAACGAAACTTATAAGCATTTCAACAACCTCTCTTTGGCGGTGGTCGCAGTTTTTTCCATCTTCTTTTTCTGCGGCCGCCGTTTTTTCAGATAGCGTTATTTTGCACCCGCCCTCCGGGCATTCCGCCCGAAAAAATGAGTTTCCTACCTTATTGTGCGGGCAGCTGAGACTGTGGTAAAGATAATACAAATTTTTTAATCGTATTATTTAAGCTGCGTCAGTAGTAAAAAAATGACTCCTGCCCTGCTCAACAAAATGGTGGTTCCCTCCACCACCACCCCATCATACCTTGTTGTTACAACTCTGCTGGCGCTGTTCCCCAGTTCGTTTTTTCTTCCTCCCCGAACTGGGGACAGAACCACGGGGTGTATGAAAAAAAGAATACATTGATTGATCAAGGAACTATGCACAAACATTACGTAAAAGAAATACTGTTCACTCTGGCTGCGTTTATAGCGGCATCTCCCTGTGCTGCGGCAGACAATGCGGAGATTAAGGCTTCCTCTGAAGAACAGCAGGATTCCCGTCAACCTGCCAGCACGATAATGACTATGGGCGAGATCGTAGTGACCGGGGAACAGGACAACCCCGCAGTGGACCTGCCCGGCTCGGTAGACGTGGTAAGCGAAGAAGAAATCGCCAAACAGAACAATAAAACCGCCCTTGATGCCCTGCGCAACGTGCCCGGCATCACCATCGGCGACTACAACTCCGGCGGAGTACCCAACGGCTTTACCCTGCGGGGCTTCGGCAACGACAGCCACGGCAACCACACCGCCGTAACCATTGACGGCATTCCCTATAACTATCATATGGGCAGTGCGGACGGTGCCATTGACCTCAATCAGCTCATTGCCGATGATATTGTCGGGGTGGAGTTGGTCAAAGGCCCCATTGATGCCCGCTACGCCAATTGGAACCGGGCCGGAGTGATCCATTTCCACACCCGCAATGAAGGGAATTTCAGCCGGGCCAAAGCCGAGTACGGCAGCTTCAATACCCGCAAGGGCTATGCCTCGCTGGGCAGCGAACATCTGGACGGCAAATTCAATCAGGTCTATTCACTGGAGTATTTCGATACGGACGGTTATCAGGACAACGCAGCCTATGACCGGCAGAATTTCTACGGCAAATGGTTCTATCATTTCACTGACGATCTCAAAACCGGACTGGTCCTCCACACCTATGATGCGGACTGGCACACAGCCGGATATCTGCCCGAATACCTCTGGACCCAGAACCCCAAGCAGTCCATCCAGGAGGATGACGGCGGCTGGAAGGATCTTTCCGAAGCGCAACTTCATCTGGACTGGGATATCAGCAATGCCATGCCCCTGGAGTTCAAGGCCTGGGTGGTGGATGAGGATTACAGCCGCTGGGCCGACTGGGGCGGCGGCCAGACAGAAAGCCATTACGAGCACCTTATCCTGGGTGCCTTGGCAAATCTTGGCTACGACCTTGATGCAGGCGATACCGGATTATTCCGTTTTGACACCGGCTTTGACTGGCGTTCCTTCAGCACCCTGGAGCAGAAATTCAACACCACCTACCGCCACCGCACTGAGCTGACCAGCGATAACAATTACGATCTCAATGATTTTGGGTTATATGCAAAGGTAAATTACGATCCCTTTGCTGCCCTGCGCCTCTTTGCCGGAGGCCGCTACGATCTCTTCAGCGGCAAAAACACCGATAATACAATGGGCGCGGCCAGGGAGATGCGGGACTACGATATCTGGACGACCAGCGGCGGAGCCATCTATTCTTTTCTGGAGCATTACAGTCTGTATGCCAATACCGGGACCGGCTTCCAGCTGCCCCAGGGAAGCGATAAATATCAAGTTAATTCACCGGATGAAACCAGCCTCTTCCATTGGGAAATCGGCACCAAGGCCGAGTGGGAGCGCCTGCTGCTCCGCTACGCCTATTTCCACAGCGTTGAAGACACCATCCGCTGGATTTCCGGGGAATATATCAATGAGGGCGACACGGAGCGGAACGGGCACGAACTTGAAGTCAGCCTGTCTCCCCTGCCCGGTCTTCAGCTCTTCTCCTCCTGGACATACCACGAAGCCACCTACGAAGGCGGGGAAAATCAGGGAAAAGAAGTGCCCTCCATTCCTGAGTACATCTTTAAAATCGGCGGTGAATACCGCTTTGATCAGGGTACCTCTTTGAGCCTGTGGTACCGGGATACGGGAAGCTGGTACACCACAGCGGATAATCTCCACTCCTATCCAGGCTATGAGATTGTGGATATGCGGGTAGCGCAGGAAATCGGCGAAGACTGGGAACTGGCCCTCAATATCAAAAACCTTTTGGATGAAAACTATTCCGAATATGTCGGCTACTGGAGCGATCCCTACGGCGTACCGGACAACCAATATGCGGGCAGCGACGGCCGTTATATCGGCCTGACTCTAAGCTGGCAGCACCAAGGATTAAAATAATGCATATTTTTTATCAGAAAAAATGGTCGGCAAGTATGGCGGGAATGCTTCTTCTACTCCTGCTGTCCAGCTGTGATCAATCGCAGCCGCAACAGAAAAAACAAGTAACCGATACAGTCCAACCCAAAACCCTAGTACTGGCCGTCGGTGGAGAAGAAGAACAAGGCTATGACCCGACTATGGGCTGGGGACGCTACGGCTCTCCGCTTTTTCAGTCCACCCTGCTCCGCTATAATGATGCCTTGGAGATGGAGCATGATCTGGCCATGGCCTATTCCGTCAGCGAGGATCGACTCACCTGGAATGTGGACATCAGGACAGATGCCCTCTTTTCCGACGGCACCCCGCTCACCGCCGATGATGTGGCCTATACCTTCAACACAGCCAAGGATTCTGGCGGGCTGGTTGATCTGAGTTTTATGGATGAAGCCAAGGTTATCGGGGAACACAGGGTCTCTTTTCGGCTCTCAACGCCGCGATCCACCTTTATCCATTATCTGCGAACCCTAGGCATTGTGCCGAAACACGCGCATAACAAGGACTACGGTCGACATCCGATCGGCTCGGGCCCCTATAAAATGGTACGCTGGGACGAAGGACAGCAGCTCATTGTCGAGGCCAATCCGCTCTACTACGGCAAAAAGCCCGCCATCAAGCGGCTGGCCTTCCTCTTCCTCGATTCGGATACGGCCTTTGCCGCTGCTAAGGCAGGCACTGTCCAGGTGGCGGCGGTGCCTCAGATCCTGGCTGATAAAGCCGTGGAGGGGATGCGCCTCGTCCGGGCAATCAGCGTGGACAACCGGGGCATTATGTTTCCCAGTCAGAAGGCGGGCCATGAAGAACTGAACGGGTTACCTGTGGGCAATGACGTCACGGCTGATCCGGCCATCCGGCAGGCGATCAACTATGCCATAGATCGCCAGGCCCTGGTGGAGGGTGTGCTGAACAGCTTCGGTACGCCAGCCTATGGCTCGGTCAGTCATCTGGACTGGGAAGAAAAGGCAACCCGGATCAAAGATAATGACCTGGAAAAAGCCGCTGCCTTGCTGCACGAAGCTGGTTGGGCAGATCACGATCAGGACGGTCTCCTGGACAAGGACGGCGTCGCTGCTGTAATCCCGCTCCTCTATCCTGCGGACAGGCTGATCCGCCAATCCCTGGCCTTGGCCGTGGCCGATATGGTGGCTCCTCTGGGAATCCGCCTGAAGCTGTCCGGCAAGAGCTGGGATGAAATCAGAAAAGTCCAGCACTCCCAGGCCGTGCTCTTCGGCTGGGGGAGCTATGATCCGACCGAACTCTATCATCTTTTTCACAGCCGAGTCTCCGGGCAGGGATATTTTAATCCGGGCCTGTACAGTAATCCCACGGTGGATGCCTATTTGGATCAGGCCCTGGCCGCAGCTACCGATGAAGAGGCGACAAAATTCTGGCGGGCCGCCCAATGGGACGGCAGCACCGGCGTTTCCGCTCTGGGTGATGCCCCCTGGGCTTGGTTGGTCAATCTGGATCATACCTATCTGGTGGACCAAGGCCTTGATATCGGCACGACCAGAGTGGAGCCCCACGGCCACGGCTGGCCGATTACCGCGAACATCGTTGACTGGTATTGGCAGGAAGAGCAGAACGGGCAGGGGGGACAGGAAAAACCATGAAATCCTTTCTTCGTAAAAAACTGATTCAGCTGATTCTGATTCTACCTGCGGTGGCTATGCTTTCCTTTGCCCTGCTTCAGCTCTCCCCCATTGATCCGGTCCAGGCCTATATCGGGGCGGACATGCTCCAGATGAGTCAGGAACAGCGCCAACAGATCGCCGAGCGATGGGGCCTTGATCAGCCACCGCTGATGCGCTACCTGCATTGGCAGAAAGAGATCCTTTCCGGCAATATGGGCCGTTCTTTGATCTTTCAGGAACCGGTGACCAAGGTGATCGCCCGCCGCTTTCTCCCTTCTTTGGCCCTGATGGGGGCAGCCTGGCTGCTTTCCGGGGTCATCGGCTTTATCCTCGGAATCATTGCCGGGTTAAAAGAAAACTCGATCTACGACCGGCTCATCCGCCTCTATGCCTATACCCTGGCCTCCACCCCGACCTTTTGGCTGGGCATGCTGCTGGTTATTATCTTCTCCGTGCAGTTAGGTTGGACCCCGGTCTGCTGCGCCTATCCGCCCGGAATGAACCCTTCCGATGTGAGCATAGGGCAGTGGCTTCGTCATCTGCTCCTGCCAGCCGCCACCCTGAGCATCATCTCAGTGGCCGCTGTCACCCTGCACACCCGGCAGAAGTTACTTGAGGTGCTGAACAGTGATTTTGTTCTCTTTGCCCGGGCCAAAGGCGAATCCACCTGGGGTGTGTTCCGTCGCCACGCCCTGCGCCATACCCTGCTGCCCGCTCTGACGATTCAGTTTGCCACCTTCGGTGAACTCTTTGGCGGCTCCATTCTGGCCGAACAGGTTTTTTCCTATCCCGGCCTGGGCCAAGCCACCATCAAGGCCGGATTGGGCGGAGATATCCCTCTCCTGTTGGGTATTGTCCTGGTCAGCGCTCTGTTTGTCTTTTTCGGCAACACTGTGGCTGACCTCTTGTACACCGTTATTGATCCTCGAATGAGAAAGGCCACCACATCATGATACATCAAAGAACCCGCGCCTTGGTAACAGCTGGCGGTTGCGCCGCCTTCCTCCTGGCCATTATTGCTGCGCATCATTTTTTTGTCCCTGAGACCCTGCACACCGACCTTGCCCTGCGCAATCAGCCTCCAGGATTCAGCCATCTTTTCGGCACTGACTGGATGGGCCGCAACATGTTCCTGCGCACCATTGCCGGGCTGCGCCTCAGCCTCCAGACCGGCCTTATGGCGGCGGCAGCCAGCGCCCTACTGGCCCTATTCCTCGGAATTGCCGCCGGGACCTTGGGCGGCTGGGTGGACGGGATCATTTCCTGGCTCATTGATATCTTTATCACCCTGCCCCATCTAGTACTCCTTATCCTGATTTCCTTTGCCTTTGGCGGAGGCCTGAAAGGAGTCACCATTGCTGTGGCTATCAGTCATTGGCCACGATTGGCCCGGATCATTCGGGCGGAGACCATGCAGCTCAAGGAAAGCCAGTTCATTCACCATGCCCGCTGCTTTGGCAAAACCCCTTGGCAAATTGGTCGCCAACATATTATGCCGCATATGGTGCCGCAGTTCTTTGTCGGGTTATTGCTGCTCTTCCCGCACGCTATCCTTCATGAGGCGGGCCTGACCTTTGTCGGCCTGGGACTTTCGCCCCATGAACCAGCTGTGGGTATCATCCTGGCCGAGGCCATGCGCCATCTTTCCACCGGTCATTGGTGGCTGGCCGTCCTGCCGGGAGCAGCCTTGCTGGCTATGGTCAAGGCCTTTGATATCATGGGCGAGAACATGCGCGTTCTCCTGCAGCCGCGCACAAGTCAGGAGTAACCCGTAGGGGCGAACCTGTGTGTTCGCCCTGTTATGCCGGGCAGACACGCAGGTCTGCCCCTACAAATGGGTAAATTTATTTTTCGGAGATTCCTAACCAAGAGGAAATCATGCTTGAAATAGACAATCTACACATATCGTTCAGTCGCTATGAACACGGCCTGCACCGCCAACAGATCACCGGACTGAATGGGGTCTCGCTCCTGGTCCGCCCCGGCTCAATAAATCTGGTGGCCGGAGCCAGCGGCGCGGGCAAGAGCCTCCTGCTGGCGGCCATCCTCGGCCTGTTGCCTGCTAACGGTACCTGCCGAGGAAGCATCCGCTTCAAGGGGGAAAAATACGCAGACCCGGCTCCGCTCCGAGGGAGAGAGATAGCCCTGATTCCCCAATCGGCGGAAGGGCTGGACCCGCTCCAACGGGTGGGCAAACAGGTACAACGGGCTGCCCGCTTGGCTGGCCTGTCCAAAAAAGAGGCAACCAAGCAGACCGAAGCCGTCTTTAGTCGCTACGGACTCAGCCAAAACGTCTTTCGCCTCTACCCTTTTGAACTCTCTGGAGGCATGGCCAGTCGAGTTCTGCTGGCCTGCGCAACCGTAGGTCGGGCCAGACTGCTGTTGGCCGACGAACCCACCACCGGACTGGACGAGGACAACTGTTGCCAGGTCTTTACCCATCTCCGCCAGCTGGCCGACGAAGGCCGGGCCATCCTGCTCATCAGTCACGATCTCAGCGGTGCGCTGCCTTTTGCCGATGATGTCACCATCCTCAAGGACGGTACTCTGATGGAGACCATGTCAGCGGAAACATTCCGACAAGGCCTCTGTTCCTCTCCGTACAGCCTTGCCTTGTATCAAGCCCTGCCAGAGAACAATTTCATGGTTGAGAAAAGCTTTATTCAGAACGAGCAAACAGCCTGTTAAGTAGATACGCATAAAAAACTTAACATTTTCCAACAGGAAGTCCTTGTAACTTCGCACTTCACGATTTAAATAATGGCTCATGTTGGATTCTGGGGCCGTTTTCACCCCTTCATGATAACTATTTGATTTCACGAGACAAGAGGCGCCGCATGAACCGTGCGTAACCACGAGGGTATTTCTTGTGATTTCAAATCAGTTAGCGTTCGTTTTGTCTTCTAATGCCACAATAAGGCCCTGAAACACACAACATGAGCCTAAATAATTATGCACGGGCACTTATGCCTAAATTCGTTCTGGGCAAGATTAACTCGTACCGAAAAACAAATTCCTTAATAAAAAAATGCATATATCTGAAGGCGTACTATCAGCACAGATTTTGATAGGCGGTGGACTCTTGGCAGCTACGGGAACCGCGATCGGTCTAAAAAAAATTGACTATAACCGGATTATGGAGGTGTCCATTTTGTCATCCACTTTTTTTGTGGCTTCCCTCATCCATGTTCCTCTGGGAC
>CBFDDU010000123.1:0-10730 GCA_965603655.1 uncultured Candidatus Electrothrix sp. | reverse complement strand
GCAGCAATAACCTGTTGCATCTCCCAAGCCCCGGTAAGCTCCAGAAAGATTTCTTCAAGATCAATATCCTGATTTTCTCTCCCCGCCTTTTCCGGAGTTCCTCCATTGTCCCAATGATATGCAGGGTGCCGTTGGTGATAATGGCGATACGATGACAGAGTTCTTCGGCGATTTCCAAGGAATGGGTGGAGAGAAAGATGGTGCTTCCTTCTTTTGCTTTTCGCTTGAACAGCTCCTTGACGATACGGGCAGATTTGGGATCCAAGCCGACCATGGGCTCATCAATAATGAGCAGGGGCTGATTGAGCATGAACACCGAGGTCATAATCAGCTTTTGACGCATCCCGTGCGAGTAGCTTTCAATGAGATGATCCTCCCATTTGCCGAGATCAAACATGTCCAGATATTTCGGGGCTGCTGCGTTAAAGCGCTCTTCGGGTAAGTTGTAGAGGCTGGCCACAAACCTGAGATATTCCCCACCGGTGAGCTTCTCAAAAAGCCAAGGCCGGTCCGGGACATAGCCGGTATCCTGCTTGCAGGCAAGGGGTTGCTCTACCAGGGAATTACCGTTGATGGTCACGCTGCCGCTGTCCGGTTGGAGGAGGCCTGCCAAGATCTTGATGGTAGTGGTTTTGCCTGCCCCGTTGGGTCCCAGGAAACCGAAAATTTCCCCGGCCTTAACTTCCAGGCTGATACCGTTAACGGCCGTGAAATCGGCAAAGGTCTTGCACAGGTTATCTATTTCGAGGATGGGTTTCATGGGTTTGACATGGTTTGAGGAGAGGAGGAGGGTGAAGCAGGCGTAACCAAGGAACGCCGTAAAATGCGCAGCTACCCTTTTGTCTGCCCTGCATAGGCCTGAATGATTTTCTGCACCAGAGGGTGGCGGACAACATCATTATGGTCAAAATGGGAGAACCCGATACCGTCGATTCCCTTGAGGAGCTGACTTGCCTCTGCCAGCCCTGAGGCCTGCTTGCCGGGCAGGTCAACCTGAGTGATGTCTCCGGTGATCACCGCCTTGGCATCAAAGCCTATTCGGGTGAGGAACATCTTCATCTGCTCGCTGGTGGTGTTTTGCGCCTCATCTAAAATCACAAAGCCGTTGTTCAGGGTTCTGCCGCGCATAAAGGCCAGGGGCGCGATCTCAATCACTCCCTGTTCGATCAGATCCGCAACTTTTTCGCTGCCCATCATATCGTTCAGCGCATCGGTCAAGGGGCGGAGATAGGGATCAACCTTCTGGGCCAGATCGCCGGGCAGAAAGCCGAGTTTTTCACCGGCCTCCACAGCCGGACGGGTGAGGATGATGCGCTGGACCAGTTCCGAAGCCAAGGCGGAGACGGCCATCGCCACGGCCAGGTAGGTCTTGCCGGTCCCAGCCGGACCGATCCCGAAAACAATATCGTTGGTGCGGATAGCCTCAATATAGTTTTTCTGATGGATACTTTTGGGAGAAATAATTCTTTTCTGGGCAGTGATGCAGACCTTGTCCAGAAAGATTTCCGCCAAAGAGGCTTTTGGAGATGATTCCAGAATTTTGATCCCAAAGACGATGTCCTGACTGAAGACAGGATAGCCTTTGCGAACAAGGTCATAGAGTTGAGTGAGCAGAGAAACGGCCAGATCCACAGCATGCCCTTTGCCGGTGATGTTCAGGGTATTGCCCCGATCATGGATCTGCACCCCGACGGCCTGCTCAACAGTCTTCAAGTTATGATTATGCACGCCGAACAGAACCTGGGCAACAGCATAGTCGTCAAAGTTCAGGTTCTGCTCGGTTTCTTTGGTGAGCTTTTGGGAAGTGCGCAAAGCTTTGGATGTGGTTTTGTTTATTTTTTAGGGGCCAATTCTTGGTCGATCATCTCTTGGAGAACATTGGCTCCCCGACCTTTGACCTGACGTCCGTTGATAAACAGGGTGGGGGTTCCGCCCACCCCGGCTTTACCCGCATCAACCATATCTTTTTTCAGTTTTGCTTGAACAGATGGGCTGGCTAGATCTTTTTGGAATTTCTCCATGTCCAGACCGATATCCTGAGCAGCCTTTTCAATGGTTTCTTTGTTCAGTTTTTTAGGCGTGACAGCAAAGAGCGCATCATGCATCTGCCAGAATTTTCCCTGCTCATGGGCTGCGATAGAAGCCAGTGCAGCGGGCTTGGCCTGCTTATGCATTTGGAGCGGAAGATGTTTGAAAACGATTTTGAGTTTGTCAGGATTTTTTTCCAGGATCTCATCCAACAGCGGTTGAACTTTACTACAGAACGGGCATTGAAAATCAGAGAAGACAACCAGGCTGATCGGCGCGCTTTCTTTGCCGATAAACGGAGAACCGGCTGTGTCGATATCCTGGGCAAAGGAAATATCCAGCGCAGTATACTTCTTATTGCTGTCCACCAGGAAGAGCATCTCGCCACGAGGAGCAATGTCAATGGCAACGGTTTCTTTTGCAACAGGGACAGACCCCAGTTCCGCACCGTCGGCAGAGGCGTATATATGTACCTTGCTGTCGTCGCCTAGGACAAAGACCAGTTTATTGTCCAATGACTGGGCAAAGTCAACCGGTGTAACAGTCAGCTGCCAAGTGGACAGGGGCGAGGTGATCAGGGTGGTACTGGATTTTGCAGGCGCATCCTCAGCCAGGGCTTGGTTTGATGATAAGAGCAGCAGAGCGCATAAGGCTAACGTTTTTTTCATCTTTTCTCCTTTATGTTCGGTTGGTCAGGTGATTTCAGGTTCGGTGCATTCAGTCGGAACTGCGATATCATCATTTTTAATGATAAACAGGGTCGATAAACGGCTGATTACTGCCGCCCGGAAGGTCGTCAACAGGTGTATGCAGCTTGCCGCACCTGTTGGACAGTCATTTGAATAATATACTCGTCGGGAAAATATTATGCAAGCAAGGCACTTGCTTTTTCAGGAGTTTTCCGCTTTTTATGTCAATGTTAAGAAAGTGAGCCCCCTTTTTCTGTTGGCCGCGCAGTTCTTGTCTCTATCGGGTGCCGCAGGGGAGCGGTGTGTTCGCCTTGTTATTCTGGGTAGAAACGTAGGTCTATCCCTACACCCCGTCTCTTACCGCAAAGTGAATTGTACGGATTTATACCTTGCGTTGCGATCCATGAGACAGAGAGTCCTCTTTCTGGAAGGAATGGTAATGGCAAGCGTAGTAGGGCTGACCGGGAGTACTTTTCTTCTCTCGCCGGTGATGGAGTAAATATGCACTTTATTGTCGTTTTCCAGGACAAAAGCATATTTTTTATCAAACGACTGGGCGATGTCAAGGGGGCGGGCTTCGGTTTTCCAGGTGTGTTTCACTGCCCAGTCCGCGATGGTGTCGTCTTTTTTCTTATAGATGATCTCTATTGCTGTGTAGGTTTTGTCGCTGCCGATGAGGTAGAGCATTCCTCCGCGGGGGGCGATGTCAATAGCAACGGTCGTCGGAGGGACATCAATTATACCCAGTCGCTTGCCGTTATAGGTATTTGCATAAACACGGACCTTATTGTCCTCTTCCAGGATGAAAATTTTCTTTTTGTCAAAAGAGGCGGCAAAATCACGAGGGGCTGACGTGAGTGACCATGTTTTTTTCTGTGACCAATCAATAATTTTGCTGACGATTTCTCCGTACGCTGTTGTTGTCATTTGGGAAAAAAATAAGAACAGGAGCAGGGAGAAGAAGAGATTTTTTTTCATTTTTATTCTGAAGGAAAATACCGTTGCAAAGGGATTAGGGCTAACCTCGCTCAATCGCCGGTAAGGATAAATTTGTTGCCCACAACATATACAAGGAGCAGACGAATTTTTTCAGACCGTCGGGTGAAAGGTGGGGCAATTGTTCGGTTAATTATCTGATAATAATAAGTGTAAAATTATCGAAAATGATTATACACTCCTTTGTGGTATTACGTCAAGATAAGGAAGGTTCTTTTGTCGCCCGCCCGTAGTCGAGCAGATGCGTAGGTTTTGATTGCGTACAATGAAATCAGATAACCTGAAAAATGTCCTGTCTGCTTTTGTTTTCAGGCGCGCAGCTGGTTCCGCAGCTGGTTCTATAGGGGCGTTTTGCGAAACGTCTCTATTTTTTGCACAACCCTCCCTTGACGAAGAGCCTTGCATTGATTATTACTATAGGATTGATGCGTGCGAGAGTGGCGGAATTGGTAGACGCACTGGATTTAGGATCCAGCGCACCACGTGCGTGGGGGTTCGACTCCCCCCTTTCGCACCATAATTTATTTATAGATTATGATTAGTTTTGATCTGAGTATTAATGGATAAAAGCGATGGCCAGAGAGCTGTGGACGTGTACAGTGGCTCCAGGCCGGGATTGAATAAATCTGCCCGATGCAGGCAAAAAGGATAAAAGGAACTTGAGTCGATGGATGTTGCGATTGAAGAAGTAAGCGAGCTGGCCCGGAAGGTAACTGTTACCCTGCCTGCGGAGGATGTGCGGAAAGAGCTTGATAAAAAATATAACGAGCTGAAAAAAGAAGTTACGCTCAAGGGATTCCGTCGGGGTAAGGCTCCGATGTCCATCCTGAAGAAGAGCTTTAAAGATCGGGTTGAGCCGGAAGTTGCTGAAAAATTAGTGCAGGATACCTATTTTGACGCGATTGAAGAAAAGAAAATTGACGTGATTGTGCATCCAGAAATTCGGGAGACCACATTTGCTGATGACGGTACCTTTACCTATGTTGCCATGGTGGAGGTTAAGCCTGAGTTCGAGCTGCAGGAATATAAGGGCCTGGAGATTGAAAAGCCCAACTGTGATGTCACCGATGCCGAGGTGGAAAAAAAGATTGCGGAATTGCAACGGAGCAAGGCAGTCCTTCGTTCTGCGGAGGACGATCATGCAATCGTTATGGATGATATGGTGACCATTGATTTTCAGGGATTCCATAATGAAAAGCCTCTGAAAGAAGTGCGTAACGAGAATTTTTCCGTTGATATGGGCACCGGTTATTTAGGGGAAGATTTTGAAGAACGGCTGCTCGGCGTTAAAAAAGGCGAGTCCATCCTTTATGAGAGCGACTTCCCTGCGGATTTTCAGAATCCTGTTATGGCTGGTAAGACCATTGAGTTCAAGGTGGATGTCAAAGATATCAAAGAACGGATCAAACCTGAACTGGATGATGAATTTGCTAAAGATATTGATGAGAAATATGAATCATTTACTGACTTGCAGGCCGCGATCTCTTCGGAGCTGAAAGAAGAGAAAGAATCCGCCCTTGAGGGCGATTTGAATGATCGCATTATGCAGAAGCTGCTTGAGATGAATGCGTTCCCGATTCCTCAAAGAACGGTTGCTTTTGAGATTCAGGAGATGATCAAGCAGACTGAGGAAAATCTGAAGCGGGCAGGCCAGACTTTTGAATCCGCCGGAATCAAAAGGGAACAACTGGTTGAGCATAATCGTGAGGCTGCTGAGAAACGAGTTCGAGGTGATTTTCTCCTGAAAAAAGTTGCCGAGCTTGAGGAAATCACCCTGACCGATGAAGATCTTGAGCAGGGCTACAGTCGCATTGCTGATGAGTATAATATGACTGTTGAGAACGTGAAAGGCTACTTCAAAAAGCGTGAAGAGCTGATGCCTTTTATGGCGGAGCTGCTGAACGAGAAGATCCTTAATTTTCTGCGAAATTCGGCAAATCTTGTTGAAGTTGCGGCAGGTGCTGAAGAGGCCGGAGAAGAGGCAACCCAGGACGCGTAACAAGCTGAAGGGCATATTTATTACAAGGCAGCCGGACAGGATCCCGTTCTGTCCGGTTTTTTGTTTTGAGAAGGAGAGATTATGAATCTGGTTCCAATGGTTGTTGAACAGAGTCCGCGAGGTGAGCGGGCTTTTGATATTTATTCGCGCCTGCTCAGGGAACGGATTGTTTTTCTCGGAACCCCTGTGAGTGATGACGTTGCCAGCGTGATTGTGGCTCAGCTGCTTTTCCTTGAGGCCGATGATCCGGAGAAGGATATCACGTTCTATATTAATTCGCCGGGTGGGGTGGTGACTGCTGGTATGGCTATTTATGATACCATGCAGTATATCAACTGCGATGTGGCAACTCTCTGTATGGGCCAGGCTGCATCTATGGGAGCTTTTCTTTTGGCCGCCGGAGCAGAGGGGAAACGTTTTGCCCTCCCAAACTCCCGGATCATGATCCATCAGCCGCTGGGTGGGTTTCAGGGGCAGGCCACGGATATTGATATTCATGCCAAAGAGATTTTGCGGATGCGGAGCGATCTGAATAGACTGCTGTCCCAGCATACCGGCAACCCGGTGAAGAAGATTGAAAAGGACACTGAGCGGGATAACTTTATGAGTGCCGAAGAAGCCGTAAAATACGGTCTGATCGACAAGGTGCTGGTGCGTCGTGAGGATACCAAGGAGGATGTGTAATGAGTGACGAAGTTTCAGGCGACTCTGCCGAGGTCTGTGCCTGTTCCTTCTGTGGTCGGGCACAGGGAGAGGTAAATAACCTTATCGCCGGCCCAGATGTCTATATTTGCGATAAATGTATAGAGCTCTGTAACGGTATGGTCGAGGAGCAGAGCCAAGGAGAGGACGAGGTGCTTGAGGCTCCTTCTCCTGCTGTGCTGAAACCCAAGGAAATTCATGCGCATCTTGATGATTATGTGATCGGTCAGGAATTCGCCAAGCGCGTATTATCCGTGGCTGTGCATAATCATTACAAGAGGACGGAAAAACGTCCGGAAGGAATCCTTGACGATGTGGAGATTCAGAAATCCAATATCATCCTCATCGGTCCCACCGGGAGCGGTAAGACCCTGCTGGCGCAAACTTTGGCCAGGGTGCTTAATGTGCCCTTTACCATCGCCGACGCCACTACATTGACCGAAGCAGGGTATGTTGGTGACGATACTGAAAATATTTTAGTGAATCTGCTGCAAGCAGCAGATGACGATATTGAACGGGCCCAGCACGGTATTGTCTATATTGATGAGATCGATAAGATCGCCCGTAAATCCGATTCAGCCTCGCTGACCCGCGATGTCTCCGGGGAAGGCGTGCAGCAGGCCCTGCTCAAGATAATTGAGGGTACTATTGCTTCCATTCCTCCCAAGGGCGGACGAAAGCATCCCCAGCAGGATCTGATCAAGATAGATACCACCAATATTCTCTTTATTGTCGGTGGTGCCTTTGTCGGGCTGGATCGAGTGATCAAGCGCCGCGCCGGAACCAAGGCCATCGGTTTTGGAGCCAATATCGAAACCGGCCCAGAAAAGAGCGTGGGCGAATTATTGACCGAGGTGCAGCCGGAAGATTTGCTCAAATTTGGTTTGATTCCTGAACTCCTGGGACGCTTACCGGTTATCGCCCCGATGAAGGAGCTGGAGGAAGAGGATCTGGTGCGCATCCTGAAGGAACCGAAAAATGCCTTGACCAAGCAGTACATCAAGCTGTTTGAGTTGGAGGGGGTCACGCTTCGGTTTACTGAAGGCGCGCTGAACGAAGCAGCCCGCAAGGCAATGTCCCGCAACTCAGGGGCACGCGGCTTACGTTCCGTCATGGAAGCAGCCATGCTTGATGTGATGTATGAGCTCCCTTCAGATGAACATGCTGTTGAATGTGTGATTAACGAACAGGTGATTGCTGACGGCGAGTACCCTGTTATTCTCTATGATGCGGAAGAGAAGAAAACCGCCTAAAACACCCACCCCTCCCCTTTGGGGAAGGGTCGCAAAAAATATGATAGTTAATCGGACGACTCCAAGGAGTCGCCGATACTTTCATATAAAAAACTGACCTGTAACCGGGTGCGAATATGACGGGGAGAAGGCCGCTTCTCCCCCTTTTTGCACCTCTTTTCTCTCCTGCCCTTCCTTGGTTCTCTTTAATTATGTTTGATTCCGACGTAACACAATATCCTGTCATGCCTTTAAGGGATGTGGTGATCTTTCCCGGTATGGTTGCTCCATTGGTTGTGGGCCGAAAAAAATCTGCCCGTGCTTTGGAATATGCCATGAAGGAACGTTCGTTGATTTTTTTGGTTACCCAAAAGGATGCCAGCGTTGAAGAGCCCGGACCAGAGCATCTCTACCAGTGCGGCGTGCTTGCCTCTGTCATGCAGCTGTTGCGCCTGCCCGACGGTACCATTAAGGCCCTGATTGAGGGCAAACGCAGAGCCGTCGTGGAGGCATATAGTGAAGACGAGGAATTTTTTCACGCCGATGTGAGGTATGCAGAGGATCAGCATACCGAGAGCATTGAGCTGCCCGTATACAGTCGCGAGCTGAAACAGGTCTTTGAGCGCTATGCCAAGATTGAGAGAAATATTCCGGATGAGGTGCTCAAGTCGGTTGCTGTCTTGGACAATCCGGGCCTGCGGGTTGATTTGATCTGCTCACATTTGCGCCTTGGAACCGAGGAAAAACAGGATATTCTCGAAATTCTTGAGCTGCCGGATCGTATCCGTCGGGTGTTGGAGATCCTGTACCGGGAGTTGGAGCAGCACGAGCTTGAAAAGAGCATTGATATCCGGGTCAAGAAAAAGATGAACGAGAGCCAGCGCCACTACTATCTCAATGAGAAGGTCAAAGAGATTCAGACCGAGATTGGGCAGACTGGAGATGATCTTGACGAGCTGCAGGAGGCCTTGAAGAAAAAGGAGCTTCCTGAGTCGGTGCGGGAAAAAGCGGAGCGGGAGTTAGGAAAACTTCGGGCCATGCCGCCGATGTCTGCGGAAACCACCGTGGTGCGTAATTATCTTGAGACGATTATCAGCCTGCCTTGGGTGGAGAAAGAAGACGTTTCCATTGATATTGAAGAGGCTGAGGATATTCTCAATCAGGATCATTACGGACTGAAAAAGCCGAAAGAACGTATTCTGGAATATCTTGCTGTGCAGACGCAGGTGGAGAAGCTCAAAGGGCCTATCCTCTGTCTGGTTGGTCCTCCCGGTGTAGGAAAGACCTCGGTCTGTAAATCCATTGCCAGGGCCATGAACCGGAAGTTTGTTCGCCTGTCCCTGGGCGGGGTGCGGGATGAAGCAGAAATTCGAGGGCATCGGCGAACCTATATCGGAGCCATGCCCGGCAAGATCATCCATGCCATGCAAAAGGCAGAGGTGATCAACCCGGTTTTCTGCCTTGATGAGGTGGACAAGATGAGCGTTGATTTTCGCGGCGATCCCTCATCAGCCCTGCTGGAGGTATTGGACCCGGAGCAAAATTACGCTTTTAATGATCATTATCTTGATCTTGATTATGATTTATCCGAGGTGTTTTTTATCGCGACAGCCAATAACCTGCACGGTATTCCGCTGCCCTTGCAGGATCGGATGGAGATCATCCGCCTGAACGGGTATACGGAAGAGGATAAGCTGGAGATTGCTGAGCGATTTCTTGCTCCTAAGCAGTTGGGGCTGAACGGCTTTGCAGAGGATGATATTCAATTTGCCAAGGAGGCCGTGCTGGAGATCGTCCGACGCTACACCCGTGAAGCCGGGGTCCGTAATCTGGAACGAACCCTTGCTGCTGTCTGTCGCAAGATCGCCCGTGATCGTTTGAAAAAGAAGGAGCCGACTCGAAAATATCAGCTCTCGGAGCAGTCTGTGGGCGAATATCTCGGGGTGCCCAAGTACAGATTTGGTCTGGCCGAAGAGCACGACGCTATTGGTTTAGTGACCGGCCTGGCCTGGACGGAAGTCGGCGGCGAGCTGTTACAGATTGAGTCGGTGTTGATGCCGGGGACCGGCAAGATGACGGTGACCGGCAAGCTGGGGGATGTCATGCAGGAGTCGGCCCAGGCCGCCCTGTCCTATGTCCGTTCCCGTTCCATGCGTCTGGGGCTGGAGACGGATTTTTATCAGCAATTGGATATCCATGTTCATGTTCCGGAAGGGGCGATCCCTAAGGACGGGCCTTCCGCCGGAATTACTATGGCAACCTCCATTGTTTCCGCGCTGTTGAAGTGTCCTGTTGATCGGCATCTGGCCATGACAGGCGAGATTACCCTGCGCGGCAGAGTCCTGCCTATCGGCGGCCTCACGGAAAAATTACTGGCCGCCAAACGAGGGAATATTATCCGTATTCTCCTTCCCGGTGAAAACAAAAGGGATCTGGAAGAGGTCCCGGCGAGAATCAGAGACAGTCTTGATATTACCTTTGTTGATCATGTCGATGAGGTGTTGATCAGGGCCTTGATTCTGCCCAAAGGAGAGCAGCTTTTTAAAGATGTCTCTCTGGAGAGTATCTTGAAGAATGTTGCTTTGTCGGCGCATAATACAACGGTACAGCAATAACTGTTGTGCGTAGTATAAAAAAAGTATTTCTTATCTTTTTGATAAAGCGTCATTCTGTGTTTTTAAGCATTTTAAATACATTTTTATTGTTGACATAGAGAATAGAAAATGATATAAATGGCTCAACGATTTGGGGCGAATAGCTCAGTTGGGAGAGCATCGGCCTTACAAGCCGAGGGTCACAGGTTCGAGCCCTGTTTCGCCCACCAAATTACTTAAGGGGTCGTAGTTCAGTTGGTTAGAATGCCGGCCTGTCACGCCGGAGGTCGCGAGTTCGAGTCTCGTCGGCCCCGCCAGTAATTCGAGGGACTTACCATGAAAATGGTAAGTCCCTTTTTTGTTTGTCGGGCTCCTTGTCGGGCTTTTTATTATCACCCGAATACATCCACTGCGGACCGCACACTTTCCAATCGGCGACCTGTGCGGTTAGCCGCTTTTTAGACTAAGCAGCCATTTTGAAATCGATATC
>CBFDDU010000122.1:0-10873 GCA_965603655.1 uncultured Candidatus Electrothrix sp. | reverse complement strand
GGCATTATGAATATCATGCTCGCCAATATCTCCGAGAGGATCCATGAAATAGGCCTCCGGCGTGCTGTCGGTGCTCGACCGGGAGCATATCTTGATTCAGTTCCTGGGCGAGGCTGTGCTGCTCACCCTTATCGGGGGCATTATCGGCATTCTCTGCGGCATCCTGCTTGCCTCTTTTCTCGGCATGCTGACCGGCTGGCCCATTGGTTTTTCCCTGCCCGTGCTTTTTCTTCCTCTGGCCATCTCCATTATGACCGGCCTCTTCTTCGGAATCTACCCGGCCCGCAAGGCTGCGGCAATGGATCCTATCCAAGCCGTCGGTAGGCCCTCCTGACTTCCGCAACAGACTCTATTTTCTCCTCATATGAAGAGGTTGACACGTTCTTCCTCTTGGAGTAGAACAATACATTATTCTGTTCAGTTTCTTATTTTAAAAAAACACAGCGCTGCAACAAGAGAACTCCTCTTTTTCAGATAGGTAACGACCAACGGATTGGTGCTCCCCGAGACACCGGTCAAATTCCACCAACACGGGTAACCAGGAGACAACAATGATAAAAAAAATATTTTCTCAAGGCATATTTTCCATTGCTGCACTTACTCTGGCAGGCTGTATGGCCACGGCACCAACCATGGGGGGCGGCCAGGGAGGTGGAACAGTCACCGGAGCAGCCGGTGGCGGCTCCGCTATGAACGCCAATAACGGCATGGAACGTTGCAGCGAACCGCTGGGAACAGTCTCTGTGTTTGAGGATCAATCATTACCTTGGTGGTCTATCTATCGACGTTATGCCCCTCAGTTAGGAAGTACTACCCCGGTAATACGCCTGATGATCCAACAATCAGGCTGCTTTGTGGTTGTTGAACGCGGTGCCGCAATGCGAGCTATGAAACGGGAGCGGAACCTCATGCAATCAGGCGAAATGCGACAAGGCAGCAATTTCGGCGGTGGCCAGATGGTTGCTGCCGACTACACCCTGAACCCCTCTGTCCAATTTTCCCAAAAAGGCACTGGCGGTATCGGAGCAATCGCCGGAGCCCTTCTCGGCCCTGTTGCGACGGCTGTGGCTGGCAGCATGAAACAAAATGAAGCGGCAACAACCCTGCTGCTGGTCGACAACAGATCCGGGGTACAGGTCTCTGCTGCTGTGGGCAATGCCAGGAATTTTGATATAGGCATAGGCGGCGGCTTCTTCGGCGGCGGGGGATTCAGTGGCGCCGGTGCTTTTACAAACACGCCTGAGGGCAAAATCATCACGGCCTCATTTGCGGATTCCTTCAACCAGATGGTCAGAGCTCTGAGAAACTATCAGGCCCAAGAAGTGAGAGGAGGCTTAGGCAAAGGCGGTCACTTGCAGATCGGGAGATAAATCTGCAAAAGGTGCATCTACTGAAAAGAATGCTCTGATTCCCTTAGGAGATGCACTCCGGTAAAAATAATGCAGGCAGCCACCCTTGAAAGGAGAAAAACGATGAAGCACAGCTCTATTTTTCGGTTCACATGTATGTCTACTCTTTGGCTGTACTGCGCAGCCCTTGCCCAGGCCGGTCAGGTCATTACCCAGGAAGAAAAGGACTGGGCAAAAAAAGCCATTCAGCAGGAAAAGTCACTGAGTAGGCAGGGTGGCGTCAGCGCAACAAATTCCCTGGCCGTTCTCTATTTTAACAATAGGTCGGGACAAAACAAACTGACGCCTCTGCAAAAGGGATTGACCGTGATGCTAATCACGGATCTGGCCAAGGTGGAACAGCTCCGGGTGGTGGAACGAGTCAGAATGCAGGCCTTACTGGATGAGCTGGAACTCGGATCCTCCGGCCTGGTGAATACAGAAACCGCGCCTAGGGTTGGTAAACTGCTCGGTGTTGCCAAGGTGACTGGCGGCGATATTCTGAAGGGCACTGCTCAAGAACTTGAGATCAGCCCCTCTATTCTCGACATCTCGCTGGATCAGGTTGCCAGCCAGCCTTCGACCACAGGAGCCCTGGATGAACTTTTTCGCTTGGAAAAAGAAATCCTTTTTAACATCATTGAGTATATGCAGATCTCTGTTTCCCCGCAAAAGAAAGCAGAGCTTGAACGCCCCCTGTCTGAGAGCACCCCTGCCCTGTTGGCACTGTTCCTGGGTATAGATTACTCCGACCGAGGGCTGTACGATATGGCGGCCAAGATGTATAACCAGGCCTTGGTGGAAGACCCCTCTCTGGAGTTGGCCAAGAGTGCCCTTCAGGAGCTGAAGGAAATAGGGTTAATCCGCAGTGAAAGTGAAGAAATGCAGGAACCAGAGAAAACCGACCCGTCTGAGCCTGCGGCTGACACCGAAGGCGGCATCTCCATGGGGACCGTTGTCGGAATCGGGCTCGGCTTGGCTGCTGTCGGAGCCGGTGTCTACTATGCTGTAGAAGCAGTTGAAGATAAAATCAACGAAGAAGTCCCACCAACGGTCGTCAATTACACAGAACCCGATAAAAACAGTTGTACCGGTGAAACGACAGTAACCTTTTCCGAGCCTATGCAGGAATCCTACGCAGTCATCAGCCCCTCCGATATATATATAGACCAGTCCTGGATCAGCGAGGAAAGACTCAAGGTCTTCTGGAGCTTATCATCTTCCACCACTATTACAGTTGATGTCAGCAATCTCCGCGATACAGCCGGTACCGCACTTGAGACCCCGGAGGGGGGAAACTCTTTTTCTTTCAATATTACCTGTCATTCTCGGTAACCCGAAGAAAGAACATTTTTACCAACCGTTGTTGCGTAGCGCTTTTGATATGAAATGTAATCCGGCAACAAGGAGAAAATATATATGAACAACACACTTCTTCGCTTAACGTCTATACTCCTCATCTGGCTGTATTGCACAGCCGTGGCCCAGGCTGGTCAGGTCATTACTCAAGAAGAAAGAACCTGGGCCCGACAGATCCTGACCCAGGAAAAAGCCTTAGGAGCGATAAGCACACCGAATTCTCTTGCTGTACTGTATTTCAACAACAGGTCAGGCCGTGAGAGATTAACCCCGCTGCAAAAGGGCTTGGCAGTGATGCTGATTACGGATCTGTCTAAAGTGGAACAGATTCAGGTGGTGGAACGGACCAAACTGCAAGCGCTTCTCGACGAAATGGAACTCGGTGCCTCCGGCCTGATGGATGCTGAGACCGCCCCAGAAGTCGGCCTACTGCTCAGGGCTAGCTACGTAACCGGAGGAGACATTCTCCAAGGAACAACGAAAGAGCTTGAAATCAGTTCGTCCGTTTTTGATGTGCCTCTTGACAAATTTACTCCGCAGAAACCGGCTGCCGGTGCAGTGGATGAACTTTTCAAGCTGGAAAAACAAGTGGCTTTCAGCATCCTGGAACATATGCAGATTACTCTTTCCCCGCAAAAAAAGGCAGAACTTGAACGCCCTCTGTCCACCAGCACAGCCGCTCTGCTGGCCTTATTTACCGGTATTGATTACTCGGACAGGGGCTTGTACCTCAGGGCCGCCAATATGTATAAACAGGCCCTGCTTGCAGACCCACAACTCGTAATGGCCAAAGACGCTCTGCAGGAATTAAAAGGCATGGGCCTTGTCACAGCTGAAGAGTTGGGCGAGAAAAAGATTAAAAAACAGACCACTGCTACGGCTACTGCCAGCACAGCCCCGGAAACTGATGAGGGCCTTTCCACCGGGAACATTGTTGCCATCGGACTGGGAATGGCTGCTGTCGGAGGCGGTATAGCCCTTGCACTGGGACAAAGTGATGATGACTCTTCGTCAACCCCTGCGGCGGATCCAGAAGACACCACACCGCCCACCGTCACACCTGATCCGGCAGAAAATATCGTCCTGGATTGCGCTGGAGGAAACATTCTTTTTTCTTTTTCTGAGGCAATGGCGGACGCAGGCGAAGTTCTTCTCTCAAACGGAGGTTCTGTTCAGCAGGGATGGCGAGGCGACAGAGTGTACGAAATCAGCTGGTCATCTGACGCGAGCATATGCAATAACTCGTCCGACATCACGGTTACCCTGAATGGTTTCAAAGACATCTCTGAAAATCTACTTACCGAACCAACCAGTTTTACGTATTCCGTAAGGTATAGTTATCAATCCATTTATCAACAACCTGAACTGTAACCCGCTCTCAAACCCCCGGCACGGCTTCTCCGTCTTGTGCGAAGTCATGTCGGGAGGTGATACCTTACAACAGCTCCCCGGAAACAGTTTCCTCAGCTGACAGCACTCCAGCCACATCGCCTGCGGGCGCAATTGCCCACCGATTCGGATAATTGCTTCCGGAAAATGTATCATCTGCACTTTTCAGAAAGGAGAAAGATCATGAAGCATACTGCAGTGTTTCGATTCACAGCTATCACCATAATCTGGTTATACAGCGCCGCCCTTGCTCAGGCCGGTCAAGTTATCACTCAAACGGAACGAGATTGGGCCGAGAAGGCCGTTCAGCAGGAAAAAACACTGGGTGCAGTCAGCGCACCGAATTCCATTGCCGTACTCTACTTCAACAACAAGTCAGGTCAAACCAAACTGACGCCGCTCCAGAAGGGAATGGCAGTCATGCTGATCACGGACTTGTCAAAAGTTGAACAACTCCGGGTAGTGGAACGAGTCAGAATGCAGGCCCTGCTGGATGAGCTGGAACTCGGGGCCAGCGGTTTGATGGATGCAGAGACAGCCCCAAGAATCGGCAAACTGCTCGGCGCTGCCAAGGTGACCAGCGGTGACATTCTGAAGGGAGGGGCACAGGATCTTGCAATCAATTCATCCGTTCTTGATGTTCCCTTTGACAAAATCGCCGAGCAGCCCTCAGCTGCCGGAGCACTGGATGAGCTTTTTCGGTTGGAAAAAGAAATTCTTTTCAATATCATTGAGTATATGCAAATTTCGGTTTCCCCGCAAAAGAAGGCGGAGCTGGAACGCCCTCTGTCCGCCAGCACCCCGGCCCTGCTGGCCCTGTTCCTGGGTATAGATTACTCTGATCGGGGGCTGTACAATCTGGCGGCCAAAATGTATAAACAGGCACTGGCCGAAGATCCCTATCTGGGCATGGCCAAAAGCGCACTCCAGGAGCTGAAGGGCATGGGGTTGATCCGCAGCAAAGAAGTACAGGCACCGGAGGAAACCGAACCGGCTGAGCCTGCGGCTGACAGCGGAGGTGGTATCTCTACAGGCACTGTTGTCGGAATAGGGATCGGCTTAGCTGCCGTCGGAGCGGGTGCTGTTTATCTCATGAACGATGATGATGAAACGGATGATCCGCCAGTTGATGATTCACCTAACGTCACTCGTATAGAAGGCGGCGCAACTGAGATACCAGACTGTGGATGCGAAGGCAACATAACTTTTAGTTTTTCTGCACAGATGGAAGAGTCTAAGCTTGCTGATATCTCTCCACAAACAATAACCTCCATGGCAAATCAATTCTGGGATAACGGAGAATACAAAGTTACGTGGCGACAATTTGGAAAGTGTGAGGACTATACCGTCTCTGTTGATTTAAGCGGGTTTCATGATATAGAAGGTAATGCGCTTACTGGCGAGACTCTGTTCAATTTTACTTGTACATTTGAAAGGTATCGATAAATACCATATTAATTTAACAAGGTGCCGTTTGTCCCCTACTTGCCAAACCAACCACTAGTCTTACGTTATCCTGCAAGGTATAGGATCAACAAACCGAACTGTAGCCCGCCGTCAAGTCCCCTTTCCCCAACACGGCTTCTCCTCTATCTATTGGGAAGTCATATTGGGCAAGAGGGGACGACCTTACAATACCAGCTTCCCGGCCACTGTTTCCGCAGCAGCCAGCACCCCGGACACATCGCTTGCTGTCGCAGTATGCTCAGCGGTGCGGATCACCGCTCCTGACTCTACCTCAACCATACGCAGGTCGATGCGCAACTGCTCACCGACCTGCTGATAGCCACCAAAGACCATGAGCTGGGCACCGATCAAGCGCCCGATCTCCAGCCTACTGTTCTCATCAGCAAGTGCGGAGCTGCCGAGATGTAACTCCTCCAAGGCCAGCAGCAATTTCTGGCGTTCGATTACGGCATACCCCCCTTGCTCCTTCAGGGTCTCTGTCACCTTGGCAGTGAGGAACTCCTGCATATCATCGAGGATCTGATTCTCTGTGATCGAGAAATTCTCCAAATCCCAGACAGCGACAACACTGCCGCTGCCATATGCCTTGGGAATATACGGTTCTGATGTCATCTGGGTCGGCGGCGCAGCGCACCCGCCAAGCAGCAGCAATAAAATCGGTAAAAAGAAAAAAACGTGTCGACCAAAACTCATGATTTTCCTCCTCGGGTCATAGGCTGTATTTTTTCCGAGACCTTATCATCCTGCTGTAGAGGGCGCTCGCTGTCCAGAATACTGACAACACTCATATCCGGCTGCACCTGCACCACCTCCAACCGAGCCACGGTCTTGGCCAATCCCTGTAATTTTCTCCCCTTGTACTCAATCGCCTCCCCCTGCTCAATAACCTCAAAAGAAGTACCCATAACCACGCCCTGTTTTTCACCGATGTTGATAACAGCCTGATTACCATTCACCTGGACAATAAATCCTTGCAGGGGATATTTCTCCATGACTGTCTGGAGAATTTCTCGGTTGACCCGTTCAAGCTCCTGTTCAATATCCAGGGCGCCTGAGGCAAGTTTCTGGGTCAATACTTGAGGAATAGCTGTGGTCTCCGTATCAATCAGGCGCAGGCTGAGCAGGCTCTGATCCGAAAGATGAAGCAGGGTACCGGTGGCAACAAGCTTGGCAGCCAGGATACGCCCGAGTTGTAAAGCGGTTGCCGGATCAGCCAGTTCCGAAGAGCCGAGATTCAATTCTTCCAGCAGGCGATCCATTATGACCCGCTCCACAACCTGCACCCGACCAGAGCGGTTCAACTGCTCACCCAGTCGGCTTGTCAGGACTATGGACATACCGTCCCGTTCGTTCAGACCGCCTTTTTCCCGAAAATCAATAAAGGACAACACCATGGGACGTGAAGTCCAAGCATCCCTGTCCGGCGCAGACGTTTCCTTCTGAGAACGAAAACGAGCTGCCAATTCCTTGACCAACCTGTCGACCCGCTGCTTTTCCGCAATATTCCGATGCAGATCCATCATTTCCTGGGTCTTCCTGGCCAGCACAGCGGAAAACTGATCGTTCTGATTAATGGTCAGGGCTTGCTGAAACATCCCCATGGCCTTGTCAAGCTGCCCCTCCTTCTGATAGGCCACCCCTTTATTGGACATAGCAACAATATTGTACGGGTCGAGCTCGACAGTCTGGTCATAATTAATGCGTGCCTGCTTGAGATTTCCGGTATCAGCATAGAGCCTGCCCAATTGATTATGCGCTTCAGCTTTCTGGATAACACTGCCCTCAGGCTTCTTCACTGCAATCTGATACTCGACCATGGCCTCCTTTTTTTTATTCTGTGCATAGAGAATACCGCCCTTGGTCACATTGACAGCACCACGGTCCGGGGCCTTTGCCTCAACCTCGGCGACAACCGCCATGGCCTTATCCAACTTTCCTTGCCGCGCATAAATTTTTGCCAATCCCTCCTTGCCGAGAATTTCCGCCTCTCCCGACTCCTGCGCCAAGATATTAAAGGTGTTCTCTGCTTCATCTACCTTATCCGCCTTCAGCGCGGCATAGCCGTAGATGGCTTTGGCTTCAAGAGAATCAGGATTTTTTGTCTGAGCCTCCCGACTGATCGCCTGAGCAACCAAGGGTTTATTGCGTTGCAGCTCTTTTTCTGCCAGACTGATCAGCATCTTTTCCGTGCTCTGACCGCCTCCTTGAAAAAAGTCAATAATCTTACGCCTCGGTCCCAGAATGTAGATTGTCGGAAGGATAGATTCCGCCTGATAGGTCGCACTGATTCCCTTCCGGTCATACATCACCGGAAAACTCACCTTATTCTCTGTAATAAAGTCAGAAATACTGTTTGTATTGGATTTGGTGATGCCCCAAACCAGCAAATCCTTTTCTTTGAATCTACTCAGTAACTGATTAAGGGTCAGCAATCCCTCCTGGCTCGCCGGGGAGGCTGTATCAAAAAAATAAAGGACTATGAGCGAATTATCCTTCATAGCCGCAAGTTGATACGGACGTCCGTACACATCCTCCAAGGTGAAATCCGGTGCAAGATCTCCGGGATTAAATTGGCTCAGACATGGTTTTGACCATGAACAAAGCAAAATCATGACGAAAAAAAACAGCAATTGACCAGAACGGCACATGAATTCCTCCTTATTAAAAGTAGTTATTGATTATTCCGGTGCTAAACGAGGGGAAACAGAAAGATCCTCGCCTTTGCTCAGGTCAAGCTGAGCCTTCCAGTCCAGATGCCCCTGGAGTTCAAGGGTTACCTCATGTTTGGCAGCTGAGACTCTCAGCTCCACAGGGGTTTCTCCCTTATACTCCCCGTCCAGATACAACTTGGCTTTCGGCGGACGACTATTAATTTTTAAGGTAGCCAGGTTTTTCGGCGGATCTTTTTTCTTTTTTTT
This sequence comes from uncultured Candidatus Electrothrix sp., assembly GCA_965603655.1. Lineage (GTDB taxonomy): Bacteria > Desulfobacterota > Desulfobulbia > Desulfobulbales > Desulfobulbaceae > Electrothrix. The sequence continues at coordinate 2,352 of CBFDDU010000122.1, read as the reverse complement.
CTCAGAGGTACGTGAAGGACGCTCAGCAACCGGCTCTGTTGTCTTTTTCGGTTGAAAGCTGACTGGCGGTTTTAATTCAGCAGGTTGCGTAGGGAGATCCGGCTGCTTCGGCTTTTCCTCTGAAAGAATCTCATCAAGAAGTTTGTCGTCCTGCTGCGGCTGGACAGGCTGCTCTGGCGAAACTGAAGGCTGTGTCACAGGGGATACCACAGGTTTTGTGGTCTTTTTCAATACCGAGGCAGGGGGCGGTTTCTGGTCAGCAGGTTCAGCAGGGATATCTAACGGCTCCGGCCTCTCCTCTGAAAGAATTTCATCAAGAAGTTTATCGTAATCTTCCGACGGCGCTGCCCTCTCCCGCTTCACCTGTCTTTTGAGACCGCCAGGTTTGACGGTAATCATCTTTCTGGAATCCTGAGTGCTGTCAGGTTCTGCTTTCGGTTCTGGAATAACCCATTCTTCTTTATCAGGTACATCAGTCAACGGTTCCGGCCCACTGCTTTTTTTCGATTCCGTTTCCAGCCTCTCTTCCGGTGCTGGAACGGAAACAGCAGGGGTTGAAAATTCAGCCCCCTGTTTTTTGTCAACAACAAGAGGCCACAGGTATTGATAGGCGGCCAATCCGGTTCCGAAAAGCAACAAGGCAATAAGAAAAAAAAGAGGCGGACCAGAGCGTTGCTGTCGAGATCCTGACGGCTTCTTTTGCCCTGGTAACGGGCTCTGCATCCTGCTGTCAAGACAGCTGGCGAGCTGGTCTGCCAAGGCTCGACCTGTGGCAAAACGATCCTCGGGCCTCCTGGCCATGGTTTTCATGATCAGCTGACAGAGAGCAGAGGGGATCTCATGGTTGAGCTGATCAGGAGCAACAGGATCATTTAAGGTGATAGCCTGAAAAAGAGAGGCCAAACTTTCCCCCTGAAACGGTCGTTGCCCTGTGGTGAGTTCATACAGAATCACGCCCAAGGAATAAATATCAGCACGCCCGTCCACCTGCTGCCCAAGGACCTGCTCAGGCGCCATATAGACGGGTGTGCCAAGTATCTCTCCCGCCCTGGTCATCTGCTGACCGTCTGGATCATCAATATGGGCAATACCGAAATCAGTAATCTTGATTGTCATGTACTGATCGCAGATAATATTGGGAGGTTTGATGTCCCGATGTACAATCCCCCGCTCATGCGCGTAATGAAGTGCCTCAGCCGCCTGTATCCCGACACGGATAATATCCGGCAGACCGTACGCCCTGTTCTTGATCAGTGTATCAAGAGACTGTCCCTCAAGGAACTCCATGGCGATATAAATCGTTCCATGATCCTGGCCGACATCATAGACCGTGACGATCCCGTGATGAGAAAGACGCCCAACCGCTGTTGCCTCCTTGAGGAAACGCTTCACGTAGTCCTCGGAGGTGAGCCGGTCTTCACGCAGCACCTTAAGGGCGATCAGACGATCAATCTGCGGGTCATGGGCCTGGTACACCATCCCCATGGAACCTCGACCGAGTTCGGAGAGGATTTGATATCTGCCGTACTTCATTTTTTGCTTTTTTCCTGAAGAAAATCCATGATGACTTCTAACGGGATCAGAAAGCCGATACCCGGTGAAACGCGATGACGGCCTTTGACTACGGCAATCAGGACACCGTTGCTGTCAAAAACAGGACTGCCGCTGCTACCAGGCTGGATTTCGATACTGGCCTGCCACAGGGGCAGTTCATGCACCCGGCGAGGAGGACCGTTGATAAAGCCTGTGTTGACGGTCCCGCGCAAACCGACCGGGCACCCTATGGAAAAAATCCTTTCTCCCATGCCGATCAGATTGCGCCCGTCGACAAGGGAGACAACCTGGTCTGGCCCGTTTCTGATCTGAAGCAGAGCCAGATCACGCTGAGGATCAATCCGGATGATTTCACCCTTGAAATGCACCCCCATAGTAGAGATGATACTGACCTCTTCCGTTGTTCCCAGATCATGCGCCGTGCAGAGAATCAGTCCCTTATCAATAAAAAAACCGGTAAACTGTACTGTTTCCCCCGGCCCGCCAGCCCTGACACAGACAACGGTGCCGATCTGATCCAGCACAGGACCCGGAATTCCATCCTGCTGTTGTTGCCCCGCCCTTGGCCGGGAGACCTCCTTGCTTCCGGCCGCAATCGTTTCAAGATACGGAAGAAGCTCTGCAAGCTGTGCATTTTTCTCTGTACCGCCTGTCGAGGAAACAGCCACGGAAGTGGCCAGAGGAGAATGCGGGCGAAGTTCAAGCTGCCACGGATCGCCAGTCTGGCTCGAACTCCGAAGACGAAGCACCCCGCCGGGTTCAGGTCGGGCTTCAAAAACCGTCACCTGATACCCGTCT
>CBFDDU010000121.1:0-11073 GCA_965603655.1 uncultured Candidatus Electrothrix sp. | reverse complement strand
AAATTTTATCCAATCCTGCTGGCGCGATTAAAAGCGTGACCGAACATAACCTACTAACTTTTCGTCAAAAGCAAGAACCCGTCCCAGAGGACGGGGTACCACATCAGAGATGTATGACAATAAATTATGGTAAATTAAAAAGCTGTTGAATGGTTTTTTTACTGCCAGCGTGGAGAAATTTACTCCTCTTGCTCTCACTATTCATCAATTTACTGACCCTGGCCAAGGTCTGCAGGTACTCCTCAGCCATATTTATGGGAGAAAGAATCATCACAACAAGATGAACAGGTTTGTTATCTTTTGCCTCAAACCCGATGCCCTTTGTTGACCTCCCAAAACAGACCATACATTGCTCCAGGCCATGCAATTTCCCATGAGGAATCGCCACACCGTTGCCAACACCGGTTGACCCAAGTTGCTCCCGCTCCAGCAGCACCTGCCGGATGGTCTCGGATTTGAGCTTTGGATTTTTCTTTTGGGCAGCTCCGGCCATTTCTCGAAGAAGGCCTTCTTTATCAGTAGATTCTAATTCGAGGACGATACATTGTTCTGTGAGCTCTATCATTTTTCTGTCAAATATTCCTTTCCCGCAGGGATACCGAAATTTTTCTCAAAAATTACTCTACAAAATCTCCCGCTCCGAGGAATGAGAGAACAAAATTAAAAACTGTAGGGGGCACGGCACGCCGTGCCGTGCCCCGGCGACTAACGACTCTTGCGACGATGCTTAACCGGGAGGATTTTCAATTGATCCCTGTATTTTGCCACGGTTCTCCGGGCAACTTTCACCCCCTCCTTTTCTAAAAGTTCAGAAATAGCATTATCACTGAGCGGTTTTTCCGGGGCCTCCTGCTGAATAATCTGTCTGATACGATTTCTTATCGCTTCAGAGGCCACCAAATTTCCTCCAGTTGTCGAGACAGCACTGGAGAAAAAATACTTCAGCTCATAAAGCCCCTGGGGGGTATGAACATATTTATTTGAGGTAATTCGGCTGACCGTGGACTCATGGAGTCCGATATCCTGTGCTACATCATTGAGGACAAGCGGCTTCAGATAGCCCGGCCCTTTTTCAAAAAAATCATGTTGAAAATTGAGCAGACTCCTCATGACCTTGTAGATTGAATTCTGCCGATAATGGACCGAGTTGATGAAATTTTGCGCATGCCGCTTCTGTTCCGTCAAGTACCCCTTGGAGGCCGCCCCCATCTTGTCCTTATCCTTTATGAGATCCTGGTACTCTGTAGATATCTGCAACCGGGGCAATCCGTCGTTGTTGAGCTGAATAATAAATTCACCATCCAGTTTATACAGGTATACATCAGGAACAACATAGTTGGTCTGCTCATTACTGTATGCATTACCGGGGTAGGGCGTTAATGAGGTAATCACCGCGAAAGCATTGCGGACTTCACGGGCAGTATAGTCAATTTTCGCCGCAATCTTCGTGAAATTATGGCTCTGTAACTCATCCAAATGCTCAGCAACGAGCATATAGGCCAAGTCCTCCTCCATTCCCTTTCGCTCCAACTGGAGCATCAAGGATTCGCGGAGATCACGCGCAGCTACTCCTGGCGGATCAAGACTTTGCACCAGGCGCAGCATCCCTTCGGCCTCTTCATGACTGCACCCCGCATATGCACAGATATCCTCAATAGATGCTTCGAAGAATCCATGCCCGTTCAGGCTTCCGAGGATAAAGATGGCGAGATCCTGATCTGTTTCGTCAAGTTTAATATGGGAAAGCTGCCATTCCAGAAAGGAAATCAGGCCAGGAGCGGCTGAGATAAAATCAAACTGCGACGGAGAGTCAGCAGGTGGGGCTTCCTTGGCAAAGGAGAAATCAGAATCAAAATTATTGCTGTAATCTTCCCAGTCAACCTCGGCCACGTTTTTCGGATCATCTCCGCTCACCTGGGAAGTGGCTGCCGACTCAACAGAAACCTGAACCTCTTCAGCGGATAATGCATCAGGATTACTGATACTTTCCTGAACACCAACCTCCTCCTCCAGCATGGGGTTCTGTGCCATTTCTTCTTGCAGTGCGTTGGTTAGTTCCAAGCGATTGAGCTGCAGAAGTTTAATAGCCTGACGCAACTGCTGCGTCATAACTAATTTTTGGGTAAGTTTTACTTGCTGTCGGAGTTCAAGACTCATTGAGAAATAAACATAAAATATATGCCATTACAACGACCTGCCTCTACATAGTAAAATTTTCGCCAAGATACATTTTCTTAGCCAATTCACTCTGAATAATATCATCGGCAACGCCGCTGGTAAGAATTTGCCCTGCATTCATTATATAGGCAAAATCGCATACCTGCAATGTTTCTCGAACATTATGATCTGAAATTAATATACCCAGCCCTTTGGCCTTCAATCCCCGAATAATCTGCTGTAAATCAGCAACGGAAAGGGGATCAACACCAGCAAAGGGCTCATCAAGCAGAATAAAACGGGGTCGAGTAGCCAAGGCCCGCATAATCTCTACCCGTCTTCTCTCGCCACCGGAAAGGGCATGGCCTTTATTTTTAGCCAAATATTCTATCTTGAGCTCAGCCATTAACTCACTGATGCGATTATTAATTTCATTACGAGTTAATCCCAGCGGCTCCAGGACAATCCGAACATTTTCTTCAACCGTTAATTTTTTAAAAACCGACGGCTCCTGGGCCAGATAGGTAATCCCCCTCGATGCACGACGATGAATAGGAATCCCCTGAATTTCTCTCTTATCAAGAAAGATAGCTCCTGATGTCGGTCGGATAAAACCAACAATAGAGTAGAAGGTGGTGGTTTTACCAGCACCATTCGGCCCTAACAGACCAACTATAGAGCCGTTCTGCACTTGCAGATTCACCTGATCCACCACCCGTCGGGCGCGATACTCCTTGACCAGATTCCTGGTTTCCAGGATGGAGACGGGTTCCATTATTTCTTTTTCTTATCAGAATTCGGAACGATAGTAGCTTTGACCCGTTCCTGTTTTTTGCCTTTTCCCGTTGTCGTCTGGGCACGTTCAACTTCAGACCGCTTTTCATCAAGATAATAGGTGATAGTTTTTCCTGACACCATATTTTTCCCCTGCCAAGTCTTAGCATTTCCATGCAGAATCACCTTACGTGCATCGGCAAAATATTCCATCCTATCACCTGTACCCAGCCAGTCTTCCTGGGTGATTTTTACTTTACCAACGCAGATCATTTTCTCCACCTGACGGGACTGATCTTTTGCTTTCTTTGGGTCATTCGGCTGATAATAAATCGTCATTTCATCAGTGCGGATGTTCACCTTACCCTGACTTGCATCAACATTACCAATAAAAACGACAGAATTTTTCTCTTCCTGAGAAATCATGCGGTCCGCTTCAATATTAATCGGATCATCATCACCTTGACAGAATCCCGAGCTGGTAGCCAGCAAAAGAACACCGAAGATAAGAGCCGCTTGAAGAATTTTTCGAGCTGGTGACAGAAAAAAACGCATTATTCTCTACCTCTGAAAAGCTTTTCTTTGAGAGTAGCCAAGGGGTTACTCGACCATAAATCCCGTTTCGCTCAAACAAAAAAACAGGAATCTTTCCGTTATGCCGGAATGATCCCTGTTTATCAATACAATTTCCTGTCCGCGTTGCTACACCGTGAGGTCCTCTCTCACCTGCGTACGTGGGCCACCATGCCTGGATGTGGACCAATCACGAATAGGTGCTGAGGTGACCATCTCCCCTTGGCGTTGCAGACGCCCCATGCGATCATAAATCATCTGCCATACGCAATCCACCTCAGAGTGAATTTCGCAACGCCCGCTGACCGAACCACCACAGGGGCCGTTCATCAGACTTTTAGCGCAACGAGCCACCGGACACAGCCCGCCGGTGAGGTGCAGAACACAATCTCCACAGCCAGCGCATTGTTCACTCCAGATGCCCTGCTCGGCAGAACCACCAAAAAAAGTGGTGTTCAATGCCGGGAACACATGATCTTCAGGACGCAGATTGGCAATAAAGTTGACTCCGACACCGCAGGCCGTGGAAACAATCGCATCGTACTGCCCTTTGAACTGATCAATAGCGTCTATATATTCTTTATCGCATTGACGAACCAGGGAGGCATCAAAGACCTCAGCGCTCTTCCCTGCCTTTTTCAGGCCGAGCCGAATGAGCGAGGCCAAGATCTCGGCCTCCCGCTCTCCGCCTGCTGAGCAGACTGTTACGCAGCCCCGACAGGCCAGTACCAGAATCTTTTTGCAATCCTGAACCATCTCTATTATTTCAGCCAAAGGCTTCCGTTCAGCAATAATCATATGGAACTCCCGAAAAAGCAGGGGTTAGTAAAATCAGATAGAAGTCATCGTCGTGCATAAGCCGCCCAAGCCGCCCAAGCCGCCCTGAGCTGCTCCGAACCGCTCTGTCTTCTAAAAAGGAGAAGGTCCCAGTTCAGTAACAAGCTCATTCATTTCACGAGCAGCACCGACGAATTCTGGATGCAGGCCGCGCGGAAGAAAGAACATTTTTGCCCGATCCTTTTCCACACCAAGCTCACCTAAGGCTGAGCGTACGGCTTCCACACGTTTGGCGGCCCGCTGGCTGCCCTTTACATTATGACATCCGTCAGCCGGACATCCGACCACATAGACTCCGTCCGCTCCGTCCTCAAAGGCCTTGAGCAGCGTTGTTTCCTCCAGCTTTCCTGTGCAGACGACGCGAGTCATCTTGACATTCTCGGGAAAGTTTAACTGCTGAAGCTCACGCCCCTCATCGGCGCAACTTTGCTGGGAGGTATAATGACAGCTGAACAAACGTATGTCCGGTGTAAAACTCATCGAATCTGCTCCACGTATATTAATTAGTTCCGCAGGCGGCGATCAGTCGCTCATCCTCGGATTCATTCAGGGTAATGGCCTGCGCGGGACATTCTGCAACGCAGATACCGCAGGCTTTACAATCCGTAACATTAATTGCCGCAACCCCGCCCTCATCGATCTTGGGCACTTCCCACGGGCAGACCCGAACGCAGGTCAGGCAGGAAACACAAAGGTCACGCTGCACTTGAGCGGCCTTGCCTTTTTCCACCAGCTGCTCTTCAGTAATGTAGCCCTTTTTCAAAGCCAAACCAGCCAAGGTTCCCATGATATCGGCAAAGCTGACATCCTGCGGACAGACAAAGACACAACTGCGGCATCCAGAACAATACCACAGCAGATCGGAGTTGAGCAAACGCTCCTCCATACCCATACGAACCATGTGGATGATCTTGCGGGGATCAAAATCAGGAACAGCCTGACTGACCGGGCAGGCACCGGAACAGGCACCGCAGGAAAAACAGGAGTTCAGGTGCTGACCACCGGGTTCCGCAACCACTTCAGCGCTGAATCCAGGATTGATTTCAAATGTTTTCTTTGACATACCATCACCACATTGAGCAATTATATTCTCTGATCATTATGTTCCAGCAAACCGAACAAGTACTGAATCAGAAAACGGTAGGAGTACTAAATGACAACTGAAACAAAAAATGCTGATACATTGACAAGCTCTGCTACAGATTTAGCCAAATATAATTATCTCATTTTTGTCATTTTGTCAACGGAACCGTTCACAATAGTAAACAGCGATGAGCCTTTTTATGTTTGGCAATATGGTGCCACAGCTATTTATCCGCATAAATATTAACGTATTGATGGGATGATGTTCAATTGAAGACGTTCTCAACATGCTGCGTCTCATAGGCATGACATATCTGCATCTGAGCGATAACGGATTATCCGGTCGGGGTGTCGAGTGAGGGGGAGGGCTCTGCGCCCAAGAGCTGAGTGGTTACTTAAGGCGGAGAGAATTAAGGATATACAGACATAAAGAAACCGGGTCACGCGCTACGGCACGGACCCGGCAAATTTTGAGAAACCATCATACAAACTTTCTTTTCTTCAAATCGTGCATTTCGTTTTATCGCACTTAAGCTGCTTTTTCTCGACCACTCTACTCACTTCGCCGAGGTCGCATGCATCAGCATGATGCACAGCAGAGTAGATAATAGCTATAAACTGACCTTTAACTTTCTTTGGTAAGAGACGAATCTGCATATTATCTTTCATCCACCCCACCCCTATTTCCCTGTCCGTATTGTTCAAAAGATTCACAGCAACACGGAAGGCCTCGTCAGCAGTATTTCCATACGCTTTAAAACAATCGTTATCGGCAGCAGAAGCAGAGGATACAGACAAAATAGAGACAAAAGGAGTAGCAGCAATTAAAAATGCGGCTACGGTGAGCATTCTCTTGAGAGCAGTTGTGTTTTTCATAACATTCCTCCTGGAATTATAGAATTTGAAAGTAGGTAACTCGGCTATCTCTTTCAAAGAGACCCGTGGCTTTCCGACACCGCTTCGCAACGGCTGTGGCCTTATCAACTTTCTGGTTCCGCGTCATCCAGAAAGTATGTCACCTCAAAGAACATGCCATAGAATAGACTTCCATTTGGCTATACTTTTTATACAACCTTTATTGTAAAATTGTCAAGCATCTTACAGTATAAAGCATCAAAAAAAGCTTTCTCAAAAAAATATTTAAAGCCCAAGAGACCAACTCCCGGCTATCCAGCAGCTCCACACATACACCCTTCCAGGGCCGTGCATAAGGGACAGCATGCTGCATCCTCTGCCGGTGTCTCCCGCTCCCGCATCCGTGTTTCCACAAAGGCAATTGTCTGCTCGGTGAGTTCTCGGGACATGCCAACATGTTTTTCTGGAGCTATGGCCTGCTCAATCTCCTCCCTGCTGAAATTCGTGACTATATCTGAATGCTCCATAAGAATATCAAGTACGGGTTTTCCCGTCTCAACAGTCTGCATAGATGCCTCGTAGACAAGGGTATGGGCATTTTGTTTACCTATAGCCTCCCCCAGGAAAAACATCAGGGCCTCAGTTGAAATCAACGGGGCTGCATGGAGCACATTGCTGCGCACCCTCTGCTCATGAACGGTCATATCAGCCAGGATATCCTTCATCAGGGCCAGCAGACCGCAGGTATAGAGAGAACTGTCCGTCAGGGCGGCCCATTCCAGACGAACCGAGCGATAATCCCGCTCATGTTCACAGATCAACCCATCATACCCCAAGGAGACATTGGAGGTAATCAGTTTGGAGAGAACCACCACCTGTTCGCAGAGCTCCGGGTTCCTTTTATGGGGCATGGTACTGCTGCCGATCTTACCCATATGAAAGGGCTCTTCCATCTCATGAATCTCATTACGGGCCAGACAACGGATTTCATCGGCTATTCGAGCAAGGGAACCGCTAATCATGGCCAGCAAAGAAAGAAATTCGGCAAAGCGGTCACGGGAGGCATGCCAAGCCACATTAGGGACAGCAAGGCCCAACTTGGCGGAAAACAGTTCCAGCAAGGGCAGAGCTTTTTCGCCCAAAGCATCCATGGTGCCGACACCGCCGAAGAGCTGGCTGACCAAGAGCCGTTCCTTCACCTGTTCAAGTCGTTCAAGATTCCGCCAAACCTCATCAAGCCAACCTGCCATCTTTAACCCCATAGTCATGGGCAGGGCATGCTGGCAATGGGTCCGACCGATGGTCACTAAATCGCGATATTGCCTTGCCCGTTGAATAAGCAAGCTGATAATGTTATGCAGATCACGTTCGACAACAGAAAACACATTGCGGAGCTCCAAAACCTGGGCCGTATCCTGAATGTCCTGGGTTGTGGCGCCAAAATGAATAAACTGACCTGCTTCCTCATCACAGACCTTGCACAGGGCCTCAAGCAGGGGCATCAAGGAATGATTGGTGAGCTGCAAGCCCTTGCGGATTCCATCAAGATCAAGCAGGCAAATCCGGGCATTCTGCTGGATATTTTCAGCAGCTGACCTAGGAATAATGTCCAATTCGGCCTGAGCCTGGGCCAAGGCCACCTCCACATCAAGCCAGTGCTGATACCGGCGGAGGTCACAAAAAATTCGGCGGGCCTCAACGGTTGTATAGCCGCCGCTGTAAAATCTGGAATCAACGATATGACTGTTCGGTGTACAGGTCTTCATATTCATGCTTGGTATTTTTTCATTGATCGGAAAGAGTTAAGGACAATACTTGAGGTTACCTCATCATTCGAACAAATTGCAACGTATTCGTTGCAAAAATATCCTTAAAGTCAGATCACTAAAACGCCCGGACACCCGACTCGCACTATAAAACAACACGAAAAAACGCCAAAGATGATTCCCTCAAACAAAACTGAACCTCTTGTTTCTCCGACGGTCCCCTTCAGAATATTCGGCAAAACCGGGTTAAAAATGCCGGTGCTCTCCCTCGGGCTGATGCGCTCCAGATATTCTCCGCAAAATATCCCCCTTGATCAAATCCCCGACTCAGGCCAAAGAAATCTGGCCTGCTTGGTGGACAAGGCCCTCAGCCTCGGCATGACCCATCTGGAAACCGCCCGGAATTACGGAACCTCAGAACGTCAACTGGCCTCAATCCTGGATCGTTACGAACGCAATTCCTTTCTCCTCCAAACCAAGGTACGGCCTGAAGACGACCCGGAAGTTTTTACGGCCAATGTCTTGGACTCACTTGACAGGTTGGGACAGGAACGGGTCGATCTGCTGGCCCTTCATGGTCTGAACAACTATCACAGCCTGTGGCAAATATGCAGGCCCGGCGGTTGCCTTGCCGCAGCCCGTAAGCTGCAAGCCCAGGGAAAAGTAGATTGGGTGGGCTTCTCAGGACATGGAGATGTGGAAATACTCCTTAAGGGCATTGCCCATCAGGAAGATGACGGGTTTGATTATATGAACCTGCACTGGTACACTGTTTTTCAGCGCAATACGCCTGCGCTGGAAGCAGCTGCTGCTCAAAATATGGGCGTGTTTATCATCAGCCCCACCGATAAGGGCGGAATGTTGCAAAAGCCTCCTGAATGCCTCAAGAAGATCTGCGCTCCTCTCACACCCATCCAGTGTAATGATCTCTTCTGCCTGCAACGGCCTGAAGTCCATACCATCAGCCTTGGTGCGGCCCGACACAGTGATTTTGACGATCACCTCAATGCCCTGACTCTGCTGGATGATCACGAGACGATTCAAGGCATCTCTCAGCAATGGGAACAGCTCATGAAGACGGCTAGCGGTCACTCCCGGCCCGATGCCCTCTGGCAAAGCTTCCCTGCTTGGCAGCAGACACCGGGTTATATCAATATCGGTCTGATCTTCTGGCTGTATAATTTAGCACGAGGCTGGGACCTGCTGGAATTCTCCCGCCGTCGTTACAAAATGCTTGGGCAGGATATGCCCTGGGTACCGGGGCTTAACGGGGCCGCCGCTCGGCAGTATGACCTAGGGAGTGTTGCGGAGCAGGCAGGAATGCCCGTTGAAGAACTGATCGGGGTGTTAGAAAAGGCGCATACTTTGCTGGGGGACCAAGGCGATCGATAAATTGTATCGTTCGCCTTGATGATCGGCTAAGCAGGTGTGCATAAAAAACTTAACACTTTACAACAGGAAGTCCCTGTAACTTCGTACGATTACAGGGAACAGACCCCTTTTTCTTGTTTACCATTACGAAAAATCCAAGCTGATCAAACCACATCCACTGTACACAGAGTTAGGGGAAACTGACGAAACAAGGGCGCATGCCTATAGAGCCTTATTTCAGGCAGAATTGGACCCAGGTGAAATTGATAAAATCCGAAAAGCCACCAATGGAAATTTTTCCCTTGGGGAAACTCGATTTCATGCAGAGATCAGCCAGATGCTTGGCCGGAGGGTAACACCCGGTAAGGCGGGGCGGCCAAAGAAGAAGGTTTGATGTGATCAAAAGCGATTACTCATAGTAATCCCCAGTGCAAAAGGGACGCTGTTTGCCATTTTATCACGATAGGGTATAGTAACCTCATACTCAAAAAAGGCGCACAAAAACCTCCTGAATCAAAATCATAGAGCCGACAACCCTATGTCCACCAAAGAACGCTACATCAACCTCTTCACCGATTACGGCTTCAAAAAAATTTTCGGCGAAGAGCCTAACAAGAACCTCCTTCTCGATTTTCTCAACGAGCTGCTCAGAGAGGAACGGGGAGAGATCCTGGATCTGACCTACCTGAAAACCGAACAACTCGGCGGTACCGACATTGACCGCAAGGCGATTTTTGACCTCTACTGCGAGAATGAGCGGGGCGAGAAATTCATTGTCGAACTCCAAAAGAGCAAACAAAATTTTTTCAAAGATCGCGCCCTCTACTACTCCACCTTTCCCATCCGTGAACAGGCAGAACGGGGCGACTGGAATTTCAAGCTCAAGGCGGTTTATACCGTGGCCATACTGGATTTTGTCTTTGATGAGGACAAGAACACACCAGGAACATACCGTTATGATGTTAAGTTGACAGATACTGATACCAACCGGGTGTTCTATGATAAACTGACCTTCATCTACCTGGAAATGCCCAAGTTCACCAAGAGCTTGGACGAGTTGGAAAGCCGGTTTGACAAATGGCTGTATGTTATCAGAAACCTGAACCGACTGGAACGGTTACCAGACACCCTCCGGGAGCAGGTGTTTGAGCAACTTTTTGATACTGCTGAAATTGCCCGCTTTACCCCGGACCAGGTTCGTTCCTATGAGAAGAGCTTGAAGTATTATCGCGATCTGAAAAACTCGCTGGATACGGCCTTTGATGAAGGAAAGGAAGAAGGACGAACAGAAGAAAAAAGGCAGGTAATAATCAACGGGCTGCAAAAAGGTTAGACATAAAAGTAATAGCTGATTTGACGGGATTGCCTGTGGAAGCGATTGAGAGAATTGAAGAGGAACTTTCTAAGGAAGAATCATAGGGTTTGCCTGGGACACTATATTTCGTAGGGGTGACCGGTGGTCACCCTGTTATTACATGAGGAATGCTCGGTTATGCCGGGGAGACAGCGAAATTGGCCCCTTGTCGAAATGATAGGGCAACCGCCGGTTGCCCCTACCCTATCTCCTGAGGAAAGTGGAACTTATAGAACGAATTATCAAGGAATAAGGGACATCTATGATAAGTAAAGTCAAGTGGAAAACGGAGATTTCCTGTGT
>CBFDDU010000120.1:0-11081 GCA_965603655.1 uncultured Candidatus Electrothrix sp. | reverse complement strand
CCCTCAGCGAAAGCGACCCAAAAGCTGGGAAAGAACAAAAAATCTATCATCTGAAAATCCAAGATGCTTGGTTGAATGATTTCTGGCTCCACCTGGAAATATGCAGTTCAGCAACCTTAAAGGATCTGGACAGCTACCTGCGTTCGATCTGGTTGGAATGCTGCGGCCACCTCAGCCAATTTTCAACTAAAGGGCACCTCGGTGAAGAAATCGCTATGGACTCGGAAGTCAGCACTGTTTTTCATCCAGGGCTCGAACTGATGCATATCTATGATTTCGGAGACTCCTCGGAGACGCTGATCAAGGTCGTCGGTGAAAGAGAAGGCACCCCCCTAAACGAGCATCCCATCTACCTGATGGCCCGTAACGAGCTGCCAGAAGTAGAAACCTGCGCATGCGGCAAACCTGGAGCATGGTTATGCATGGACTGCTCAGACGGTGAGAACGAAGTCGCCCTTTTATGCGAGAAGCATGCAAAAGACGAACAGCATCAGGACCACAACCTCATGCCCATCATCAACTCCCCGAGAACGGGAAGATGTGGTTATGCCGGACCGGCTGACCCCCCGTATTAATGATTGAATAATGATTGATCCACAACAGATTACCACCCTTGAGGAGGTCATCCGCTCCCGCCGTTCGTGCCGCAGCTTTTCCGGCCAGGTGCCAGATGAGGTACTGCAAAAGATTGTCGATTCTGCGGTGTACGCCCCCTTTGCAGCCGGAGCCGGAATCCCCCTCAAAGAGGGTCGGCGAATCTTCATCTTCCGCCAAGGGACAGAACCAATGGATCAAGCCCGACAGATCATTGAAACCCAACTCCGCAGCGGGGCATCCAAGATCGGCATGGCCGTCCGACTCTTCCCCTTCCTGCGCAAGAAGATGCAATTTTTCGCCGACCGGATCAGCACCACAGCAGCAAAAGGAATCCCCGGCCTCACTGAGGGGTCCTTTTATATCGTGGCAGCGGAAAAAAAAGGTTTCCCCCCTCTTGCGGAGCAGGCCCTGGCCCATGTCATGGAGAATATGTGGCTGACTGCAACAGCGCATGGGGTCGGATTCCAGATGCTCTCTGTCACCAACGGTCTGGCAAAAAATGCGCAGTTTATGCAGCTCCTTGATCTGCCTCCCAAGGAATGGGCACTCAATGGCTGCATGATCGGGATGCCCAAGCATCTGCCTAAAGAGAAACGCAAACGAGAGACAGAACATTTTATCCGTTGGGTAAAATAGGATTTCAACGAAAAACCAGTAAAACGTGCAGTACAACTTCAGGAAAAGCATGAGAAAGATACTACGCATCGGAACCCGGGCCAGCCTGCTGGCCGTGACCCAGTCCACCTGGGTAAAAAATCAGATTGAACAGCAGTACCCTGGCACCACAGTGGAGCTGGTGAAAATCCTCACCAAGGGCGATAAAATCTTGGATGTTCCTCTGGCGAAGGTCGGTGGCAAGGGCCTGTTTGTCAAAGAGATTGAGGATGCCTTGCTGGATGGGCAAGTGGATCTGGCCGTGCATTCCATGAAGGACGTACCTGCCGAGTTGCCCGAAGGCTTGCAGGTCGCTATTATTCCGAAACGGGAAATCCCTCAGGATGCCTTTATTTCTGGGAAATACAAAACAGTGGATGCCTTGCCGCAAGGAGCGGTCATCGGCACCTCCAGTCTACGGAGAAAATCGCAGTTAGCCTGCCTACGCCCTGATCTGGAAATCAAAGATCTCCGTGGCAATCTGGACACCCGCCTGCGAAAATTGGATGAAGGCGAATACGACGCCATTATCCTGGCAGGGGCTGGCCTAAATCGCTTAGGCATGCAGAAACGCATTACGGCCCTGTTCACCTCGGAACAGATGCTGCCTGCCATCGGTCAGGGCTCACTGGGGATCGAGTTACGTATGGCAGACACAGAGCTGCTCGACGGGCTTCAATTCCTCCATCACCGCGATACCGCAGTAACAGTTTCGGCAGAACGGGCCTTTCTCCTCCGCTTGGAAGGCGGCTGCCAAGTACCCATCGGCGGTTTTGCCACTCTTGAGAAGGAGACCATCACCCTTACTGGCCTCATCGCCTCTTTGGACGGAAAAACCATCCTGAGGGAAAAACTCAGCGGCCCGGCGACGGAAGCGGAAAAGATCGGCGTACGTCTTGCCGAAACTCTGCTGGCTGCTGGTGGCAAGGCCATCCTCGACGAGGTGTATGCGAACGAGATCAGCTGATTCCTGGCTGTATGACAAAAAAGCCTGCTGAAAAGAATGAAGATTGAAACGATCCGTCTGAAAAATTTCAAGACCTTTGAGGGTGTCGAGCTTGTGGACATCCCGTCTGATCGCCACAGCATCAATATACAAAACAACAGTAACCTATGAACGATATTTCCAAAAAAGGCAAAGTCTACCTCGTCGGTGCCGGTCCCGGTGATCCGGGCCTGCTCACCCTGCGGGGAAAATATCTCCTTCAGCGGGCAGAAGTCGTGTTTTACGATTATCTGGTCAACAAGAAACTGCTGAAACATGTACCTGACACAGCCGAGCTGATCTATGTCGGCAAAAAAGGTGGCGGACTCCATGCCTACACCCAGGAAGGCATCAACCAGATGCTGGCCGACTACGGTGCATCCGGCAAGCGGGTCGTCCGTCTCAAAGGCGGCGACCCCTTTATCTTCGGACGCGGCGCTGAAGAGATTCAGGAACTCGTCAAAAAAGGGGTTGATTTTGAGGTGGTTCCCGGCGTAACCTCGGCTACAGCAGCTGCAACCTATGCCGGTATTCCCATCACCCATCGGGGCTACACCACTTCGGTGGCCTTTGTTACCGGGCACGAGGCCACCGGCAAACAGGAGTCCACAGTGGCCTGGGATAAGCTGGCTACCGGTGCAGGCACCATTGTCGTCTATATGGGGATCAAGAATCTGCCTATCATTACCTCCAAGCTTATGGAGCACGGGCGTGCCCCGGAAACCCCGGTCGCGGTGGTTCGCTGGGCCTCAACCCCGATCCAGCGCTCTGTGGTCGGCACGCTGGCTACGATTACCGACGTGGTTCGTGAAGCGAACATTACTCCTCCGGCCTTGGTTATCGTTGGTGAGGTGGTGAACCTACGCGACACCGTTGACTGGTTTGAACGACGCCCCCTCTTCGGCAAGCGCATGGTCGTTACCCGAACCAGAGAGCAGGCCAGTGAATTGGTCTCTCTACTGGAAGAAAACGGAGCTGATTGCCTGGAATACTCTACTATTCATATTGAACCGGTGGATGATTACAGCCTACTGGATCATGCTGTGCAGAACATGAACCGCTATGATTGGGTCCTCTTTACCAGCCTAAACGCCATCACCTATTTTTTCAAGCGGCTGGAGGCGATTGGTCAAGACAGCCGTATCCTGGCCGGTTGCTGCATCGGTGCGGTTGGCCGGGCAACAGCAGATGAATTACTCAAGCACGGTATCCGAGCTGATTTGATACCGGAAAAATTTACCGGTGCCGGACTGGCAGAATCCCTGCTTGCAGTTGATATGACGGGGAAACATATCCTTCTGCCAAGGGCGGAAAAGGCCATGGAGACCCTGCCGGAGATGCTGGAAGACGCAGGCGCAGCTGTTACAGTAGCCCCGGTCTATCGCAACGTGCCCCCGCAAGGACGAAAGGACGAGCTGCGGGAAGAACTGGTCGATGGAAATATCGAGTTGGTGACCTTTACCAGCTCCTCAACCGTGACCAATTTCCTCACCATGATTGATGCAGAAAATGAGCAGGAATTGCATAAACTTCTGAATGGAGTCAAGATCGCTGCTATAGGCCCTGTCACTGCAGAAACGGTACGTAAAAATGGCCTGACCGTCGATATTCAACCGGACAACTATACCATTCCAGACATGGTGGCTTCCATTATGGACTATTACCGCCCTGACGCAACCTGATCATTAGTTTTATTTTTTTTACAGCTACCACTTTGTACAGTTTTTTGTATTGCCATTTTGCTTTACAGGCATTATAGTAAAGTATAGTCCGATGAGAATAATTATATTCCAGAGAAAAAAAATGGTCAGCAAAAAAATTCCATATCTGTGTATTGCACTCACAGCATTATTGATTGGCGATCAGTCCGCCCGTGCTGAAAATGGCAAGCAGAATATCAGCACCAGCACATATAACGAAAGTGCGGTGAGCAGCCTTATATTGGCCGCAGGAATGTATGGCGGCCTCAATGATGAAAGTTCATCAGGAGTAAGTCTTTCCCTTGGTCAATCAAAAGACATAATGAAGGGCTTATTTACCGAACAAGGACAGTTTGACGGCCAGAATATCACGCTCTCTTATGGAGGCTCAGCAGGTCGTCTCGGTTTTTCCGCTGGCTATATATATACCACGGGCGACAAAAATCAAAATAAAGGCTCTGTTCTGCTTGGCCTGGATAATTACAACAAAAATACGTTGAACAATATACAGGAAAGGCCTTGGTACGTAACCCTTGATCTTTCGCGATCGTTTCAGCTCAACAGCAATTTAGCAGTCGGCGTCGGCTCAAAAGCTGTACTGCTCGCCAATAATCCTGATGAAGAAAATAGCACCAACAAGGCTGCCTCTATGTCATTGTACCTTCCGGTATCCTATAAGGGATTCCTAACAGTTACTCCCGAATTCCAATGGTCTCGTTCCCTCCTTACTGACGGTGAACAGGGGACACGAAATGACATTGAGACTTTTTTTGATCCAGAAGATGGACAAAATGCCTTCTACGGTGGTATGTCCATCAGCTTCTCTTATTAACCGAATACCTTCCGCCCTCTTTCTCCTGCTGTGATACTGTCGCAGCAGGAGATATCTTATCTCCCCCCTCCAACAAAAAACGCAGCTGAATTTCAGAGAAGAGCCCTACTTGTCGACAAGAATTATCTCTTGCGTTATAATCAAAAAATATTATGTCGCGTTAAGGAAACTCCCTCAAAGGTTGCCTCATCAGCCATCCTGCGAATAACTGTGCCGAACATTATGGCTTTTTTTATCTGATACGTTCGGCGGCACCCTTTTGCAAGAGCATTCCTGTGGGTACAATTGAAGTACCGAAAAACTATTCAATATCGGAATATTAACCAGCTATGAACTCATATCACCGTCATCGCGTTGCTGTCAGCTTGCGGACTCCGTCACCACTTCTTTTCCGTTTTTTCCTCATTCTTATAGCCCTTTTGTTCACAATGCCGGGCACAGCAAAAACCGCAGATATTCCGGCGACAGTCCAAAATTTCGAACAACAAATTCTTATCCCTCCTTTTGAAGTTCAAACGAAAGTACCACGCCCCCATCTTCAAACTGGGCTTGCCAATATATTGGCGACCCGCATCACCAAAAGAACCAGCCAGATCGTCACACCGCATAGCGCCAAAACAGGCAGACTAACAAATCTGCTTCGCCAACAAAATAACGTTGCCGTACAAAAAATAATACAGAAAATGGCCAACACCTACCTTTTGGCAGGCACCCTCAAAGAAAAAGAAGAAGGCTATGAAATCACAATACACGTCTTTAGCCATCAACCAGTAGCTCAAATTTCTTTATCGAAAACATTCAATCAACTTGACCGCGCATTATCCGCTCTGGACGAACTTTCTCTTGATATTGCGGAAAGAATATTTTCCGTACCTCGCCCGAAAAAAGTTGCGGCTGAGACTGGTAGAATCGAAGGATTCCACACCACTCATCCAGAACGACTTTTTAAGGAAAAAGTGTATAGCACTGAAGTCACCATAGAGCCGGAAATAAAAAATACCGCTTTCGGTATTCAGTCTTCAAAGAAGAACATATTACCTTCTTCAACAGCCCTAGCCATGGCTGCGGGTGACCTAAACAATGACGGAAAGGAAGAATTCGTTCTTCTGGAAAAAGCAAAGGTAGCGCTCTATCACAGAGGTCCGAATTCATCTTTTCAACGTATCGCTTTTCAGCCTCTTGCCCGTCATCTTGGTCTCCACACAGTCCACCTTGCTGATCTTGATAATAACGGATTACAGGAGATCTATATAGGGGCCAGTAACGGCACTAATCCCGCATCACAGATCTTGGAATGGGATGGTAGAATATTCCATGTTCTTTATCAAAATGCCCCGTATTACCTCCGCCCCAGTGTGGATACTGAGGGTCGTCCTCTTCTTCTTGGCCAGGAAAATGCTCTTCAAGAAACAGGGAACAACATTTTTTATAGCTTAAGGAGAGACTCTGACGGCTCATTGAGGAAAATAAAACGGCTTACTTTTCCTCCGGGATTTAATATCTATGACTTTATCACCGTGGATCTGAATCTGGATGGGGTCTTGGAGTTTGTCGGGCTTACTCGCGGCAATAAGCTGACAGTAATCGATAACAGCGGAAGGACATTATGGAAAAGCGAAAAAAACTATGGTGCAAGTAAGGAAATTCTTGGAACGCTGGCAAGCACTGTCGACGGTGATCGCAATCCAGTGAATAATCCTGAGCCCATCTACCTGCATAGTCGAATCATTGCTCAGGATCTGAATGGAGACGGTACACCAGAAATTATTCTCGGGCGCAATCGTTTGGCTGCTATCACGTTTTTGAAGCGTCTGAGATCTTTTGAAGGCTCCTCTGTCAGTGCCTTGAGCTGGACTGATGGAACAATGAAAACAATCTGGGAAATACCAAAACTTGCTGGCTATACTGTTGATTTCCAACTGCTCCGAGAGACAAATCAACCTGACAGATTCCGCCTTGTCTCTATAGAGCAAGAATATACGAGTAATCTGATGTCATTCTGGAGCGCAAAAGATTCTCTTGTCCACACCTATATCCTCGGGGGCCAAGAGAGCCCCGATACCCCGTAGTACAAAGTAAGGAACCTCGCAATAAATAAGATCCCCCGTTTTCGGTACATATTGTTGTAGGGGCAGACCTGCGTGTCTGCCCGGAATAAGTGGTGTAAGGAAGAGTGGAAGATTAGCGTCCGATAATCGTTGTGTCCTTGCCGTACCTGGAACGCAATCCATTATCAACAGGGCTATACCCACGTTGAAGAACATGCCTCCTTTCTGGAGACATTGACCTCCACACCCAAGGTGCTATCGGCTGAGGATAAGACCAGAGTCCCTTTTTCGCCGCCTTCGCTTTTGCTTGAGAGGAGAGCCAGTCTGTGCAAAAGGACTCATAGCAATTTTCTCTCTTCACCCAGGCATGACCGCCCTGAACAAGCAATCCGTTAACGTTTTTCTCTCCGACAGAAACAACGGCCAGACACCGGCTATTTTCTCGGTCTTTATCATAAATCTGCAGGCTGATCTTCTTTCTGTTGAGCAATTTGGTAAGAGCTTGAATGGCTTGAACACCGTGGGGCTGTGTTCGTTCCGGGCTGTCAATTCCGTAGAGAGTCACTGTAAACGGGGAGTCATCCAAAATAACGCGTATTGTATCGGCATCTTCGACGTCGACCATTGTTGCGGCCTGAAACGCCTTGGGTTCCGGCAAAATGTACACAATCTTGTTCTTTTCTCCGCCTGCTGAACCTGAACCGCTTTTACCAGTAGGTGAGGCTCCCTTTTCCCCTGAGCTTGAGGGGCTGTTGCTTTTTGAACTGCTCTTTTTTGATAAGGCTGAATCTGCCTTCTTTTTTGCTGCAGAATAATTCTTCACCGTTTCCCGTAAAAATCTCTTACTCTTTGGGTTCACTCCAATGGAATAGGCGTGTTGGAAAGAGAAAAGCCATAGGAAAACACAAACACAACTCAGAGTTTTATAGCGCCCCATATTAAACCAAATATATAATTTTACAAAAAAACTATTCGTCAACCCCTGACTTGCTCATCACATCCTCTCCCCAAAGAAAAGCACGGCACAACACGTAAGTCAAGTTTATCAAGGGGATTGCCAGAGAATTCGCTCTTCTTTAGAGGTACAGCCCCGCCTTTATCCTTTTTTGAGTTCCTGTAATGGCTCGGAAAAATAATATCCTTGAAGAAAATCCACGCCCAACGAGGTGGCCAACTCGGCAGTCTCCTTATCGTAGACAAATTCCGCAACGGTTTCGATCCCAAGTTTTTTTGCTACCGCGACGATGGTTTCCACGATAGTTTGAGAGATCTCATCAGAGGTCAATTTCTTTAAAATCGACCCGTCTATCTTTAAATAATCCACCTGAAGCTTCAAGAGTCGCTCATAATTAGAATGCCCACTACCGAAATCATCAATAGCTATCTTGCAGCCCATTTCCTTCATCTCTTTGATAAACTGGGCCACCTCATCGTAATTCTCAAAACCTTCTGTTTCAACAATCTCGAGAATAGCCCTTTCGCCTATTGACGATTCCCCCAACTTTTTCTTCAAATGCTTGACAACAGCCAGATCAAGAATATCCTGGGTGGATAAATTCACTGAAAACTCCATCGTGGAATCTGCAAAAGCAGCGCAGGCCCGGTCAATGACAGCTATCGTTATCTTGGTATATATTCTCGCTTTCTTCGCTGCGTCAAGGAATCGACAAGGGGGAATGACCGTTCCGTCTTCATCAATAATCCGAACCAAGCACTCATATTTGTCAATTTCTCCTGTTGCTGCTCGAATAATAGGTTGAAAAAAGGTAACAACCCTTCCTTCGTGCAAGGCATTTTTAATATCAACGGCGATAGAGTGATTCTTCTCCAGCTCCAACATGATATTGCCACTCTCTTTGTTGACAACATACTCCTGCCGATTCTTCTTGGCTTGCTTCAAGGCAATATCAGCTTCAAGAAGGCCATTTTTATCTACATTCCAGGCAACACCACAGGTCACATGGACAGCTATCTCGCTATCATTTACATAGAAAGGTCTCCGTGTAATACAATCAGTGAGCTGCTCCACGGTCGCTTCAACTTCAGGTAAGGGCCATTTTTCCTTCACCAGCAGGGCGCTCTGATCCCCTGGCAATTTATAGAGTTTGCATGGTTTACCTTCGCATTCCTGCTGGAGACGTCGAACAAACTCAACAAGAATACTGTCACCCGTCTCTATCCCAAAATAATCATTAATATCGGCAAATGCATGGATATCAAAAAGAATAACTGTCATCAGCTCCTGCCCACTAAGATCCATCAGCATTTGATAACGATTGGGCAATCCAGTCAGGTTGTCTGTTGTCAGCAGTGCCTGCATCTCCTGTCGATTTTCAACAAGTTCTGTTACGTCTGCTCTTGCCGAAATATACTCAACAATTTCTCCGGTATTATCCAAAATCGGGCAAACGGTTGTCTGAGCCCAGCAATGACTTCCGTCTTTTTTACGATTTTTCAACAAGCCCTGCCAAATTTTTTTCGCCTGGATACTCTTCCATAAATCGAGAAATACATCATCATCCGTATCAGAATACTGCAGGAACGAATGCGGCCTTCCAATAAGCTCAGTCGGCCCATAGCCGAAAATTTGGCACATCTTGTCATTAACATAGGTAATATTACCTGCGAGATCTCCTTTGGAGACAATAAGACTTGCATCAAGTACTTTCGAATATTCACGGAGCAAATTGACCTGTTCCTGCAACTCTCCTGTCTGATTCTGCACGGTTTTTTCCAGCTCTTGTGTGTACTGAGCATCCTGCATCTTCAATTTACGGATCAAAAAGAAAATAACCGTCAGAAAAAGAATACTTCCCGCAAACGTGACAAGAGTCGTCTTAATAAAAAAGAGATTTATCAGCTCATTCCTGATGTTGGCTTTTTTCATCTTTATACTAATGACCCCGCGCAGCTCTCCTTCCTTATAACCAAGAGCTGTCGAGTACTTCTGCGCAACGTCCGGCAAAACCTCTTCTCTGGAGCCATGACATTGCAGGCACATTTTTTTTATATAAAATGGTGAAGCGTAAAAATAAAACTGGTCTTCCCCGGAGGACACCTTTTCAAAGTATTCCTGTTCAGCGGCATTGTTTCTAAAAAACTGTATGGCTTTTTGTTCAACATGGTCGGCCTTATTATTCAGGTTCCTCGGCCTGTCAGTCACAGCGTTAACAGTGACCCTGCCTTCTGTTACTTCGGTGAACTCTTCCGAAATTCTGGAGAGAGCCATGACCGGCAGAAGGTACACATTGCCTTCATCCAATGAAATATGATTTTCAACAAAGGACTGCTGATAAACAGAACGGTATGCTTCAATGAAATTTTTAAGAACCTTGGAATCTTCATAATGGACCTTTGCTTCCAGTAAAGAAAGATTCCTATACTCGTCAATCATCTTCAACGCGATAAAAATACAAAAAAATGTAACTATACATACAAACAGACTATTTTCTTTTATCAGCTTTATCATTTCAGCTTGCAGAGCGTATTTGTTTTCTTCTTGTATTCTTCGTCGGGGGTCTCATCATTCAAACAAATTACAACTGAACGTCTTTTTTCTCGGCCCCTGAAAGGTACCTCAAAAAATTTCAGCCGGATACCAGATCGTAACGGTGGAATAGCCCTTTTTATAGGCAGTAGCGGAAATTTTGCTCCGAGCTGCCTGCATATCTGTCAGCGAGTTAAGCAGCACATTAATCTCCTGATACATTTCTTCTTTATACCGCTCCGTATCCCGGTCATGAGCAATGGTATTCACATCACCCTTAGTCCATTTTCCAATTTTATTGACCGCAGATAAGGAAAGGGTCTTGTCTGGAGAGTAGACAATTGCCCGAGCCGCGCCTTCCACAATATTTGTCATAACAACCTTTGCATATTCAGCCCGTGGCCCTAATGTTTCCAATTTCTCCGTCACTCGGAGTTCCATTTCTGTAACCCCATCTCTTCCTGAACTCGTTGATTCAAATGCCTCGTAGCTCCAGGTCGTCATCATTGCTCCATTTTATTTTTATTTCTATACGCTTCCAGCGTCTTCTTCACATAAAGGAATGATATTTTCAGTCAAGTCTATCCCTATTATTTTTCTTAAAAAGCATTAAAGATATACCGTATTTATAGAAACACTGTCAAGCCTTTCCATACCCCGAGAAGCGAAAGATACAAGCAGGCTATCGGGCATCAAAAGCACTACAAAGCTCAACGTATCAGAGAGCCCACATTCCGCATACCCCTACCCATTTCCAGAATATAATATTTCGTACCTC
>CBFDDU010000119.1:0-11161 GCA_965603655.1 uncultured Candidatus Electrothrix sp. | reverse complement strand
TTTCTTTACTTCCTCTGCTTTGCCGAACCAAGCACTAGGCAGTCGTTCATGGTTGAACTTGAGCAGAGAGACCTCAGCCACCATTTCCAGGAATTTTCCCTTCATCGTGTTGATCAGCCCCTGCTGACTCAGGTCAATTGCATCCACCCCTTCCAGATCCTGCTCATAGACAAATTTGATAAAGCGCATCAGGCAAATGTCGTTGAAGCTGTAGAATTTCTCCGCGCTTCGATAGACCAGATCTGCGGCATAGAGTTTTTCGATCTTTTTTGCCACCGCCTTTTTCGGCACTTTGAGTTTTTCCGCGATGGCCTTGGTGTCTACGGGTTGATTATTATAGCGAGTGAAATAGTAGATGATCTTTTTGCCCAGTTCGGAATCGTCATCTTTGTTGATCTGCTCCCGGTTGTTGTCGAAATGGGTCCGCCAGAAGCCGTAGATTTTTCCTTGTTCAATCTCATAGCGGATAATCCGATTGATGGCCTGCTCGCTTCCGAAGTTTTTTCCTTCGCACTCGGATACTGCCAGACAGTACAGATAATACGGATGGCCGCCCACCTGGGCGCTGGCATACAGGGCCAGTTCCGAGGGGATTGCCTGCTCCGGCAGGGCATAATATTTTAGCGTCGTGTGCAGGAGTGCAGCCCCATCAGGTACGGAGAGCGGTTTCATATATTTACATCCGAAGCGTCCGCCCAGTGGCCCGCCCATGACCGTTCTGAAGACCATAGTCACAGCAGACCCGGAAACCAGCATGGGTGCCTTGCGGCTTTGGGCCTGCCGGTCAAAGGTGTTGGCAAGCCGGATAGCACCGTATCCGTCTGAGCGGTCTTTGGCGTCCATCAGCTCTTTGGGCATATTGTAGACACAAAACTGCATATCCTGAAACTCATCAATGATGACTGCTACCCTTGTGTCGGTAAACGAGGCCAGCTCTTCAGGCTCGCGGATAAAGGCATCCCAATGGAGCAGGGCGTTCTCGTCGTTGTCTCGGTTATAGCGTTCAAGGAAAATTTCTGCGCGCTCCTGAGCACATCGACCGGCTGTCGATGCGGCACGGCGGTTCAGGAGGCTGGCCAAATCCATGCCTGTATTTCTGAACAGGATCGCATCCTGCTCGCAGTAGGCTATATATTGTCGGAAAAAAGTGGTTGCGTATTCCAGGAGGAACTCCCTGAGCGTCCGTTTTTCTCGGGTCATCTTGAAGTAAAACGGGGCGACCTTATATTCCGGTTTAAAGAAGACCGTATTGACCAACCGGTCCAGGAACACGGTCTTCCCGATTCTGCGGGGTGCGATCAGGGCTGTGCTTGATGTGGCCATGCGCTGGATTGCGGCGACCCATAGGTCAAACTCGCGCAGCAGTTCCACCCGGTCGGTGAATTCGTCCTCGTGGACCATTTCTTCCACGGGCCATATTTTTATTTCAGGCATTGGGGTGTTTGTATTGAGTTGTATCTATGAGTCTGTTGATTAAGTCGATTTTTAAATATCGATATACCATATAATGGGCAATAGGTATGCTGTCGCCACTTTATGATGTAGAGTCGTGGGCGTCGAAGGTACTAAATCAACAGGGTCATCTATGTTTTTTTGCGGAGCGGAGAGTGCTGGCTCGATAATTTTAAAGACTTTCTCTAAACCGTTCTGGTGGATAATACCAGAGAATCCAGCGGCGGTACAGCGCCACCATAAAGCTGTAGCCGCCATCGGCATAGGTCAACTGCTCTTCCTGGGTTAGGTGATCAAGGGCTTTGAAGCCCTCTTTGCGTTCCAGAGGAATGTGGAGTTCCGCAGCCTGTGCTAGCAGGTATTCCAGGCTCCCGCGTTTGCGTGAGGTTTCATCAAGACTGGACGCCATGATCACCAGTACTTTTTGCTGGGCAATATCAGCGTCCTCCCAGTAATTGCCAAAGGCCGGGTTTTCTTTTCTGCTGAGTTGCCGCCCGGCCTGTTCCATATCACCGTAGGTAACGTAATCACTCCGTTCTTTGCCTGCCAACACGGTATCATTAAAGGATTGGATCAGCTGGTCGCCCAGGGCTTGGAGGAGCAACGGGTGCCCGTGGGTCAGCTGAAAGGCCAGTTGCAGGGCCTGGGGATCGTATTCCAGGAAATCCTGGACCGGGCGGGTGAGTACTTCGGCGGATTCAGTGGCATTGAAGTAGGAAACGTTCTTGGTGCGGGTGGTGTTATAGAGGATGGAGTCATAATCCCGTGCGCCTTGGCGTAATTCATAGGTGCCGCAGAAGAGGAGGAGCAGGGGCACATCAGGGGCTTGCATCAGGGAGCGGAGCAGATGGGGCAGTTCTCCATAATCACGGCGGGCAAAGAAGTTGGCCTCGTCGATCATGAGGAGGAAATAACGGCCTGCCAGTTGGGTCTTCAGGGTGTGGAGGAATTGTTCAAAGGCCGGGCCGGGATTGTTCTGCTCAAGTACAGGTAGATCGCAATCCAGTTCGGTTGCCATTGCCTCGGTAACGGCTTGAAGAAAGGCGTGCTGGCTGGCCTTTCCCTGTAGGTCAATCAGAAGAGGAATGATCTGCTCGTTGATCCGGTCACGGCGTATTTTTTCCAGCAGACTGCTCTTGCCCATGCGGCGAAGACCGATGAGCAGTAGGGCTTCTTTATTCGCCGGTTCCTGCCAAAGAAGTTTGATGTCGTTGAGTAAGTGTTTTCTGCCGACAAAGAGGATGTCGTTGCTCAGGCGCGGACCTACAATATAATATTGTTTCTCTGCCAGATGATAGGGTTTGCCTTTTTCATCGGCATGGAGGACAAAATTCACCGGCCATTCGTAGCTGCGTTCGTCTAGGTCAAGGGCGGTGAGAGTACCGTTGATGACATAATGACCGGGCCTCTTGATGAGCAAATCTGTCCGTAGTTGTTTGGCATCCTGTCCTTGCAGCGGATCCGGCAGGGTAAGATCGGTGGAACACCAGACAATATTTTCCAGAGCTTCCAGATGAAGTTGAATCTGTTGGGCAATGGCAACGGCACTGCTTTTGTTTTCAATGCGTAGATTCAGCGTTGCATTTCCGGGATGCAACATATCTGTTTCCGGCGAAATTTCGAGGAGGAGCCATTCTCGGGTTTCCTTGACCTCCTGTTCATAGATGGAATCCCATATTTCGATTATCTCTTCGGCAATCCTCGCCCAGAACCACGGCAGATCGGACCAGTCAATACCTCTGAGGTGTTCCTGCTGTTTGCGGAGATATCTTTTTTTCGCTTCAATGCTTTTTAGGGAATGATAGGCTTGTAGAATGTCTGTGCGATGTTTTTCCAGGCGGATGGCGAGTTGCCATCCGCCTTTCAGCCAGGATATGTTTTCTGGAGTAAATTCATGGGGGTGATTTTGGCTGAGAACCTGGAAGTCTTCAGGGGATGATAAGATTTCAAGTGTGCTGAGTAAC
The DNA here is from genome assembly GCA_965603655.1 of uncultured Candidatus Electrothrix sp. Lineage (GTDB taxonomy): Bacteria > Desulfobacterota > Desulfobulbia > Desulfobulbales > Desulfobulbaceae > Electrothrix. The sequence goes on along the minus strand of CBFDDU010000119.1, from coordinate 7,745 downwards.
GAGTCATATTCTTCCTTGCCAGTGCATTTTGGGCTTTGGGAGAGAAAAGAACGGGCAACAGTCAGTCGTTCTTTTAGTGATTGTTGACTCAGATAGAATATTTCTTCACTCCAATAGGGGGCCTTTGTCTCTTTGATTGGTTGTTGCCTCATGTACTTTGCGTTTTTCAAAGTATACCATGCGTCTTTCCAAGTATATTCTTTTGCTGGAGTCTCTCTTTCTGTTTTTATTGGAGAAGTGTACACGGAAAGCAGCAGTTCTTTTGTTTTATTTTTACGGTCAACAGCAAGCAAGATAGCCACGGAGCGAGCAAGAGATGTTCCGAATAAAAGCTGACGGAGGGTTTCTGGATTGGTGTGTACAGCAAGATAACCGGCAAAAATTAGCCCGTTCTGTTCATTGAGAATGGATTGAGCAGCCTTTCGGGCGGCATTCCCTTGAAAAGTTTGTGTTTGTACGGTTCGTAAGGTTTCATAGCCAATTTTGATGTCGTTTTCAACTACAAGGGCAAGGTATTGTTTAAGTCCTGGCAAGGGTAATGCTAACGACTGCCAGAAGTTGATCAAGGGAGTATCTGAAGGATCGTTGTGATTCAATACCCGACTAGGATGGTATAACCATTTAGTAATTAGAAAAAATAATGGGTATAAGATAAGGCCTGTATTCCATAGTGGTGTGATGGCGAGGCTAATTGAAAGAATGTGAAGACTGTTATGAAGGAGTTTGAAGTCTAAGGGGTTAATTTTGTTGGCTATATGCCATGTCATTATAGAAGGTAACCAGAAAAATATGAATAGCAGATAGGTATATCGAGGGAAAAAGGACGTAAGATTTTTTATTATTTCAATTCCTGTAACTGCCATGATTGTGAGTATTCCCGCAAATAACATCAAAGGAGGGATCACAGTTTCTAGTGGGGGGGCTATTAGCTGTGGTAAATCAGGTCGTAGTGATAAGCTTAATATGATTACAAAAAGGCAGTAAGCGGCTATTGGGTGTTTTAGAAAAGAAAAATAAAATGTTACGGCTAAAGCAAATACAGTAAAAAAAATAGTTCCAGAAAAGAAACTACCGGAAAGGATAAAGGTCCATATTGTATAGAAAGTATTGTCTGATTGCCAAAGTAGAATCCCTAATAAAAAAGTACTTAATAAAGAGCTTTTTAGTGCTTTTGAAAGTTCTTTTCTCGCATTCTTTCGTATTTTTTCCCGAGTCGCAAAAGGTCGCAGCCAAAACTCAAAGGGCCAAAACCATCCATGCCGAAGGATATACTTGAGAGTGCTCATGGCGTTTTATTTTTGTCTGTCGGAACAACCTGATCCCATGCTTTTTTGATTTTACCAAGATGAGAAGCCGCCGTTGCAAACCATTCCAGAACTTTCATCCAGCGACCACTAGCTTTGTTTATTGCTTTTTTGGGATTTTTTTTAATGGCCTGTAATGAGGCCTCAACGCTTTTTTTCTGTGGTAGAAGTTCTTCCGGTAGAGCGGCAGCGAAGGCAGGGCTGAAAAGTTTGCCCTTATCGAGCACTCCGCGTTCTTCCAATTCCTTGGTTGTTTTATCATGAGGGATTGATTTTTCCGCAATCACCTCAAACAGCCGGTTAATTTCCTGTTCATTATCTTTACGCCGCACCCATAAATCTTGCATAAAAGCATGAAGATTGTTGTCCAGATGACGTAAGTCGGGCGTTAGCCCATGCAGGGCAGAATGGGCGTATTCATGTAAAGCGCGTTGGAGAAGAAAGGGATGCCTGCCGTAACGTTTCAGTAGCTGTTCCGGTGTGGTGTCGAGAGAAATCTCAGCCCGCTGCAAAGGCAGCTCCGCAAGCTTCCGGGCCGCGTCCTCTTCCAGCAACCCAAGCACCCAGGCATCAAAGATATTCCAAAAGCGGGAGCCGTGAATGGCGTCGGTGTGGCAAAGTGCCCTGATATGTTCATGGCTGATAAGAAAGAACCCGAAGCGGTTCTCGGGATTATCGCCAAGACTACGAAGATTATTGAAAAAGGTCACGTCAAAGACTGGATTGTCTGCCAGGATCTCAAACTCATCCAAGAGCAAGACAAAACGGTATTCTTTGGCCCATTGCCGAATGACGCGCTGAAACTGATCAAAATCCTCAAGCGGTTCTTCAAGCTCCTCACCCAAAGCCCCAGCAACGCTTTCACCGAGATCCGTGAAAAAACGTTTCTGGGAGGCCTCATTCAACCCTTGGGCATTGCAGCAAATAGAAACCAGTCCTTCTTCCGCTTCCAGGATGGCCTTGAGCTGATTCATCAACGAACTCTTGCCGATGCGGGGATCACCGACCAAGCTGATATGACCGGGATTGTCAGAGCAGAGTTTGAGGCGGAAACGGTGAAGCAGGTTTTCCCGACCGAAAAAGACCGGTGAGTTTTCCGGCAGGGCGGAATCAGCCTGAAAGGGATTTTCTCCCTTGCTCATCCAGGAAAGGCGTTCATCCAAGGGGAGCAGGCCGGGATTGTCGCTGCTGCCCAGGTGGGCTGTAAAATTTCCATTTGCCATGACTGAATTCCTCAAAGAATCTATGGGCGGATTGAAGTAATCAATTCATGAGGATAATCGGTCTGTTTTATCTTGTCAAACAAGGTCGTTCAATATTTTCTCGATCTTTGGCGCCTACGGTAATACAGTTACAGTTGGCATCAAAATATTGCATAACCGCTTCCCTTCATCATTTTACCCGGAGAAACCATGAAACCAGGAATCAAACCCATAATCCTCGGCGTCATCCTCTTCACCTTAGGCGGTATCGCCTTCCCCGCAGCGATCCTTCTCCCCCTCTTTCTCGGCGATTCAATCGACAAGCAATTCAGCATCCCCGGAACCATCCAGGTTGCCATCGAAGAACCGGGACGTTATTACCTCTGGAACGACCACCAAACGATCTTCAACGGAAAGACCTATAATCGCGCCGAAGACCTTCCGGACGGTATCGAAATATCCATCAGCGATACCGCGACCGGCACCCCCTTTGACTTTATCGACACCGCCTCCATATCTATAAGCGGCGGAAATAGCGCAAAGAGAAGCATCGGCTATATTGAGGTGAGCAAGCCGACCAGGCTACTGGTCGATATCACAGGGGGTAACGAAGACAGGATTTTCTCCTTTGCACGGGCCACTTTTTTTGAAAAGCTGAAGCGCATTTTCGGCGGCATTGCCCTTGCCTTTCTTGCTGGTTCATCAGGTGTTGGTCTTGTCATCTGGGGCGTTGTGAAATCGACGCGGGCCAAGGAAAAAGAAAATCTAGATACACCGTCTGTCCCCGACACTCCGCAGCAAGAGAGCTGAGCCGAATTCGGCATTTGTGAGAAGATGAGGAAGGCTTTTGGTAAATATCTTTTTTGAAAAAAATAAGGGGTTGCGTGGGGAAGGCGCTGTGCTCGCCCTGCGCAATCAGCACCCCAACCGAATCGTCACCGCAAACCCATTAGGCTCCCGATTCCGGGCGGAAACCGTCCCCTTACAGGCAGCAACACAGGTTTTAACAATGGCCATGCCCAGGCCGACCCCGCCGGAATCGCGATCACGGGAGGGCTCCGGGCGGAAGAAGGGGTCAAAGAGGCGGTCAAGATACTCCTCCGCAACCCCCGGCCCGGAGTCCTTGACCGTGAGGATGGCCTGATCGTCTTTTTCCTGAGCAGCAACCAAAATCGGCCCGGCCTCACCGGCGTATTTAACCGCATTGCGCAGCAGGTTAGCCAGTGCCCGAGTCAGCAGGTCTGCCGAGGCAAGGGCGGAAATTTCCGGGTCGATCTGCACATCAATCTGCACCATCGGCGTTCCCTCACGCCGCACCGCCGCCTCCACAACCGGCAGCAGGAGAATCTGCTCCAGCTCAACCGCGCCGGAATGCATCTCCGCCCTGGAAAAGGCCAATAGCTCCCGAATCAGCTTGGACATCTCTTCCACATCCTCCATCACATCGCGGACTCGCTCTTGGTTTCCCCCTTCAAGCCGCTGTTCCAGCACACCTAAGCCAAACTGGATTCGTGCCACCGGGGACCCCAGTTCATGGGCCACATCACCGAGGAAACGTTTCTGACCTTTGACGAATTCAGCAAGCCGGTCAGTCATATTATTGATCGTCCGTGCCAACCGTCCGATCTCGTCAGCTCTCGGTTCATGAATGGACACGTTGAAATTGCCCTTGGCGATCTCCTCGGCTGCTCGGGTCATGCGAACAAGGGGTTTGGTGATATTGCGGACCAGAGGAATCCAGAGCAGAACGGAGATGAGCAGCACAGATGCCGCGACCACCATCCAGGGCAGGGGGTCAAAGAAAAAACCATTGCCTGTTATGGAATCAGAGACTGCCAGGAGCAGGCCGGGTAGGGGGCGATGCTCTGCATCTGGAATCAAGGGAATCTTTGTGCCGAACCAGTATCGGGTCGGTTCCTTGGAGCGCATGATCAGATGCGGTCTTCTGCCATACCTTTCAGGGGGAAGGAGGCTTTTGGAGCACTTATCCACAGCGTCTGATCGGCACTTCTTGTTGAACGCGTTATTCATTTCAGGAAATGGGGGAGGGCGACGCATTCTCGCTCTTGATCCTTTATGGCGTAAGGCGTCTTGCGACCTGAGCATAACTTCCTTGGGCAAGGTTGCGAGGGCGGGAGAAAAAACTGCTCCGTCTCTCAAAACAAGGACAAAATCAACGCCGTTGATGGCCCCGTGTCGGGCAAGTATTTCGGTCCATTCTTCGGGCTGGGCCTGATTCAGGTCATGGGCAATGAGCATGCCTGCGGCTTGTAATCGATCCGAACCCTGCTGACCAAAAAATTCGTGCAGATGGACCTGGGGCTGAAAGGCGAAGAAGAGTGTCAATGCCGCAACCACAAGCAGCAGGTTGAGAAAGAACCACGACAGGATTTTGGCAAAGAGGGTGGATGATGGTTTTCTCATGCGTCTTTATCTGGTTGTTTAAACATGTAGCCAGCAGTACGGATTGTGCGGATAAAACGGGGGGAGCGGGGGTTTTCTCCGAGTTTTTTTCGCAACGAGGAAATGTGGACATCTATGGAGCGATCAAAGACCTCGTAGTTTCTGCCGGCAACAGCATCAAGAAGCTGGTCACGGCTCAGGACCCGGCCTGCGGAATGGGCCAAGGTGGTCAGGAGATCATACTCCACCGGGGTCAGATTGAGGGTCTCCTCGTTGAGACGGACCGTCCTGGAACCCTGCTCAATCCGTAATTCTGCAAAGACCAGCAGCTCATCATCCGCAATGGCATCTGCTGATGCTTTCGCCTGCTCTTCCACCAGTTGATGTCGGCGGGTAACAGCACGGAGGCGGGCAAGCAGTTCACGGGAGGAAAAGGTCTTGGGTAGATAATCATCCGCTCCCATCTCAAGCCCCACGATCCTGTCGGTCTCATCTCCACGGGCACTGAGCATGAGCACCGGGATGTCTGATTCCTTGCGCAGCTGCTTCAGTACCTCGAAGCCATCCATTTCCGGCATCATTACGTCCAGTATGGCGGCATGATACTCCCCGGCCCTGACCATCTCCAAGCCTCGTGCCCCGTTATGGGCCGCCTCGACCTCGTAGCCCATAGGTTCCAGGTAATCCGTTACCAAGCGGCAGAGTTTCCGGTCATCATCAATCATAAGTATCTTCACGGCGAAGCTCCTTGCAATGTATCCTTGAATGGTTCTTTTCTATTGTTGCTGCTTTCAGGGGGGCGGGCAATCTCTTTTACAAGAGCTTTACAATTTTAACAGACCGAGCATTTTGTTGCTTCCGTGTTGAGATGGTAGGGCGTTTCTGCTATCTTGCTTTGAGAGAATGGGAAGAAGCGCACACTGTCCTGGGAAATGAACAAACCTGTTTCTATCGTTCATGCGTGCGGTCGACGATTTTTTGTTTCGGTTTGAGTGAGATAACGTCAAATACAATATGAAAAAAATCCTTGTTACCGGCGGTGCCGGTTATATCGGCAGTCATACCTGTAAGCTCCTTGCCCAGCGAGGATATCTGCCCATTACCTATGACAACCTGGTCTACGGCCATACCTGGGCCGTGCAATGGGGGCCCTTTATCCAGGGGGATATCCGTGATAAGGAAGCACTGGCAAAGGTCTTTGCCGAGTACCAACCCGAGGCGGTGATTCATTTTGCCGCCTTTGCCTACGTGGGGGAGTCGGTCGAGCATCCAGAAAAATATTACCAAAACAACGTGACCGGAACCCTTGCCCTGATGGAGGTGATGAGTCGTTTTGGCTGTTATCGATTTATTTTTTCCAGTACCTGCGCAACCTACGGCAATCCCCAGGCACTTCCCCTGACCGAAGAACATCCCCAGCAGCCGATTAATCCCTATGGCCGGAGCAAGCTGATGATTGAGCAGATCCTTGCTGATTACAGCGCTGCCTATGATCTCTCCTCTATTGCCTTGCGCTATTTTAATGCTGCCGGTGCTGATCTGGACGGCGATATCGGGGAAGACCATGAGCCGGAAACCCATCTCATCCCCTTAACCATCCTGGCCGCTCTGGGAAAACGATCTGCCATAGAAGTTTACGGGACAGATTATGATACCCCGGACGGCACCGCGATTCGGGATTATATCCATGTTGCTGATCTGGCAGACGCCCATGTGCGGGCCTTGGAGTTGTTACAGAAAGAAAAGAAGAGCCGGGCCTTTAATCTCGGCACGGGCACCGGCACCTCGGTGCAGAGTATTATCCAGACGGTTGAGGAGCTTTCTGGGCGCAAGGTTCCGGTCAAGTACGGCCCGCGACGACCGGGAGATCCCCCGGCCCTGATCGCCTCAGCGGATAAGGCTGCCAGTCTGTTAGGATGGCGGCCTCGGCATTCGGATATCGAGACGATTATTCGCTCTGCCTTGGCTTGGCATGCTGCTCAGGAAAATCCATAGGTCTGCCCCTACAATTTTGCACTTGAAACGGGGATGTTATTTTTTGTCTATTTCCTTACGACAAGTGGTTCAGCATCCTTTCCCTTTGTTAATGCTGAGAATCAGTTCTCGGACCGTCTCATAGATCCGCTCATCGCTGCTGGCTCGTGGACCGGCCACATTGAGGGTCTCGATGGTATTTCTTGCCAGCCATTGCTCAACAGCCTGCACAGCCTCGTCTAGGGAAAAATACTCCATATTGAGATGGAGGCAGGGACGATCATGGCGAATCGCCAAGGCTTCGGTCAGGGCAGAGCCGCTGGTCAGCGGGCCATAGGAGACGATCAGGGTGCCGTCGCTTTCCACAACATTTTTTCGGGTGCGATCTCGGTAGCGGTATGAGTCCAGTTCCTGAAGGCAGTACTGTTGCCCGAGAGGCCCGTCTTCGGTCGTCCTTCCTTTGGGTAACCAGCCCCCGTGCGGGATGCCCCGTTCTATGGCCGCATCTAATGCGGCCCGATCAGCCCCTGTCTGTCCACCTGAAATGATCTTTTTCATCTTTTTTCTTGGAGCGTTGCTCTCTTCTGGGTTGGCAAAAAGGAAATAATTTTTTATCTTCTGTTTATACATAGTTCCCTCTTATCCTGCAACCGTTAACCCCGGAGGTCAGTCCATGAAAGAGGCCCTTCTCTATACCCGGCAAAAAGACCGTACCGTTGTCTGTGCTCTTTGCCATCATCATTGTCGAATAGGCCTTGGGAGGCGAGGGCGTTGTGGGGTGCGGGAGAATCAGGAAGGCGTTCTGTATTCTCTTGTTTACGGCAGAATGGTGGCGGAAAATGTCGACCCTGTCGAAAAAAAG
>CBFDDU010000118.1:0-11166 GCA_965603655.1 uncultured Candidatus Electrothrix sp. | reverse complement strand
AAGATGCAGACGCAGGCTAGAATCACCGGTGATTACAGGGTTCTTCAAATCGATCTGAAAATCTTTCAAGCGAATCCTCGTTCGGCCTTCCTTAGAGCTGATTGCAGCCTGCCGCAAGAAGGTCGGTAGATATTTTGCTCCAAGGGCAAGGTACTCCTTCCAATCATCAAGACTGCCCTCATAGCCGACAACCAATTCGTCGCAGCTCTCTTGAACACTGGCGAAATGATCCAATCCAAGCACATCTGTTGACTCATCCAGGAGATTACAAATCGCCCCGTTGGGATAAGGAAGACAATGGGTATAGAGAAAATAATCCGCATAGGGGACATACCAAAGAGCAGAACGCCATGTACGTCCCAAGGTGTCCTGCCAAATCTTTTTATTTACCGGCTCGCCCAAGCTGGTTACAGCCACCTTGTCGGCTCCGATATAACGAAAATAGGGGACCGCAGCAAACAAGGTATCCAAAATCATTTTGGGAGAATCCAAAAAGTCTTTCAGGCTCACCTCATCCGGCTTTTCAACGATAGCCTGCATATCGAAATGTTCTGATGGACCATGATAGACACTCTGCTCTGTTGCCAGGGGTTCTTTTTCCAGACGCTGGGGCAATGCTTTCCATTTCCGAAAATTGATGTCCGGCATGATGGCCGAAAATCCATGGATAATCGGCTGGTCTCTTAAGTAAAAACGAAATCGTTCGCCACGGGGAAAACCTTTATCCTTCACCTTCTCAACCAGTTCTTTTTTCAATCCCTGATAAAAAACCCCCAGTGAGTCTTGAGCCTTACGCTTAAGTTTCTCCAAAGTCTCAGGCAGAGGTAACTGATATGCCCAATCTTTGATAAGTGATTCTGAGGTGCCTTCTATAACAACAGTGACATTGCGGGCCTGAAATTCCGCCTGATTACTTAACTTGTCCGCCTCGCTGATCGGAACGGCAATATTATAATTTTCACTCTGCGTTTTTCGAACAATAAGGCCGACCACCTCGCCTTCGGTATTCAATAAGGGACCTCCGCTATTTCCCGGAGATGCCGGGGAAGAAAAACGGATATTCTTCCAATCACCATAGGCTCGCTCTGGAGTAAAGGAGGCTACCTGACCAGCCCGGTAGGATATCCCCTCGCCCAAGGCATTCCCCGCAGAAAAAACCGTATCACCGATCTCGACCTTCCGGTTAAAGGTCAGCGGGTTGATTTTCTCTGGATACTTCTTCAGATCAAAAACCATCATATCGCGACGATTAGAGCATTTATAGACTTTATTGACCGGATAAATTCCTCCCTCCATATCACGAATGAAAAATTCTTTATGCAGGGAAAAATAGATGAGGTTAAAGACATGCTCAGCGGTCATTAACTTTTTTTTATTGATAAAAAAAGCCGTCCCTATACTGTGATATTTCTCAGTTCTCTCAACATATTCTAATTTTTCAAAGGGTAATTTTCTGGCATAGGTTATTTTATCGTCTTCCAATTTCGGAGTAACCACCTCATAAATACCGTGGTTCAAGTCCTGGATCAAATCTTTATCCAGAAACTCAATATTATTACCGGCAAATGTATTCCCACACCACAGCAACAGTGAAATGGTACAATAGAACATCACGAAGAAATTCATAATAGGAGACCCCGATAGGTGATAGCAATTTATTTCGTCATAAAAAACCACCCCATCAGGGGATGATTTTTTTATTGTTTTTGAACTCCCTGCCCTTCCAGCAGCAATGCCAAAGCGGCACGAGCCGCCTGCTGTTCTGCCTCTTTTTTACTGCCCGCCTTCCCGGTGCCGAGAATCTGATCCCGAAACCGAGCTGACACGAAAAAAAACCGTGCATGCGCCGGCCCCTCTTCCTCATCAAGAACATACTGAGGCCCTTCATTATGCAATTCCTGAAGATGCTCCTGCAACCGACTCTTGGCATCAGCATGAATGAGTTGTTCACCCTGCTGCTCAATCATGGGCGCAAAAATCTCTTGCACATGCTGCAAAACAGCCTCATAGCCGCTATCCATAAACATTGCTCCAACTAGGGCCTCATAGGCACAAGAAAGAATCGAGGATTTTTCCCGCCCCCCGGAGCTGTCCTCTCCCCGACCGAGGAGAAGATATTTTCCCAGATCAAGACAACGCGCAACCGTTGCCAGCCCAGCCTCATTGACAAGGGCAGACCGTATTCGAGTCAGCTGCCCTTCACGTTTTTTCGGAAAGCGGGTAAAGAGCATATGGCCTATGGTCAGGTCCAACACGGCATCCCCGAGGAACTCCAGTGTTTCATTATGCTGGCTGTTTTCCAGGCGTTCAAAAGCAAAAGAGCTATGAATCATGGACAACAGTAACGATTCTTTCTTCTCAAAGGTATACCCGAGTTTTTTCTGGAGTTCCCCAAGCTGCTCTGCCTGATCCAAGAGCAATACTTCAAGTGTGGTTCCCATTTTTTTCTTCTGATGATAATCCAGCCCCGACCTTCTCGTTATTTCGAACAAAAAAACATATTCAGGCCGATACTGAGTGAGAATGAAATGTCCTACAAAACAAAAAGAGAAAACTTTTCTCTTGTCAAAATCGTCAAGTATTAGTATAAAAGTCCGCGTTACACATGAGGCGACGTAGCCAAGCGGTAAGGCAGAGGTCTGCAAAACCTTTATTCAGCGGTTCAAATCCGCTCGTCGCCTCCAATACAACAATTCAAGGCCGGAAAAGATCTTTTCTTTTCCGGCCTTTTTTTATGCATTGCACAATGTTATTCACTGTACAATGCTCCTGCCTCAACTTACCGTTTCGACATAGGGACAAAGGGGCGTGAAGGTTCCCCGATATATACCTGACGCGGACGACCTATTTTCCCGTTAGGATCCTCCTGCTGCTCCTTCCACTGGGCAATCCAACCGGGAAGACGTCCCAAGGCAAACATCACCGTAAACATATTGGTGGGGATTCCCAGGGCTCGATAAATAATGCCGGAGTAAAAATCAACATTCGGGAAAAGATTGCGCTCAACAAAATACTGATCATTCAAAGCAATTTCTTCGAGTCGCCGGGCAATATCAAGCAGCGGATCAGAGACGTTGAGAACCTCCAAGAGATCGTCACAGGCCTCCTTAATAATTTTACCGCGTGGATCAAAGGTCTTATAGACCCGATGCCCGAATCCTGACAGCTTAAACGGATCGGATTTATCCTTCGCCTTCTCAATGTACTTTTTAAAATTATCGCCGTCGCTATGAATGGTTTCCAGCATGGTCACCACCGCCTCGTTGGCACCGCCATGCAGCGGCCCCCAGAGGGCATTAATACCAGCGGAGATAGAAGAGTACAGGTTAACGCCAGCGCTGCCGACCAGACGGACAGTTGATGTTGAACAGTTCTGTTCATGATCAGCATGAAGAATAAGCAGTTTATTCAAGGCCGCAACCGCCTCCGGACGAACCACATAGGGATGGACAGGCTTGTCGAACATCATGTTCAGAAAATTACCGCAATAATTCAGATCAGGACCGGGATAGACCAAAGGATGCCCCACACTTTTCTTATAAGTAAATGCGGCAATGGTACGAATTTTAGAAATCAGGCGGGCCGCTGTTGCATCTAGGTTTTTCAGCGGATCATCACTCATCTCAGGGTAGTAGCTACTCAGACTGTTCACCATCACGGAGAGAATGGCCATAGGCGGCGCATTGGGTGGGAAATGATCAAAGAAATGGATCATATCCTCATGAATCAGAGCAAAACGCTTCAATAACTGCCTAAAATTCTCATATTCTGTCGGATTCGGCAAATGGCCGTGTACCAAGAGGTAGGCAACCTCGATAAAAACACATTTCTCAGCAATTTCTTCAATAGCGTAGCCACGGTAGGAAAGAATGCCTTCTTTGCCGTCAAGAAAGGTGATGTCACTGGTACAGGACGCCGTATTTTTATATCCGGGATCAAGCGTCGTATAGCCGGTCTGTTGCAACAGCGTACCGATATCTATTGCCCTATCGTTTTCTGTCCCGAAAACAACAGGCAAAGAATATGTCTTCCCCTCAACAGTAAGGGTGGCGTCAGGAGCGCTCTTTTCTTTACTCATAATGAATACCTCTATGTTGTAATTTACCTTGTTATGCACCGTTTGTTGTGCAACCTCAACAGCAGCGGATGCAATTCACGGTCAGAGATTGAAAACATAATGCGTGTTTCCCCCTGTTCGGTTACAATCCTGTCAAGCCTGAGAGCAGACTGATATGAAACATGATATAATCCGAGATCCCAAATAGTTATATCCAGAACAATCAAAAAGGGGGAGGCGATTCGGGCGACGACAAAAAACCATTCAATTGAACATATTGAACAGGTAGTATTGAGAAACTTGCATGCAATACGACTCAAGGATCCCTGCCCGACCTATCACCTGTCAGGTGCGCCGCGCGAAATTATCTTTACATTACTTCTTTAAAAGAATCAAGGCGTATAGCGATCTCCAAAATCCAGACCAATACATTTTCAACAAGACAAGCGGAATAAGCTAACACAAACAATATGGATGAGCTACAAGAGAAACGAAGACGTATCCGAGACCTGATGCAATACGCCGTTCCTGACGACCAAAAAGCACAGGCCCAGGACCTGTTGATTATCTTCCGTGAAGACCGCCTCGCCCTGGACGTTCTTGATGAATTTTACCGCTGTTTGCCTGAGGCCCAGGACGACTGGATTAAAGAGCTGCGTCTCGTCGGGAGAAAAGCTGGGATCTTTCTTCTCGCTGCGGTGACTTCCCTTGATGCCTACCTCTATCTGATTTCCAGCGAAGGTATTGAATTTCACGGCAGCATCCAGGAAGGCTATCTGGACAAAGAGCTACTCCACTTCTTCGATTTTTCCTCTGCTGAAGAATTCTCCGAGCTGGTCCAGAAAATAGAAAATTTTCCGGTTTATGAGCCTGTCCAGGTCGATTTCGACACCTGCCCAGCCTGTCACGCAGCCACCGGTGAAGAGCATGAACTGGGCTGTCCGGTCGAAGTCTGTCCTTGGTGCGGCGGCCAACTGATCCACTGCGAATGCCGATTTGCCCAGCTTGACGTGGAAGAGCTGGCAACAGATCAAGACCTTATCCGTTTTGAAGAACTCTTGCAGCAAAAAGGGCGACTGGTCTACACCCCGGAGCAACGCCCGGCTTTTGCAGATGAGGGGCCTGGAGTGGAATTTCAATAAACAGCCCAGATGGCGTTATAAAGGGCAGACACGCAGGTCTGCCCCTACGGCACTCTATACAGCACGGTCTTAGCGCAGCAGACTCCCCAAGGCCGACGTAAGATCAGGCCTTGCAAAGACATACCCCGACTCCTGGAGTTTTCGAGGATACACCCGTGTACTGGCAAACAACAATTCTCTCGCCATTTCCCCAAAAAAAAGCGACAGAAAAAATTTCGGGACAGGAAAGAATACCGGTCGTCGCAACACCTTGCCCAACACCTGAGTGAATTGCTGATTCGTTACAGGATGGGGAGCAACGATATTCACCGGTCCGTACAGATCCTCCTGCTCAATAATATGACGGATAGCCGGAGCCACATCATGAAGACTGATCCAACTCATGTACTGGCTCCCGTCGCCGATAGGCCCGCCAAGCCCCATCCTAAAAGGAGGCAAGATCTTGGCCAAGGCCCCTCCGGCTGGACTGAGCACCATCCCAAAGCGGGTATTCACCACCCGGATACCGGCTTCTGCTGCGGGTTGGGCTGCTTCCTCCCAGGCCTTGCTCACATCAGCGAGAAACCCTCTTCCTTTCTTGCTGCCTTCGTCCAGCTCCTCATTGCCCCGCTCTCCGTAGAACCCTATGGCAGAGGCTGAAATCATGAGGCGAGGTTTATACGCAGCTGTTGCAAAAAACTCCGCAAGAAGACGTGTCCCCTCTACCCTGCTCCGTAAAATCCGCTCCTTTTTCTCTGCTGTCCAGCGGCCTTGGACCACTTTTTCACCGGCAAGATGGATAACCACATCAATCCTATCATCCTCACTCAGCTGCACAATTTTTCGCTCTATGTCCCAAGACGGGGTATGCTCTGTATTCCGGTTTAGAAAAAGAATTCTATACCCTTGCTCTGCCAGCGAACGAGCGACCTCTGTGCCGATTAAACCGGATGATCCGGAAATAAGAATATTCATTTTCCCCCCGTAACATTAAAAAAGTAAAAAAGGGTATGCTCACCTGTTCCCGGAAAACTCCTGCCAGCGTATGGCAATTTTTCCCATCAACTGAGCAGGACTCCGAACAACTAGCTTATGTTGTGGGAAATTTCAAGAAAAAACAACGCAACTTTTTCTTTCTGCTCTTTCGGGTAAGCTTGCAATGAAGTCAAAGGAAAAAGGAAGCCCGCAAAACCGAAAAAGATTGACAGCCCTCCCCTCCCATGCTTCAATATCTTTTAATAATAGTGCTATTTTCTTTCAACCCTCAATTATTCTTTTCTTTAATTTCACGAACAGATTACCTAATTGCACATGGCATCAAAATCGAAAAATCCAATTTGGGCATTTCTGGCCTCTGTCAAGCTTGCTCTGCTCCTCATTGCCCTTCTTGCGTCGACCTCAATTATCGGTACGGTTATCGAGCAGAACAAACCGGCTGAGCATTATACCGAACAATGGGGAGAAAGTGCCGCTCAAGTGATTCAGACACTCAACCTCTATGACATGTACAACTCTGTCTGGTTTCTCTGCCTGCTCGGAGCGTTCAGTCTTAACCTTATTATTTGCAGCCTGGATCGCATTCCCACTGTGATCAAAATGGTGCGCAAGGATAACTTGGCCACCGATCCAGATCGCCTGCCCAGGATGAAGCTGCACAAGGAAGAAAAGATTGCAGGCGGCTCCCTGACCACGGCAACAGAGGAAGTAAAAAAATATCTCAACCAGAAAGGATGGAAACCGGATAGCCGTGCTCAACAATACGGCACCCTCTTTTTTTCCCAGAAAGGGGCGTGGACCCGCTACGGCGTCTATGTGGTGCATATCTCCATCCTGATCATCTTGCTCGGTGCTGTCATCGGCTCTTCAACGGTTGCCACCAAGATTTTAGGAGATCGTGAATTTGCTTTTAAAGGAGGTATTTCTCTGCCGGAAACCGCACAAAGCGACTTCGTTTTTTCCTATGCCGATGAGGAAAAAATCCCTCTCGGCTTTACTGTCCGCTGTAATTATTTCCATATAGATTATTATCCCGGCACTGGCATGCCCAAAGATTATCTCTCCGGCCTGACGGTCATCGAGGACGGCAAAGAGGTGCTCACCACCACCATTGAGGTAAACAAGCCTCTTATCTACAAGGGCATCACCTTTTATCAATCAAGTTACAACCAGATAGGCGCGGCCATTATCAAACTGCGCGAGATGACCAGTGGCAATATTCATGCCTTTCCGGTTGATCCGCAAAACTATTCAGTAACCAATAGATGGCAGGAAGGCGGGTCTGATGGTATGATACGCATTCAATCGGCCCGCCCGATTCAGACTCCTGACGGAAAAAGCAGCACTGAGATGGAAATCTGGCTGATGGATTCCGACGGCCCGCCGTCCATGTTTCCTTTGATGTACGGCACGCCGGTCATTGTTGAGCGCCCAAAGGCAAAGTATGAACTCATTATCAGCCCTCATTTTGCCACAGGCCTTCAGGTTGCAAAAGATCCCGGCGTCTGGTGGGTCTATACGGGCTGCGCCCTGATGCTCATAGGGTTATACATGGCCTTCTTCATGTCCCATCGGAAAATATGGGCCCATGTCTATGAAGTAGACGGGCAACCCATGGTGCTTTTTGCCGGTCATGCCAATAAAAACACCTTTGGCTTTGCCAAAACATTTGCCTCTTTTACAGACAACTTTGCAAAGAGAAAATGACCAAGGGCCAGGCAAGCAACCCAATATTAATTGCTTGTTACTCTATGCAACATTACCTCCAGAGTTTCGCCAAGAAAACTGATCACGCACAAATAACTATCTATCGGAAATATATATAATGAACGTCTACGTCTCGAAACTTTTTGGCATAATATATCCTATTATAATATATCCTATTACATTATTATCATCCTACTTTGACAGCTCTCAACTCTTTGGTTATACCACCATAATATACCTGCTGTCAGCGGCTTTTTACATCGGCCTACTCGTTTTCCGTCAAAAAAAATCGGGTTAATCGGGCTGATCCTGGCCAGCATCGGCGTTCTGATCCATACTGGGGCTCTCGGGTTGCGCTGGCATGAATCCTACCAAGTCGGTATAGGCCATGCTCCCTTGACCAATATGTATGAGTCGTTGCTCTTTTTTGCCTGGTGCATAACCCTCTTTTACATCTTGCTGGAATTGAAATTCAAGGTCGCAGTACTGGGCTCCTTAGTCATGCCCCTGGCTGTCACCACCATGGCCTATGCCTCGTTTTCAACCGATATCAATCGCCAAATAACCCCATTGGTTCCGGCTCTGCAATCCAACTGGCTCATTGCCCATGTTATCACCTGCTTTATCGGCTACGGGGCCTTTGCCGTTGCTGCCGGTATCGGAATCATCTATCTTCTGAAACATCTTGCCGTTAAGCGCAAGTTCTCGAAAAACAACCTACTCTCCACCCTGCCCGAACTGCCCGTGCTTGATGATCTGACCCATAAAACCATCATCTTCGGTTTCATGTGGCTGACAGCCGGTATTATCACCGGGGCTGTCTGGGCCAACGAGGCCTGGGGTACCTATTGGAGCTGGGATCCCAAGGAAACCTGGTCCATCATTACCTGGTTTGTCTATGCCCTGGCCCTGCATGCTCGATTCACCCGGGGCTGGAGCGGACCCCGTATTGCCTGGCTGGCGATACTGGGCTTTCTTTCTGTCTTTTTCACCTATTTCGGCGTCAACTTCCTCCTAGCCGGGCTGCATAGTTACGGGGCCAGTTAAGGTACGAGCTTTTTCAAAACAAGCAGCTCTTTTCATCGAATCAAAAGGTGCCTTTCTATCTGCTTGACAAAAAAGAGAGCAAGATATACAGCAAGACCATGAGGTCTACAAAAAAACATTCCGTTGGTATTTATCAATCCATTAAAGGAGGGTGTGGTATGAAAAAGGCGCTACTATTCGGGATTACTCTTGCATTGGTCTGCGGCGCAGGACTGAGCATCAGCACAGCTCAAGATGAAGCTCCAGCTAACCAAGGGCCGGAAGTCATTAAAATCACCGATGGCACAGATAAATCTATAAACCCTGCTTATTTTCCCCATTGGGATCACCAGAATCGCCTGAAGGATTTCGAAGATAGCCAAGGTCGGAAAAGTTGCGCCATCTGTCATCACGGTAAAGATGCTGATGGCAAGCAAGTCGCCTATGCGGAAGCCGAGGAACCCAAGATCCAAAAATGCAACACCTGCCATAATAAAAATACTGACGGTATCAACCTCGAAGGAAAAATATCCGGTGTTCCTCTGCCGCTGACCTCACCTATCCAGCGTGCAGGCCACGGGCGTTGTGCAGGATGTCATAAGGATCAAAAAAGCACCGCGACACCTCTGGTCAACCTGATGATGTGTCCAACCTGCCATGCCAAATTCAAAGACAAAGTTAAATAAAAGCGATTTATTTAGTTAACTTGTTTATGTAACAAAAAAAGGCTGCCTTCTCAGACAGCCTTTTTTATTGCAGATATCAGCGCTCGCTACTCTACATGCATCCGGGAGATATCACCCACCTGACGAACCAAGTCACCCAAGCCGGTCAACAAGTTCAATCGGTTGGCCCGGATTGCCAAGTCCTCATCCATCACCATCACATCATCAAAGAAGCGATCCACAGGCTCTTTCATGGTCAGCATAGCTGCCAAGGCCTCGCTGTAGGATCGGTTTTCGATCATCGGACGCACCTGCTCCTGAACAGCAGTGCAGGTTGAGAACAACTCCTTTTCCGCCTCTTCAGCAAAAAGGGCAGGATCAACCCCTGTTTCCCGATTCCCCTTGGTGATATTACGGATCCGTTTAAAGGAACCTGCCAACACGGCAAACTCTTCCCGGTTCCGCATGCTGTCCAGGGCCTCTATCCGGGCCAGGCAATCTGTCAGATCATCAAAACCCGCCAAGGTCGCCGCCTCAACCACTTCCTGTTGCATGCCTGAGGCGATCAGGTCATTTTCAAAACGGAGACGGATAAAGTCGATGAGTTGTTCCAAGGTATCCTCTGCCGGGGTTACCTTGTCGGCATACCCCTGCAAGGCCTGCTCAGCCAGCTCGACCAGGGAAAGAGACAAATTATGATGGCGCAAAATAGCGATCATTCCCAAGGCCAGCCGCCGCTGGCCAAAGGCATCCTTATTACCGGTAGGACGCTCATTGATGGCAAAACAACCAGCCATCGTGTCCATGCGATCAGCCAACCCGACCATCGCACCAAGCAGCGAGGCAGGCAGTTGCCCTCCTGCCCGAACCGGCTGGTAATGCTCATGCACAGCATCGGCAACTGCAGGCTTTTCACCATCAAGCAGGGCATAATCCCGACCGATGATTCCCTGCAAGGAAGGAAATTCCCCGACCATCTCGGTCAGCAGGTCGGCCTTGGCCAATTGGGCGGCTCGCTTGGCCTCTTCCTGCATGTCTGGAGCCAGTCGCTCCGCAAGAAAAGCGGCCAGAGCAACCAGACGCTCACTCTTTTCAGCCATAGTCCCCAGCTTACGCTGAAAAATAATCCCGGAAAGATCCTTCATCCGATCGGCAAGGGGCTTCTCTTTATCCTTGTTAAAGAAAAACAGCCCGTCCTCAAGGCGAGCCCGCAGAACACGCTCATGCCCGTTGGCGGCCATTGCCTTATTTTTAACATCAGTATTATTGACGGCAACGAAAAAGGGCAGCAACGCCCCCTCACCGTCCTTCACAGGAAAATACTTTTGATGCTCACGCATGGAGGTGATCAGGGCTTCATCAGGCAGGGCCAAGAATTTCTCATCAAAGCTACCGCAAATCCCCCAGGGGATTTCCACCAGATTGGTCACCGTGTCAATCAGGCCTTCATCCAAAACAGGCTGCCCTTTGTCCCCTACCCGCTCAGAGACCGCCTTCTTCACGGCGTCAATAACAGCCTCACGTCGAGCACCCTGATCAACCATCACCGATTTGGCCAGCAATACTTACTGATAATGATCAAAATCACGAATCT
>CBFDDU010000117.1:0-11289 GCA_965603655.1 uncultured Candidatus Electrothrix sp. | reverse complement strand
AAGATTTTACCATATACAGTTGAGCAGGATATCCACCACATACCATATGGTCTATTGGTCTATTTCCTGCCTTCAGGGGCATGAACTATCCCGGTCCGTTCATGGAGAGGAACAAGATGAAGAGCATTATTGTGTTTTGTGTGATTATATTGAGCACGGGGCAGGCTACCGCTGCTATTAAAGACTGTGAGGAACTGAAGTCTGAGATAGCTGCTAAGCTGGTCGCCGCAGGCGTGGCCTCATTTGTTCTTGATATTGTGGATAAGGACCGGACAGGTCCCGGAAGAATAATAGGCCGCTGTCAGGGAGGGACAAAGAGGATAGTGCGCCGACCCACTTCCGCGTCTGGGGGCGGGCAGGCAGATACGCCCCCTCGTCGTTCCTCATCACTTGCAAGCGGTATTAAAAATTGTGAAGAGCTGAAGTTTGAGATAGCTACCAAGCTGACCACCGCAGGTATCTCTCCAGCTGTTCTTACTATTGTGGATAGAAACTGGGCTGGTGCCGGAAAAATAGTAGGCAGCTGCGAGGATGGAACAAAGAGAATAGTGCGTACTCCCGTAGTCGATAGCGCGTCCGGGATTGAGCAGGCATATGTGAAGAGGTGGCCAGCAGATGCCCCCTCCGTATCACTTGCATATGGTATCAAGGACTGCGGAGAGCTGAAGTTCGAGATAGCTGCAAAGCTGGTCGCCGCAGGCGTATTCTCGTTTCATCTTGCCATTGTGGATAAGGACAGGACAGGTGCCGGAAAAATACTGGGGAGCTGCGAGAATGGAACAAAGAGGATTATCCGTCGGAGATGACCTTAGTTAAAAGCTGTCACATTGCCACGTTGTTTACGTTATCTCTGGTTGCCCACTCTACGTGATACGGAAATCAATATCGGGTATGATGCGCACCCCATACCCCAACGGGGTTATATATAACCAGCCTAGGGTAACACCCTGGGGCACGAGAATTAAATCAGCCCGATACTCGGGGTGTTACCCGAGCTGATAAATACAACCCCTTTTGGGCATGGTGGTGCCGTCATTTCGTAGGGGCAGACCTGTGTGTCTGCCCGGTTCGATCTTCCCGGTAATTCAAGGCAGAAACATAGTTTCGTAGATACTGCTACGCCGCTCTGCCTACTGATCAGGAACGCCTGCCCAAGCAATCAGCCAACAGAACCGCCAGATGCACAACCTTAACCCGTTCCCCCTGTCGAGCCAAGCCCTCCTGATATTGCATCAGGCAACCGGAGCAGGTGGTGGTGACACAGTCAGGGGAACCAGCAAGGGCCTGTTTACTGCTTTGCTGAAATATCTGCAAAGAATGCTCAGGACAGGCAATATGAAAGAGTCCTCCCTGGCCGCAGCAGAGCGGGCCTTCCTCCGGTTCCAGGATATGCACACCTGCTTTTTGCAGGAGAGAACGCGGTGCGCTCATCCCCTTATCTTTAAAGCGAAGGTGACAGGGGGCATGGTAGAAAATTCGTTGTTTGGGATGGTTAGGATGTTCTGGAGTGTCGATACGCGGCGAGATAGGCAGGTTGTCATCAAAAAACGAGGTGAATTCCCGGACACGATCAGCAAAGGCCACGGCCTTGCCATGCCAGGGATCATGCTCACCAAACAGGGTAGGGTAGGCGAGCAGGTGGGAGGAACAGGAGGCGCAGGAGGTGATGATCGGTGCATCAGCAAGTGAAGGCGCAGAAAAAGCCCGGATATTCTTTCGGGCAAGCTCACGGGCCTGTTCCCTTTTGCCTGCACTCCAGGCCGCCAGGCCGCAGCAATATTGATCAGCCGGAACCTGAGCGGGCAACAGATTACTCTTGCTCAGCAGGGTTTGGGTTGCTTCAGCGATGGAAGGCTGAATATGACGGGCAACGCATCCGCTAAAATAGCTGAGAGAAGCTGTGGGCTGTTCCTCTTGAGGGGATACGTCATTGTTTGTTTGCTGGGAAGGCTCGGTTCTTTCTTCCAACAGGTCGAGTTTAAGGCGCAGACCAGAAAGAGCGGGTAGGGCATGGAGGCGTTGCAGGCTGATTCCAGCTTTAACCAGCCCGTCTAAAAGTTCGGGGTGGCTTAAGGCGGTGCAGGCGACAGCTTTCTTGAGCCCATTCGGCCCATAAAAGGGCGAGAAGGTGCTGCGAGCCTGGGAAATAATATCTGTGATCGGCAGCTGACGGGGACATATCTGCTCACAGGCACCGCAGAGCAGGCAGCGGGAAAAGAGATCCTCAAAGATGGCTGAGGGCTGCTCGGCCAGCGCGGTGGTCAGGAGGTGCATCTTGCCTCGGGCAGTCAGCACCTCCCGCCCGTCAAGCCGAAAAACCGGACAAACGACTGCACAGGCCCCGCATTTGGCACAATTTAATTCGGTTGCCACAGCAGAAAGGCCTTGATGAACGGATCCAAACGCCCGTCCAGAACCGCATCCACATTTCCCTCTTCCAAATCCGTCCGATGATCCTTGATCAAACGGTAGGGCTGAAGGACATAGGAGCGGATCTGGCTGCCCCAGGCAATTTCTTTCTTGTCGCCGTGCAGGCTTTCCTTGGCCTTGGCCTGGTCTTCCTGCTGTTTCTCATAGAGCCGGGCCATAAGCATCTTCATGGCCATGTCTTTATTGCGGTGTTGAGAACGTTCGTTCTGGCATTGCACAACAATATTTGTGGGAAGATGGGTTATCCGGATGGCTGAATCGGTTTTATTGACATGCTGGCCCCCGGCCCCGCTGGCCCGATAGGTATCTATCCGCAGGTCTTTTTCGTCAATATTTATCTCGATAGTATCATCAAGTTCCGGCAGGACCATAACCGAGGCAAAGGAGGTATGGCGCCGCCCGGAAGAATCAAAGGGCGATATACGTACCAAGCGGTGGATGCCGACCTCGGGCCGGGTATAGCCGTAGGCATTTTTCCCTTTGATGCGAACAGTCACCGACTTGGTTCCGGCCTCGTCACCGGCTAGATAATCAAGGATGTCGGTGGGAAAATCATGGGTTTCCGCCCAGCGTAGATACATACGCAGGAGAATGCCCACCCAGTCCTGAGCCTCGGTTCCGCCTGCTCCGGCGTGGATAGTGAGCAAGGCGTTGCTGTCGTCATGCTCACCGTCGAACATGCATTCCAGTTCAACCAGGTCGACCCGCGTGCGGAGTTGGGTCAGGGAAGCCTCAACCTCCTTCTGGGTTTCCAGGTCCTGCTCCTCAACAGCCATGTCAAGAAGCATGTCAGCCTCTTCCAGGTCCTGAAAGTTCTGCTCCCAATTCTTGACCAGATCCTGCAACTGGCCCAATTGTTTTTGGACTTTTTTGGCGTTACTCTGATCGTTCCAGAAGTTAGGTTCCAGAGACTCTGATTCCAGTCGTTCAATGTCGAGTTTTTTGCCGTCTAAGTCAAAGATGCTCCTTCAGGGTGAGCATTTTCTTTTTCAGTTCCTGGAGTTTTTGTTTTGCTTCCGCAGTTTCGTTCAGTTCAGCCATTCTTGTATTCCTTATTGTTCTTCTTTTTTCTTTCTTTTGCGTAGAAGGGGGAGCTTCACCCCAAGTTCACGCTATCTTTACGGTAATTGAAGGTGCTTAGTCAAGCCTTATTTTACGGAGCCGAACATCTGTTCGTAGGCCTCGTTGCGCATTTTGGCCATCCGTTTGACCGGGAAATTACTTTTTTCGTCCAGGCTATGTTTGAGAATATATTCGTCCCGCATGAGAGCAGCCACCTTGGCTGTGCTGTATCCCGCATCGGTCTTTATTTTGCCGTTAGCCTTGCGCACAGTAAAATGCCAGCTTCCGTCGTTATCCTGACTGACGCCGATATAATCTCTTGTTTTTGCCACCTTGGTCTGCCCTCCTGAATTTTTCCTCAGTCTATTAAGTGCTTTTTTTCTTGTAATTATCATGAGCTTAATTCGTGAAATCCGCTATGTTTCTGTTATTTTCTTCTGTTGTTTTCGTACTGACAAATACAACAAAAAAAGGAATCAGGGCCAAGCATAGTGCTCCGAAGCGATAACCACCGTGCATAAAGAAAGTATGGCCGGTGAGCAGGGGAGTCCTTGCGTTGATTGTTTGTGCTTTGAATAAGGATGTTTCTTTGTGAATTTCTCCTGTGGGGCCTATAAAGCCGCTGATTCCAGTGTTTGCTGCTCGTACCAGACTGCGTCTGTTTTCCACAGCTCGAAACACTGTCATGGCCCAAGAATGATAGGGGGCGCTTGATTTGCCATACCAAGCGTCATTTGTGAGATTAACCAGCAGGTTGGCTCCCTTAACAGCTTCTTGTCGTGCGATATCGGGGAAAATCGATTCAAAACAAATAAGAACGCCCGCTTGAATTGTATCAGCATCCAAAGGGTCGAATGAATCACCGGGTGTGAAGTCGCCTATGAGTTCAACCAGCGGCTTTATAAACCAAAGATAGGTACGCAGAGGGACATATTCGCCAAAGGGGACAAGATGTTGTTTATTATAGCGAGCCGATAATCTGCCTGAACGGTCCAAGAGAAGGGCGCTGTTGGAATAGGCCACCGGCTTTTGATTCTGGGGGTTTATCGTGAAATAGGGAGAACCGGTCACTAACTGGACTTCATTTTTTCGAACAAAGGTACGAACCCTGTTCATAAGGGGTTCACGTGCCGGATAAAAGGGCAGGGCTGTTTCCGGCCAGATCACCAGTTCCGGTTTTTCTTCTCCTTCCTCTTCATTGAGGGCTTGAGCTGAGAGCGAAAGATAGCGTTCCACGGTTTTTTCTTTCTGCGTTGGCGACCATTTCTCACTTTGTTGAATATTTCCTTGAATAGCACTGACCAAGGCGGTGTTAGCTGCTGCTGCTTCAGAGGAGATTTGCTGATAGCGTACGACCGAATATCCCCCAAGGCAGGAGAGGAGAAGAAGAACCGTAACCAGGTGACCAAAATGGTAATCAGAGGTGTCTGAAGAAGAGGAAAAGGAAGCGCGTACCCTCTCCATTAACCAAAAAAGTACCGCATTGATCAGGACGACAGCAAAGGTGATCAGGTAATGGCCTCCTAAATCTGCTGCCTGGATCAATAACGGCTGCCCGTATAAGGTGTATCCCAGATCCATCCAGGGTAAACCGGTAAAGAGCCAGCCGCGAAGGAAATCAAGGCCTGTCCAGGCAGGAGGAGCAATGAGCAGGATCAGGGCTGCGACCTGTCCTCTTGATCTTGATTTGACAAGCAAACGATTGAGCAGTAAGCAGAACAGGGTAATATAGATCGCCATATATGCGGCCAGCGCGAGAAGCGCAAGAGCGGAAAGGGCAGGGTGGAGCCCGCCAAAGCGTTGCAAGACAGATATTATCCAATAGAACAGGCTGGTATAATAAAGCAGGCCACAGGTCAGCCCCATGCAGACAGTTTGTTTGGTGGATAAACGGCCAAGGGCAGAGAGCAGGGGGATAAGGGCGATAAAGACAAGAGGCCACCAGCCTGTGATTCCCGGCATTGCCAAGGCTAACAGGAGAGCGGTGAACAGAGCCCGTATATAGGGATCATACCCTCTCAGGGGCTCAATATGCAATGGAGCGGCTATCTTCATACCACATCATGCCTTACGAATTCTTACTGTGCGAACCTTGCGGGGATTCGCCACGAGTACGGTTAATGTCAGTGGTGGAGCGTCCACCATCTCGCCGTTTTGTGGCATACGGCCTAGACAGTGGATGATAAGTCCGCCTATTGATTCATACGGGCCGCTAGGCAGCCTGCATTGAAAATGTTTCTCCACCACTTCAATGTCAATCTTAGCATCCACAACAACGGTTTGCTGGTCAACCTGCATGAGTTCCCGTTCTTCCTGATCGTGTTCATCGTCAATCTCGCCAACGATTTCCTCAATAACATCCTCAAGGGTGATCAGGCCCCGGACCCCACCAAATTCATCGGTGACCACAGCCATGTGGTTTTTTCTTGCCTGGAATTCCCTGAGCAGTTCGGTTATCGGCTTTGATTCAGAGATAATCATGGGAAGATTGAGATGATTTTCCAAATGTCTCTCTGGGTTATTTTCTTCGCTAAAGGTGCGGAGCAGATCCTTGGCATGGAGGATCCCGACAATATTATCCTGACTGCCGCTGAAGACCGGTATCCGGGTATATCCCTCCCCATTGATCAAGGTCACCGCCTCCTGAACAGAGCTGTTGATATCAATGCGAACGATTTCGGCTGAGGGCGTCATGATTTCAGAGGCGATAGTGGCTCGAAAGTGAAAAATAGAGTTGATTAACTGCTCTTCATGGCTGCTGATCAGCCCCTGCTCTTCACCATCTTCCAGCAGACCCTGGATCTCGTGTTCTAGTTCTTGGGTTGTGTCAGGAGATCTTCTCAAGCCAGCGAGAGATTTTATCCTCTGCCAAAGGGATCTCCCGCAACCGTCTTCCTCTTTTTCCGCCATGCTCTTCATTCGTCTTTTAACATAAGGAAGGTTGATTCATGATGATTCATTATTCTAACAGTAGAAAATAGACAAAGAAAGTCAAGAAATTTGTCGGAAACCCGGTGATTATACTCTTCTCCGAGCGAGATATCTGCTCTTTTCTCTTTGCAAGTTCATATTTACAACTTTTCAACTTGTTGCAGGTGGAGTAGAATAACAAAATTGCCAGAGAGGTATACTCGGACTTTTCCCTTTTTCTACGAGAGAATGCAACTGTATTTTCGAAGAGTTCGTTTTTTTTAAAACAGATAAACTTTTAAGAGGGTGTTTGTGCAAGGCAAAGTACTGATTGCTAATCGGGGCGAGATAGCTATTCGCATTATGGAGGCCTGTCAAGATCTCGGCCTTGAATATACGATTATCTATACTGATGCTGATCGTGAATCTGAGCATGTGCAGCGTAATCGGCTCAACGGCACGGATCAGAATGCGTGGCGGGTGGCCAGTTACACCGATCCTAATGATCTCCTGGCTGTGGCTGATCATACCGGCTGTACAGCGATTCATCCAGGATACGGTTTTTTTTCGGAGGATTATCGTTTCGCTCGCCGGGTCACTATTCGTGACCGGCCTCTTGTTTTTATCGGCCCGAGCTGGGAGGTTATCCGTGATCTCGGTGATAAAATTAATACCAAGCGGGTTGCGAATAAATTGGGCATTCCTACTATCCCAGGAACGTCCGCTCCTATCTATAATGAGATGGAAGCCGAGGAAATCGCCCAACATCTCTTTGATCTGCAAAAGGAAGAGGGTGAGCCCCAGCCAGCCATATTGATTAAGGCGGCAGCTGGCGGAGGCGGCATGGGGATTGAGGAGGTCAACAGGATTGAACATTTCCGCCGTGTCTATCGACAGGTGCAGAATTATGCTAAGCGTCAGTTCGGTGACGGCGGCGTGCTGATTGAACAGCGTTTGCGTGATTTTAATCACCTCGAGGTGCAGTTAGTTTGTTCCCGTCACGATGAACGTATCCATTTTGGTTCCCGTAACTGTACTATTCAATCTACTGGGCGGCAGAAGCGGGTTGAGGCTGCGCCTGGTTTTCATTCTTCCTGTTTTGATTACGATTTTAATGCGGAAGAGGTGCTTGACAGTGTTGTTGCGTATTCTTTGAAACTGGCTGAGCATGTTCAATACGATAATGTCGGGACCTGGGAATGGATCGTCAGTCGCAGTGGTAAGCCGTACCTCCTGGAGGTGAATACCCGTATCCAGGTGGAAAACGATGTTTCGGCCCGCATCAGTTATCTTGATGATAAGCATCCGAACCTGCTTCGGGAGCAGATTCGCCTTGCCCTTGGGGAACCCATGGGCTATCAGCAGAGTGATGTAGTTTTTCGCGGAGCAAGTATAGAGCTGCGAATAGTTGCTGAAAATACCCAGCGGGATTTTGCTCCCTGGATCGGTACGATCACCCGGTTTGAGCTGCCCACGTATGAATGGTCAGCCACTTATAGTCATGTGCCAGCGGATCGATCCTATCCCATTCCGAGTGAGTATGATCCCAACCTCGCCTTGGCTCTGGTCTGGGGAGACAATGTAGAACAGGCCAAAGAACGGGCCCGGCAGTTTATTGATGCCTCTCGAATTGAAGGGGTCAATAGCTCCGGTGATGCTATCTTGACGAATCTTGATTATCTGCGTGAAAATCTTGATCGCCTTCTGACCTTTTAAGGGACACTGTCATTTTTATCCCCTATGTTTCGGGTCGGCGCGGGCCGGGATAAAAAAAGAAAAATGACGGGTAAGTGCCGCCTGTTTTTTATATAAAATGTATGCCTATTATTTAATGTATAATGAATGATCTTATCAAACAGCTTCAGGGGGTTGACCAACGCATAGGTTATCTGATTCATATAAAGGATAACTCCGAGTGGGGCAATCTCGCTGAATTCCAAAAAAAAGCTGAACAGCTGAAAAACGCTGTTTTTGATCTGGACAAAGCAGAATTCAGTGCGCGACTTGAAAAGCTGGAAGACTCTGTTCGTTTTCTCGAAGAACGTTGCGAAGAAGGCCTGACAGCAATGGAGCGGGTACGTATTGTTCGCTCCCCTTTACGCTTTTCTCTGAAAGATATTCTGGAAAATGTGTACGAGGAACATACCGAGCTCGGCGGAGAGGGTGAGGCTAATATTGACCCGGCCCTGGTGGTTGCCAAGGCCAATATTGTTCGACGGATCAAAAAGAAGCCGTATACCTCGCCGGTGATGATTATCGGGCAGGAGGTCGGGCACGGTGAAGAGTTCCGTAATGGTGGTTCCTGTAAGCCCTGGGGTAACGAGAAGGCCATGCGTTATATGAAGGTGGCTGAAACCGAAGGTATCCCTATTCATTTTTATGTTTTCACGCCAGGATCTTATCCGGTTGAGGAATATCCCGGAGCGGCCCAGCAGATTGCCCGCAATCTCTACACCATGACTAAACTGCGGGTACCCATGATCTCTGTGATTTCGGAGGGAGGGTCCGGTGGAGCTGAGGCTGTGGGGCTGAGCGATTTTCGACTTATGTTCTCCCACGGCTATTACTCGGTTATCTCTCCAGAAGGGGCCGCCGCCATTGAAGGTCGGGTCAAAGAAGGGCAGAAGGTATCCCCGGAGCTGATTGAACGCTGTGCCCGCCAGCTCAACATCACCGCAGCAGATAATTTGCGTCTCGGTACCATTGACCGTGTTATTCAGGAGCCCGCTCTGGGGGCGAAGACCGATGATTTTGCTTTTTTTGCCCGAATCCGTTCTGAGATTATTCGAGCCACTGATGAGGTGGTCCTGAAGACCAAGAGTGTGCGTGGGTTTCGTTCCTATGAGGTGAAGAGGAAAAAAGCCGAGAGCGCGGACGAGGCACCGCAAATTGACATTCCTTGGGATCTTGGTGAGAAAGAAGAGGAGCGACTCCTGAGGGAGCGCTCTAAAAAGTATCGTGGGATGAGCATGCATAGTTTTGGGGTCATTAATATCCCGGCAGAAAATATGCTCAAGTCCCTCTACTCAGCTTCGGAAAAACTCTGGTACACTTTTCGCTATGATGTCCTGAAAAATCAGCAAAAACAGATGCAGAAGACCATTAAAGAGGTTTCCGGTGAGGGAACCGCTCTGGTCAACCGCCTCACTGCTCCTTTTGCTACGGTCTATAATAAAGTATTCACCCAGGACGAGAAAAAACAGGGCATTGCCATATCACCCACCATTGCGGCTCAGGCATCTGGCGATTACTGTATTATTCCTGACCCCTTAGAGCTGACAGATACCTATACCAGCCCCTTGGCCAATGAAGATCGGACCGTAACCTGTCCCAATGCGGAAAAGCACGGTTGTCAGGATCTCTGGATCCCTGATCTGTACGGTGAGTTTTGTGGTGTTTGTGAAAATTGCGGCTATCATTTCCCCTTGGAATATCAATGGTATTTGAAAAACATCTTTGATCCCGGTTCAGTTCGGATCTTTAATAACGAGATTTTTTCCCGCAATCCTCTAAATTACGAAGGTTTTGACGAACGCCTGAAGATGGCACGGTCAAGGACAGGTATGGGCAGCGCCAATCTTACCTTTGATGCACGGGTGAAGGATATCAATCTGGTCGTGACCATGCTGTTCTCTGATTTTCGTAACGGAACTGTGGGCTCTGCGGAAGGGGAAAAATTTGTTCGGGCCTGCGATAGGGCTCGGCGAAAAAAGCGACCTTTATTGGCCTATGTGCATACCACCGGCGGTATCCGCATTCAGGAAGGTACCTTAGGTGTTGCCCAAATGCCTAAATGCACTATGGCGGTTCGTGAGTACATCGATGCTGGTGGACTCTATATTGTGGTCTATGATAATAACTCCTATGCTGGGCCGGTGGCCTCCTTCCTGGGCTGCTCTCCGTATCAGTTTGCCATCCGTTCCAGTCGGATAGGTTTTGCCGGGCCACGCGTCATTCGCGAGACCACGGGTATTGATATCCCGCCGGATTATCATGATGCGAGGAATGCTTTGAAGCGGGGGCATATCCAGGGCATAACTGATCGGCGTGATTTTCGCCGTCATTTGTATCAGGTCATGCAGACCATGGGAAGCCCGAGTCTTTATTATCGGTAATTTTTTTTATTCAGTGCAGATAAGTTCTTGACCCGATCCCGGCTTTATGATATATAATTCGCCTTATCAAAAATAAGGGCCGTTAGCTCAGCTGGTAGAGCAGTTGACTCTTAATCAATTGGTCGAAGGTTCGAATCCTTCACGGCCCACCAGTATATAGGGACTTAGCTTTTTTAAAGCTAAGTCCCTTTTTTGTTGGTACGGGGGGTGTTTCGTACCATTCCACCCCCCCCTTTTTTTAAGGACCTCTAGTGGCCGTTTTTCAAGGAATTTTGATTTTGAATATTTTATGTGAGTATGCGAATAAGTATAAGTATAGGAGGGATTAAATGAGATTTTGCAGTGAACGATTTTTTTACGAAATTTCAAGAAAAATTATATTTTCTTTTCTTTTCTGCATGTTACCGCAAGTTGTTGGTGCTGCAAGAGGGCCTGCCTTGGAAATAGAACGTGCTAATATGCAGATAAAATCTGATATTGTGATCAGTAAGATTCAAATTATTAAGAGAGGTGAGGATATTGGGGGGACGGATCTCATCACTATCAAGGTAGAAATTGAGAACAAAATTTTTAAAAGTTCCACAGGGCCGTTTAAGGTGAAAATTGAATGGACTGAGAAGCCGATACTTGGATTTAATCATTTGGGGCATGCCGGGGTCGCTAATTTGGCTAATCCTGGCGGTGGGCATTTGCCACCAGTGGCTCTAGTATTAGGGCCTCCGAAAATTCTAAATTTTAGTCACGAGGTTCCTGCGGGGAAATCCTATAAGTA
>CBFDDU010000116.1:0-11326 GCA_965603655.1 uncultured Candidatus Electrothrix sp. | reverse complement strand
AAGGATGGCATTCAGCGGTGTACGCAGTTCATGGCTCATATTGGCAAGAAAAACAGACTTGGCCCGATTGGCCGCTTCCGCTCTTTTTTTTGCCTCCAGCAGGGTATCGGCCTGAAGCTGAAGATCCAGACTCTGGCGGCGCAAGATTTTCTCCCGCTGTACACTTGCCGTGAGATCGTAAACCTGGAAAAGACAATACCGTTGCCCGGTATCCCCCTGTACCGGCTGGATGATGATGGACTGCTCTATGCGTTTACCCGAATCCTGTGGCCCCTCTCCCTGATACAGGGGCAAAGGCCTACGGTGCAGCGAATGGCTGAGCACGGTGGGCATTCCCTGGTACAGAGCTGCCTGTATCCCGCTCTCCAGGCGGGCATTTTTGTCATCAGGGAAAATATCCTCCAACCTCCTGCCGAGTACCTCTTTTGCCGCCAGCCGAGAACGACTCATCATCCAATGATTCCAAAAGCAGACCAGCCCCTCCTGATCAAAGAGAATAATACCTGCATTCACCCTGTCCAGAGATGCTTCAAACAGGGACGGGGTATGACTGTTCAAAGGTCGAATCATGGAACAGATATCTCTATGGAATAGCCGAAATAAGCGGCAAGTTTCTGACGAAAGAGATCCAGGGCCTGAATATCCATGAGAAAAGCGATATACCCTGCTATGTCCGCTTCTTTGACAACAAATGCCATACGCAGCAGCAGCACATAGTCTTCATTTTTCTTTTCAGACTCGCTCATGATAATTTCATGTATGCTTCCCTTGAGCGAACTCGGGATGTCGGTGCTGATTTCATGATCGAGCAGATGGGAAAAATTGCTCAGGCAGGCGTTGAGAAGGATGTTTCCCACCTCCAGCAGGGCTTCCTCTTCCATCTCAGTCAAAAAGGCCATATCCACCTCCTGTTTAAGCAGGATTCTGACCAGCTCCAGACTGTTCTCGGCAGGAAAGAGCAGGAGAGCCCTCCCGGAAAAAGGACCGCTGAACTGCTGACAGACCCCGTCGATATCCCGCTTCCCCTCCTCGCCTACCTTTTTTTCCACTTCGTCACGTCGAAGGATTTCGATTTCCGGTATGGACAGAATCACTTCCCTGCCGAGCATCTCACTGAGCGATGCGGCCGCCCGCCCGACGCTGATGTTGAAGGATTCAACCATGGCGTCCTGTTCTATCTCGGATAATGTTATCATTTTGTTCATTCTCCGTTGGCAACAAATTCCAGGATAAGCTCTTCGTTCAGGGGTTTGGGCAGGAAATTCAGACCGGCAGCCCTGGCCTTATCCTGTGTCGCCTGCTGAATATTCGCGGTGAGGAGGGCAATGGGTATGTCTGGAAATCGTTTTCGCAGTTCTGTCCCCAGGGTCACGCCGTCCATGCCGGGCATGTTCACATCCAGTGTTATAAAATCCACCCGGTTCTCTTCGACAATCTTGAGGGCCTCGTCGGCGTTTGCCGCATCTAGGACCTCCCAGTTGGGATAGTTTTTCAGAAGTAAACTTTTGAGCATAAAACGGGTCAGTCGGCTGTCGTCCACTATCAGGATTGTTTTTTTGGGGTTCACACTTCTTTCTCTTGGTAAATTATATTGATAAACTCGTAAAAACCTTAAGATACTGCACGACTTGGTCGCAGCATTAAAAACAGTTATTATCCGGTAGTAAAGGGTGTCGGGAAAAATAGGATACCGGGGAGAACAAACAGTAACTTTCTAAAAAACAGTAAGATAAGGCTTTGTATCCTCTGTAGTGGAAAAGGGTCAACCGATTATTTTTCATATCAAAGCGGGGGGCTCCATGCATCACAAGAATATCAAGAACATCCTTAAAAAACAACTTAAATTACAGTATCCAAGCTGGAAGGCACCGGGCTCGGGCCGTTCCGACATGCAACATACAGTGAGTTTTCGACCGAAAACCACACCACATGTTGCGCTTTCCAAACACGCCAAAAAAGCAGCTACCCGGTCCCCCCTGAACTGCGAAAAAAGGGAGGGCGCTTCAACGGGTAAACCCATGCACTATCGGATACCGCCTGCCGTAGCCGAAGGCCTTACTGGTCACCTTGAGCCCCAAAGGTGCCTGCTTGCGTTTATGCTCATTAATGCGGATGCGGCGAATAATGTCCTCCACTGTTGCCTGCGCAAAACCACGGGCAACGATCTCCTCAATCCCCAGATGTTCTTCAAGATAGGCGGACAGAATCGGGTCCAGCACCTCATAGGGCGGCAGATCATCCTGATCCGCCTGATCCGGTTTTAACTCCGCAGAGGGTGGACGGGTAATGATCCGCTCCGGGATCACCTCCCCTGCCCTGTTCATCCAGCGAGCCAGCTCATAAACCATGATCTTGGGC
The DNA here is from genome assembly GCA_965603655.1 of uncultured Candidatus Electrothrix sp. Classification (GTDB taxonomy): domain Bacteria; phylum Desulfobacterota; class Desulfobulbia; order Desulfobulbales; family Desulfobulbaceae; genus Electrothrix. Next base: position 8,968 of record CBFDDU010000116.1, on the reverse strand, counting down.
ACATCTGCCAACACAGCCAGACCGCCGCTCATATCACCGTACAGGGTGCAGTAGCCCACAGCCATTTCCGACTTATTGCCCGTGGTCAGCAGCAGGCTCCCGAATTTATTGGACAGGGCCATGAGCAGATTCCCCCTGATCCGGGCCTGGAGATTCTGTTCCGTCACATCCTCCTCCCTGCCGACAAACAACGGAGCCAGCATGGTGCTGTAGGCCTCCATTGCCGGGGCAATAGGTAGCAGCTCAAAATCACAGCCCAGCTTGCTGGCCAACTCGGCAGCATCATCAATGCTCATCTGAGCCGTATAGGGTGAGGGCAGAGCAACGCAGAGGACATTTTCCGGGCCAAGGGCTGATACGGCCAGCACTGCGGTCACAGCTGAGTCTATCCCGCCGGATAAGCCGATGACCGCCTGCTGAAAACCGGTCTTATGGAGATAATCCCGCAGACCGAGGACCAAGGCCTTATCCACCTGGGCAATAGAATCCTGAGGCAATGCTTTTTCCGTTCTTTCCGTTTTCGGTACATCTTGTAGGGGCAGGCCCCTGTGCCTGCCCGCTATGCAAGGGCGAACACAGGGGTTCGCCCCTACGGCGCTCGGCATAAGGGGTAAGATATTTCCTGTTAAATCCCTTCCCAGATCCTCCGAATCAACAACAACCATCTCTTCCTGAAAACCGGATGCCGCAGCATAAAGCTCTCCTCGGCTGTTCAAGGCCAGAGAATGGCCGTCAAAAACCAGAGAATCCTGGCCTCCGACCTGATTCACATAGAGCAGCGGCAGATTGTTCTCTCGGCAAAGAGCGGTCAGCAGCTGGTTGCGCTCAACAAGCTTACCGTTATGATAGGGCGAGGCCGAGATATTGATTAAAAGATCAAGTCCGTCATAACGATCATGGCCTTGCAGCAGGGACGCCACCGGATCAACAGGATATCGGCTCGGCCAGATATCCTCGCAGATGGTCAGGCCGAGCCGTAATCCGTGAAAGGAAAACGGCAACGAGGGCGGACCGGGCTCAAAATAGCGGCTTTCGTCAAAGACATCATAGGTGGGCAGCAGCTGCTTACGCACCCGATGCACCACTGTACCCTGATGAATAAAAATCGCGGAGTTATACAGCGGTTTCCCCTGTCCCTGTCGCTGCTCCGGCACCCCGAGAATGACCCCGATCTCACCGACAGAATGAACAAGCTCCTCCAGGGCCTCATCATGGACTCGGAGAAAGGCTGGTCGCTCCAAGAGATCCTGGGGCGGATAGCCGCACAGGGTCAGTTCCGGGAAAATAATCAGATCGCATCCAGCCTGTTCCGCCTCCCTGATCTGTTCCGCAACCCGACCTCGGTTATAGGTAAAATCCCCGATAATCGGGTTGATTTGCGCAAGTGCTATTTTCATGAGGTTCTGCTAGTCCACCTGAACGAATGCGCCTTTTTTAACAACATACATGGAAAAACCGACCCCGATGGCGTCTCCGTGTTTATCAAACATAATCTCGCCAAAGGGGGTAGCCGTAGCCTGGGTATGGAGGGTCTTGGCAATCTTTTCCGTCTCGGTGGAGCCTGCCACTCGAATCGAATTGGTCAGCGCAAGGGTCGCTGCAACAGCGTTATCAAAAAACGCTCCTGGCTCTGCACCGTATTTTTTCATATACGCCGCACGGTATTGGCGGGTAATGGGGTTGGCAGAGACATCAGCCGGGCCGCTGGCATAGACACCTTCGGCATGTTTTCCGCCCACCTTGACAAAGGTGTCATCCTTGACCCCGTCATCAGAAATAAACAGGGTTTTCATCCGCTTTTTGCGCATCTGGGTCACGATCTTTGACGCTTCCGGATGATAGCCGCCAAAGATAACCGCATCCGCACGGGTTCGTTTGATCTTTTGGACCACAGCGGAATAATCAACAGCACCGGGGGTTACTCCCTCGAAAAGAACAATGGTTGCCAGGGCACCATTCTCGATGATTTTTTTCGCATCCTCTGCAAGCCCTTTGCCGTAATCCCCCTTATCATGAATAATGGCGATCTTTTGGGCCTGCAACTGCCCCACCGTAAAGTTGACAATAGAAGCGGCCTGGGCATCATTGGGGGCAATGGTTCTGTAAAATGTGGGATAATTACCGCTCTTGGTCAGATCGCTGTCCGTGGCTGAGGGAGAGATAACAATGATGTTGGCCTCATCATAAATAGGTAGGGCCGCCTTAGTGGCACCAGAGCAGATATGGCCGATAACAGCCTTAGCACCGGCAGAAACCAATTTTGTGGCCGTATTGGTAGCGATCTCCGGCTTGCAGGCATCGTCCTCAATGAGAAGCTCCACCGGGGCCCCGTTGATTCCTCCTTGGGCATTGATATGTTCCACAACAAGCTCTGCGGCCCGAGCTGTGGGCAGACCGTATGAGGCCAGGTCGCCACTATGGGCTCCTGCCACCCCTATTTTTACCGACTCAGCGGCCTGGGCAGTACTGGCAAAATGACTGACAAAGACCACGCCGGTGCTTACGGCCAAAACTGAAAGCATGGAACAGAGTTTTCTGGAAATATTCATTGCATCTTCCTCCTTGGTACTTGTTTGGTACTGTTTATTTTTCTGTGCAGAACGTCGCTCTCCACGCGAGATTTTTCCCTTGCGTTGCAATCCTGCCTGCAACCTGCTATCTTTTTTAATCCATTATAAGAAAAAAGCATCCTAAAATTGTATTTTTTCCCTTGTCCCGAAAGGGCTGTATTGCATCCGCCCAGTGCCCAGGGTGTTACCCTGGGCGCATAAAGATAACCCTGTTGGGGTAAAATAATGCCCCAACGGGGCTATATATAACCAGCTCAGGGTAACACCCTGAGAAGTGATGGCCTTCAAAGAAGGCAAATCAAAATACCTTCTTGATAAACAGGAACAGCTCATCGGGTTGAATCTGGCTGCTACCGGGCTGGACGATGAACGATGGCAGGAAATTGTGACCCTGCTGGAGGAACATAAGGTGCGGTTGCAGGCCCTTAATCTCTGTGAGAATCAGCTGGAAAAGTTTATTCCACCGCATAACATCGCTGAGCTAATCGCCCTTGATCTTGAGGACAACCCCTTGGAGTTCCCACCGCAGGAAATCGTCGACCGAGGACCTGCCGCCGTGTTGTGCTTTATCCAGGATGCCGTTTCCCAAGGCACGCGGGATGCCTTTGAGGTCAAGATGCTCATTGTTGGCGAAGGTGAAACCGGCAAAACCACGCTCTGGAATCTTCTCCAAAACCCTGATCATCCGGTTCCCGACAAACGGCAAAAATCAACGGTAGGTATCCAGATCAAAGAGGGCTGGGAATTTCAGCATCTTGATCGTCCAGATGACACATTTTACGTTAACCTCTGGGATTTCGGCGGCCAGGAAATCCAGTACATGACCCATCAATTCTTCCTCACTCGCCGTTCCTTTTACGTGCTCTTGGCCGATGCCCGACGCGAGGCGGCTAATTTTCCCTACTGGCTGGACATCATCAACCTGCTGGGCCGCGACTCGGAAAAAAAAGAACAACTTCCTGTCCTGGTGGTGCTCAACGAAAAAGGCAACAAAAACCCGGCCCCGCCCTATGATTCTGCCACTGTTACTGAGCAGTATCCTCATTTGGACATCAGCAAGAGGGAGGTCGATTTTGCTCAACAGGACGGACGATTGGAGGCCCTGACCGAAGCGATCAAGGAAATCCTCTGCCGTCAGATCGCCCATCTCCCCATTAAAATCCCCCGCCTCTGGGATGAGGTTCGCACAGAAATCAAAACCTTGCAAAAGGAAAAAAACCATATCTGCCATGAAGACTTTGTCCAGATCTGCATCCGACACGGCCTAAAGGAACGGGACCAGCAGGACGACCTCAGCCAGCTCTTTCACGACCTGGGCCTGATCCTCCATTTTCGTGAACCCACCCTGGAAGACTTTATAGTCCTTAACCCGGAGTGGGCTGTTAATGCGGTCTATACCATCCTGGAGAATGACGACGTTAAGGACATCAACCAAGGCCGTTTCAACAAGTTGCTGCTCAAGGATATCTGGACAGAAAAAAGATTCTCGGTTGCCGAGCAGGACAAGCTGCTCAACCTGATGCTCAAAGACGGGCTGGAGGTTTGCTTCCGATCCACGGAAAACAACGAGGAAATCTTCATTGCGCCTCAGCTTCTGCCAGAAGAACCGCCTGAAGGCATCTGCTGGCAGGATACCCCGGCAACTCTGCGCTATGTCTATCATTACCCTTTCATGCCCAAGGGAATTATCGGACGGCTGATCGTTCGCCTGCATGAGGATATCGAGCAATGCGATGCGGAGGCTTGCTCTTGCGGCGATTGGAAAAAAATTGTCTGGAAAAACGGGGTATACCTGCGCAAAGACGGCTGCCGGGCTCGGGTTCGTTACATGAAGGAGCGAGAGCAAGGGCTTGAAGTCATTAAGATTGAAGTGCAGAGCGAGGAGCCTGATGACCGAAAACATGTGCTGCGGGAGATTCGGCAGGAACTGAATTTTATCCACCGGAATTCCTTTCCTTCGCTGCGGTTCTTTGAAAAAATTCCTTGTAATTGTGAGAATTGTGAGGAGTGTAAGGGATCGACTACTCCAAATGAGCATGATAACGCAAAACTGGACAGGATGAAGGGCAAGGGGATCGGCAAGGTGCAATGCGACGTGAGCGGGAAGATGGTTTCTATTCGGCAGCTTCAAGATGGTGTTTTTGGGCAGCACCTCGAATCTGTTCCTCCTCCAGGTCCTAAACCCACCCCACAAGTTGATGAAGAAAATTGGTGGATTCGCTGGTGGAAATGGATTGTGGTGGCAGTGGGATTCATAGGATCTATTGCCTCTATTATCGGTTTACTATGACAAATAATGCGGACCTCCCTTGCCCCAAAGCGGCGCGATAACCAGCTGAGGGTAACACCCTGAGTGAAAGGAATACGCCACCTCCGGTGCCTAGGGTGTTACCCCAGGCTATTAAATATTGCCCCGTTGGGGCATAAACACCTTGGAGACTATCATCATGCCGCAATCCCTGGCCAAAATATTTCTCCACCTCATCTTTTCGACCAAAGACAGGATCCCCTTGCTGGCTGGCAAGAAAGTACGCGAGGAAACCCATGCTTACCTTTTCGGTGCATGCCGAGAACTTGGTGTCCCTCCGGTGATCGTCGGAGGCGTTGCGGATCATGTCCACCTTGCCTGCTCCATGTCCCGCACCCTGACTGTGGCTGATCTTGTCCGGGATATCAAGCGCACGTCCTCAAATTGGCTGAAACAACAGAGTGAAGACACGGTTAATTTCCATTGGCAGAGTGGATACGGCATTTTTTCGGTGAGCCCATCCCATGTTGATGCATTGAAGGAATATATCCTTGGTCAGGAAGAACACCACCGGGACATTTCTTTTCAGGATGAATTCCGGCAGATTGCCCAAAAATACGGTGTGGAGTACGATGAGCGTTATATGTGGGATTGATGCCCTGAAGGGGCTATATTTAGCCAGCTTGGGGTAACACCCCAAGAAAGAGATACGCCAGCCCCGGTACCCAGGGTGTTACCCTAGGCTCTTAAATATTGCCCCGTTGGGGCATGGAAATTCCGCCAATTTTTCCTTTTGTAAGAATAGGATATGCAGAAAGAAAACCTCACCATCCAGCTTCCCGACGGCCCGACCATTGAACTTGTCTACGTACAGGGCGGCATGTTTATGATGGGCAGCGAGGATTCAGAAGCCCTTGACCGGGAAAAGCCCGCCCACCAAGTGAAGCTGTCTGATTTTTACATCGGCAAGTATCCCGTCACTCAGAAGCAATGGCAGGCTGTCACAGGAGAAAATCCATCTGAATTTCAGGGGAAACAACGACCGGTAGAAAAGGTTTCCTGGCATGATACGCAAGAATTTCTTGAGAAACTCAACCAACTCGCAGAAAAAAATTTCCGCTTACCCACAGAGGCGGAATGGGAATATGCAGCCCGTGGTGGCATCTACAGCCAAGGTTATACATACGCAGGCAGCGACCGATTGAAGCAGGTTGGTTGGTATGACGACAACAGCGACGATCAAACCCATGAAGTCGGGCAATTATTGGCTAATGAGCTGGGAATCCATGATATGAGCGGCAATGTCTGGGAGTGGTGCCAGGATTGGTTTGATAGCAACTACTATGAAAAATGTCATCAGCACGGTGTTGCGGAAAATCCGCAAGGGCCTGATAGCAGTTCGAACCGTGTTCTCCGTGGCGGCAGCTATTTCGATAACCCGGTGGGCTGCCGTTCTGTCAGTCGGTTTGCCCGCGATCCGGTGGATCGCGACGACAATTTCGGGTTTCGTCTTGTTCTGCCCTTCCAGGCAGCTGGAAGTTGATCCTGCTTTTCCCGTGAGCAAAAAAAAGAGCGGAGCAGCCAGCTGCAAGGGAGTGAGGGACGAACGGACGTGCGACCGGCATGGTCACGAACTAGCTGGTGTAAGTCCAGCCATAACCCTGAAGGAGGGAATATGTAGATGATGGCAAGGGTGCCCGAAGAAACTATCTTGATCTACCCGAGGAGGGAATCATGGTGAAGGATAGCCAATGAGGGATCTGAAGGAAGCCTTAATCAGGTAAGCGTAGACTCCGAATTTGTCACTCAAACTCGGTGTGAACCTCTGGTAGGCTTCACGGAAAGGGCGAGGTACCGTCGAATACCGAAGCCCGATATCCTTCCGTATTCCGTGGGGTATAGGAGGTGGGTGGGCAATGAAAGTGCGTGATCTTACCCGGTGAAGGGCCGTCTGCATACCGGGCCGGTTGTAACTGCGACAGCCGTGCCCTAAGCGGAGCAGCAATGCTGCCGTTATGGACAGAGGGTCTTCAGATGAAGCCATAGTAGGCGTAAAATTGATAGCCGATGAGGATGCGGTGACGTATCTGAGGATAAAACTATCGGAAAAGTGGCAGAGATGCTGGAGCCGAAGGGCGGAACATGTGACATGGAACAGAATCTCAGAATAGTGGTTGCTTCGAGTTCAGCCTTAGGAATCTCCTTTCCAGGGAAAACGTATATATTCTGCTTTATTGAAGGAGATGCGGGACGATGAAGAGACAGCCCAAAATGAAAAGCAAAACGAGACAACTGAACCTGTTCGTTGACGAGAGAAGTCTCTTTGAGAAACTCTGTGACCTGAGCAGTCTGGAAGCAGGGTTTAAAGCGGTAAAGAAGAACGGTGGATCACCAGGAATAGATGGTGTGACCATTCAGGATTTCGAGAGCCGTCTTGAAGAGGAACTGGTTCAGCTTCTTGGAGAAATCGGAAGCTGGACGTATAAACCAAACCCAGTACGCCGGGTAGAAATACCCAAGCCCGGTAAAGGAGCTGGAGTTCGTTTGCTCGGAATACCCTGTGTACGTGACAGAGTCATCCAGGCAACGATTAAACAGCTTCTTGAGCCTATACTCGATCTGACCTTTTCAGACCATAGCTATGGTTTTCGTCCTGGTTACAGCCAGCGACAAGCCGTAGAAGCAGCACAGCGGATTGTCAAGAGCGGGAAAGAGTATGTTGTTGACATTGATTTATCAAAGTTTTTCGACCGGGTTAATCATGATCGGCTTATTTATCTCCTCTCCGAGCATATTGACGACAAGCAGATATTACGCTTGATCGGCATAACTCTGAGAAGTGGTATTATGAAAGACGGTCTGGTAACACCCAGCGAGGAAGGTACACCTCAAGGAAGCCCTCTGAGTCCATTATTGAGTAATGTTGTTTTGGACGAGTTAGACAAGGAGCTTGAACAAAGGGGGCTTGAATTTTGTCGATTTGCTGATGACTGTAATATTTTTGTTCGTACGCCTAAATCAGCGGAACGGATAATGAAGAGTATCAGCAAATTTATTGAAGGCAAACTTAAGCTGAAAATCAACAAAGACAAAAGCAGGGTTGGCCGGTCTCGGGACGTTAAATTTCTGGGGCTGACAATCATAGACGGTGCAATCGTGATTTCCGCTCAGTCTATAAAGAGAGCCATGCAGAAAGTCAAGGAGTTGACCCCACGCGGTACGCATCTGCCGTTGGAAGTAACGATGAAGCGGATTAATAGTTGGTATAAAGGGTGGTCTGGTTATTATATGATGACCCAGTACCCTTCACAACTCCGCAACATCGAAGCACATATACGAAGGAGACTCCGGTCTCGCTTTGTTGACCAGCAAAAGAAGCGCCGGCACCTGTTCAAGAAGCTAAGGAAACGGGGCGTATCTCGGGGTCTTGCCAGTACAGTGTTCTCGAATAACGGTCGTTGGGTCTTGTCCAATACCTTTGCATTAACGAGAGGTTATCCTGTGCAATGGTTCATTGATGCAGCAGGACAATGGATAAGATCAACAGAAAGGCAAAAGGGGTGGTTCCCACTTCGTCAATGGATCAAAGTTACATGAGGAGCCGTGTACGGACCCGTACGCACGGTTCTGTGGGCAGACGGGAGCTTCGGCTCCCTCTGACCCGATGGCTGCGGCTGTGCAGTTTAAGGGGTTTGGGGCGTAGCCCCGACGATTTTTTAATGCCCCAACGGGGCTATACTTCGTCAGCTCAGGGTAACACCCTGAGTACATGAAGCAGAGCTTCAAATACTAGGATTCCCAAGCCGGAGCTTGGGAACCAGAAATACCATCAACGCGGCATCATAGAGGAAGCAGTATGCGCTTATTAAAGAAACAAAACCAAAGCGATACATCCGAAATATCCAAAACCTGCGCTTGAGTGCCGAAAAACGATTCGACAGTTCTGTCGAACGCACTTGCGGCCTTTCCCCCGCCGGATGACACCAATCTGCTGGTCGGCCATGAAACGGCGGACTCCACCTCGATTTATCGTCTATCTCCTGATAGAGCAACAATCAACACCGTAAACTTTATCACCCAGCCGATTGCTGATCCCTACTGGTTCGGCCAGATAGCAGCGGCCAATGCCTTAAGCGATGTCTATGCCATG
>CBFDDU010000115.1:0-11463 GCA_965603655.1 uncultured Candidatus Electrothrix sp. | reverse complement strand
CGAGGCTACGACCTGGTTGACGCAATGGTCTTGGCCGGGGACAGCTCCGTCTCGGACGAAGAAATTGCGGAGATTGAACGGGCTGCCTGCCCCGGTTGCGGTTCCTGCTCCGGCATGTTCACGGCCAATTCCATGAATTGCCTCAACGAGGCCCTGGGAATGGCCCTGCCCGGCAACGGCACGGTGCTGGCTACCCATAAAAATCGCTTGACCCTGTTTGAACAGGCCGCAGCCCGTATAGTGGCCATGTGCGAGGCCTGGTATGAAAAGGAAGATGCCTCGGTCCTGCCCCGCTCCATTGCCACCAAGGCCGCTTTTAATAATGCAATGGCCCTGGATATCGCCATGGGCGGTTCCACCAATACGGTCTTGCATATTTTAGCGGTGGCCCATGAGGCCGGGGTGGATTTCACCATGCAGGACATCGACGCCCTGTCCCGCAAGGTCCCCAATCTCTGCAAGGTGGCCCCTTCTGCTTCCTATCATGTAGAGGATGTCAATCGGGCAGGCGGTATCCTAGGCATCCTGGGAGAATTGGACCGGGCAGGTTTGCTGGACACGGCAGTGAGCAGGGCCGACGGCCTGAGCTTAGCCCAGGCCTTGGATCAGTTTGATATTGCACGAGAGACGGCCAACGAAGCAGCTCGTACCCTCTACGCCAGCGCTCCGGCAGGTAAAGGGCGCAATCTGGTCATGGGATCACAGGACACCATGTACGAGAACTTAGATACAGATCGAGAAAAGGGTTGCATCCGCAATGCAGATCATGCCTATTCCAAGGACGGCGGCTTAGCTGTCCTGTACGGAAATATTGCCGAAAACGGCTGTATTGTGAAGACCGCAGGAGTGGATCCGTCCATCCTTCATTTCCAGGGCAAGGCCAAGGTCTATGATTCTCAGGAAGCCTCCTGCGAAGGCATCCTGGCCGGTGAAATTACAGCAGGTGACGTGGTCTTTATCCTCTACGAAGGCCCCAAGGGCGGGCCGGGCATGCAGGAGATGCTCTACCCCACCTCCTACCTGAAATCCATCCACCTGGGTGCGGAATGCGCTCTGGTCACGGACGGACGTTTTTCCGGCGGCACCTCCGGCCTCTCCATCGGCCATGTTTCCCCGGAAGCAGCAGGCGGCGGGGCCATTGGCCTGGTCCGAGATGGCGACCCCATTGATATTAATATCCCGGAACGGAGTATCAGTTTGGAGATCAGTGCTGAGGAACTTGCCCAACGCCGCCAGGAAGAGGAAGCGCGTGGAGATAAAGCCTTTACCCCGAACCGCGAACGAACGGTCTCCAAGGCCTTGCAGGTCTATGCCCGTTTTGCGGCTTCGGCGGATAAGGGCGCGGTGCGGTTGCTGTGATTGTGACCGACCCGACCACATCCTTACGCGAGGTTACGTAGGGGCAGGCCCCTGTGCCTGCCCTGAAATATTGGGGGTCCGGTAAGGGCACGGCATGCCGTGCCCCTACGGAGGGGCCACGTTCGCCCGGCCACCGCATCAACCAAAAAAACGATCCAGTTCCGCAAAAATCGCATCTAATTCTTTTGTGACTCTGCGGAACTGCTTCTCCCGCTGCTCCTCTCTTGCCTCCTCCGGTCCAGCCTCCCGGCACAGCATCTCAAGGCGTAGGGCCTCTTCCTGAAGCTGGGTTGCGCCCACGGTTGCGGCGATCCCCTTCAGGGTATGTGCTAACCGGGTCGGGGCATTGGGATCATCCCCTACTTGCGCCTCCTGAAACTGACGAGAAAAATCGCCCTGATCCTGACGAAAGAGCTGCAAGACCTGCCGATAAATCTCAGGATCGTTCATGGTGTTTTTCATTCCTTTCCCGGCCTCAATACCGGCAAGACCCAAAAAACTCACCGGCTCCTTTCGGGCAGATGCCTTCACCGTTTTTTTCTCTCCCTGCTTCTCTTCCTGCTTCCGCTCCCTGACAGACGGAGGCGTCTCAGCTCGAATCAGGCGTACCATCGTAGCAAACATCTCCTCTTCCCGAAACGGCTTACCGATATGCCCGTTCATCCCTGCCTTTCTGCTCTTCTCCCGATCACCGGCCATGACATTTGCGGTCAGGGCGATAATAGGCAGATCCTTATACTGAGGATTCTTGCGTATCTCAGCGCAGGCCGTGTACCCATCCATAACCGGCATCTGAATATCCATGAGCACCCCGTCAAACGCCTGCTCGTTAAGGGCTGCTAAAGCCTCTTCACCGTTGCCAGCAACGGTTACCTCCACACCTTGACGGGCCAACATGAGCTCGGCAAGCTCCTGATTAATATCATTATCTTCTACAAGCAAAATTTTAATTCCGTGCAGTCGACTGAGATCATCTACCGCATCAGGCAGCTCCTCAATAGAAGAATGAGCATTACCGATCTGCTGAGGCAAGATAAATTGAAAGCTGGATCCCTGATCGTATGCGCTCTCAGCCCAGATCTTTCCGTCCATCATTTCGACCAAACGCTTGCAAATAGAGAGTCCCAAGCCGGTGCCGCCATACTTACGGGTAATCGAACTATCAGCCTGACTGAAAAGCTGAAAAAGCCTGTTCTGCTGCTCCGGGCTCATACCAATGCCGGTATCTGTCACGCTGAAATGAAGGACCACCTGATTTTCTGCCCGCTCCATCAATTCAACGCTGACAGCAACACTCCCCTTGTCTGTGAACTTAATCGCATTATTCACTAGGTTCACCAGGATCTGACCCAAACGCAAAGGATCTCCCTGTAAGGCATCAGGGACATTATCGGCAATGTCGACATGCAAAAGCAGACCTTTTTCAGCTGCCCTTAACCCTATGAGATTATGTAGATTTTCAAAAACAGCATGAAGCTGATAGTGAATAATCTCCAGACTCATCTTCCCGGCTTCAATCTTAGAAAAATCCAAAATATCATTGAGAATACCCAGCAACAACTCTGCGGAGAGATGCGCTTTATCAATATAATTTCTCTGCTCATCAGTCAGCTCTGTCTCAAGGGCAAGTTTCGACATCCCAATAATGGCGTTCATCGGGGTGCGAAGCTCATGGCTCATATTGGCGAGAAATTTTGATTTGGCCTGACTGGCCGCCTCAGCATGCTGCTGTGCTTCAATGAGCTCCTGCTCTATTCTCTTCCGCGCAGTAATATCCAGTACTGAACCGATGGACTGCAAGGGGTGGCCTTCATCGTCATACTCTGCCTCACCCCGTCCAAGCACGTATTTAATCCGTCCGTCCGTCATCAGCAACCTGTGCTCTATACTGAAAGAGGTCCAGCTTTGGATAGATTGTGTATAGGTATCGATGACCAGCTGCCGGTCATCGGGATGCACAACTTCAAGGAACGAGGTTAAGGATGCCTCGGTGCCTGCTGGTTCAAGCTCTAGAAGAGCATACATCTCCGGCGACCACTCCTGTCCGTTATCGGGAAAATATTGACGCCAGCTGCCCAGCCCGGCAATCTGTTGGGTCTGGGCCAGGAATTGCTCGCTCTTCTTCAGTTTTTTCTCTGCCAATCTCTCGACGGTAATATCACGCCCGATGATGACCAAGGCCTTACGCCGTCCGTCTGGAAAAAACAGTGGCATCTTTCTGACCTCAAAGATCCGCTCCTGTTCATCTTCCCCCCGAACCTCCTCGTAGTCGACAACCATCTTTTTTGCCTGCCATGCTTTTTCATCACTGGCGACACAGGCAAGATGGGCCTTTGCCCAGTCAGGACGTGCTTCAGCAAGCTCGGCATCCGTCTCTCCCCGCCAAGGAAATTCTTCTATTTGAAACAAATCTCTTGCTGTTCGATTGGTCAGCTGCCAACGCCCTTTCCCGTCCTTGAGAAAAGCAGCATCAGGCAAGGTCTCCATAAATGTGATCAGTTGCTGACGGCTCTCCTCCAGGACAGTACCCGACTCTGCCAGCTGAAATTCGACCCTGCGCAGCACATGGTAATAAATAACCAGGAGGAGAACCGCCAGTCCCAGCAAGGTGAGAAGAAAAAAATTATTCATCCGCCGGGCAAGCAAAAGTTCTTTTAATTCGTCCTGAACAAGGATCAGACTCCCCACATGTCTGCCGGCAACATCGACCAAGGGACGATCATGGATCATATAGAACATATTTTCCGGAAAAACGAAGCGATGCAGAAAGGTCCAGAGACGATGCTGCTCCTTCTGTTCACTCCCGAGATAGGCAAATCCTTCAGGCAGGGTATTGATCATAATTACCCTATCTGAAAACGCAGCCCAATCAGCTGATCGGTTCAACATAGCCATGCCCAGTACCCAGCCCTGATGGTCAATAAATTGTTTATTCACCGTCAGCAAGTAGCCGTCAACCGTATCGGACTGACGAAAAACAGAGGCGATCGAAGCCAGTTCCCTGCCCAATTCCAGATAACCGATCAGTTGCTCTCCAGCATACCAGGGAATAACCGCCCGCAATGTCAGGGTCCCCATGGGGCCTATCTCCAGCCCGGAAACGATTTTTCCGGTCTCGACCGCCTGCTGGAGAGTCAAACGATCAATCCTGTCTCCATGACGTTTGGGTTGATGCACCCTGAGAAAATTAACCCTGTCCGGTAAATGAAAATAAAAATGGGTAATATAATATTCCTGACGCAGACTTTGCTCCAGAGAACGACTCGTCTCCAGGAGCATTTCCCGATCTCCAGCCATAAATTGCTGCTGGAGAAATGGATTTTCGCGCAGCACCAACAGAAGTGATCTCAGGTTCTTTTCTGCTTCACTGAGTCGGTTGGAATAAATATCATTAACAGTTTCCTTCCATTCCTTATACCGCGCCGCATCCTGCTGCCGATACATCCAGAAAACCGAAAAAAGATAAACCATGCCCAACAACACCATTCCGGCCAGAATAGAGCAAAATATATCTTTTTTAATAGCATGAACACCCCGGGGAAGACTTCCCGCCACGGTATCATTCTCTCTTTTTTTCCTCATACTTTTATGCTTCTCCCCCATATCTGCCTTGAACATGCAGCTCGTATCTTCATGACGCCCGCTTCTCTCTGTCATCTTCTCCCTTACTGAGAGGGCATAGCGGGTACAGGCGGTACATCTCTCAGGTGCAGATATAACTCTCTGCAAGCGGCCCCAACGGGCTGGCAAGGTAGCCCCCCAGGAATATATCCAAATGTATTGCCGTTTTTTTTATCATCGTGTAATGAGTATAGTGAAGTTTAATGCATAATATATCATTCTACACCTCGAAAACCGAAAAGCAAAGAAACCGACACAGATTTTCACTGTCAGCAACAAGACATTGCAGCCTCTCCAACAAACAAAAAAACATAGGCGAGAGTTCACAATGAATATTAAAAAAATCATAGCCGTTATTCTCCTTTTCGTCCTGACCGCATGTTCTGACACGCCGAAAAAGGGCACTCAAAAGGCAAACTCGACACAGCAGGAGACGACGGTTACTGTCGGTGCGGCCACGGATAAAGAAAATGCTGCCGGAGCAGCAAAGACTGATACATCGATAACGCAGCCTGCCCTTGACGCTGTTCCCCAAGAAGCCCGAAGGGTAAAAAAGGAGAAACTTGCAGGCATTATGGACGAGGAGGGGGAAGTCATGATGATGCAGGAAGCATCTCCTGCCCGTGCCGTGCTCATGACGAACGCTCCTCAATCTCAGCCCGAGTGGAACACGGAATCCTATAACGCATTTACCGAAAACGGCTTCATCAGCACGGCCAACGATCCCCTGTCTACTTTTTCCATTGACGTGGACACAGCCTCCTACAGCAATGTACGCCGCTTTATCAATGAGGGAAAACTCCCGCCCAAGGGCGCTGTGCGCATTGAGGAGCTGATCAATTATTTTTCCTATGATTACCCTCAACCGGATGCCGAACATCCTTTCTCCGTAACAACAGAGGTCGGCCCCTGCCCTTGGCAGGACAGCCGCAAGCTGGTTCGAATCGGCCTGAAGGCAAAGGATATTGACAAAAAAGATCTCCCCCCCTCGAACCTGGTCTTTCTCATCGATGTTTCAGGTTCCATGTCCGAGCAGAACAAACTCCCCCTCCTGCAGAAATCCATGAAGATGCTGGCCAAGCAACTGGGCAGGAATGATCGGATTTCCATAGTGGTTTATGCCGGGCATGATCATGTGATGCTGCCTCCGACCTCCGGTTCTGAACAACAGAAAATCATCACGGCCATTGAGGCGCTGGGTGCCGGAGGCTCAACTCACGCCTCCAGCGGTATTATGACAGCCTATGAATTGGCGGAGCAGGCCTTTCTTCCCGACGGCAATAACCGGATCGTCCTTGCTTCGGACGGCGATTTCAATGTGGGGGTCACCAGTCGCGGCGAGCTGCAGAAGCTGGTTGAAGAAAAGAGGAAATCAGGCGTCTATCTGACCGTCCTTGGCTTCGGCATGGGCAACTACCATGATGATACTATGGAAATCCTCGCAGATAAGGGCAACGGCAACTATGCCTACATCGACAGTCTGTTGGAGGCAAAAAAGGTTATGGTCAAAGAGATGAGCGGCACCCTCTTTGCTCTGGCAGGCGATGTCAAAATTCAGGTGGAATTTAATCCGGCAAAGGTCGGTGCATACCGGCTCATCGGCTATGAAAATCGGGCCCTTGCCGATGAAGATTTTAACGACGATAAAAAAGATGCCGGTGAAATCGGGGTCGGACACAGGGTCACGGCCCTGTATGAACTGATCCCGGTCGGTGCCGCTGGCCAACCGACTGTGGATCCGCTCAAGTATCAGCAGGCGGAGAAGAACGATCCTGATTCAGAGACACAATACGCCGACGAGCTGATGACCGTCAAGCTGCGCTATAAGCCCCTCCAAACATCCAAATCTGTTCTGCTCAGCACAGCGGTGAAGGATAACGAGGTTGCGTTGGAGGAGACCGGTAATGATTTCCGTTTTGCCGCCTCTGTTGCCGGTTTCGGTATGCTGCTCAGCGATTCCGAACATGCCGACGGAGTCACCTGGCCGCGAATCCTCACCCTTGCCAAGGGTGCAAAGGGCACAGACATGGAAGGCTATCGGGCCGAGTTCATACGGCTTGTCGAGACAGCTGAGATACTGGCTGAAAAATAAACTGTACTCTTTTGTTTAACATTTCACTATGATCAGATTTCTCCCTGGAATCATTATTCTCCAGGCAGCTACGGCAGGCATCTCCTACCTTGTCATCACCGGGGGGCCTGCCGCTGAAAACCATCTCCTTTTTGCCCTGATCGCGTTGGATCTGGCTTTTATTCTTCTCATGGCCCTCTGGTTTTCTTCCCTTGCCCGACAAAATAATTTTGCGGCCATGGAATCCATTAAAGAGGCCCATGCCAAAGAACGGGAGAAACTCCGAGTCAATGCGGAACGACAAAAAAATAGGCTTGCGAATAAAAAGCATAAGGAGATACTCAAAGAAACAAAACGGGCCTATGCAATGGCGAATATGAAAGTGGGTACCGTTGTCACTGGCCTTGTTATTCTGGGTGGTGTGCTGCTCTACAGCCAGTTTATCACCTTCGGCTCTATGCTGTTGACTGCTGGCGGAGGATGCCTGCTTGGATACCTAGCTCGTGCAAAACAAGAAAACCTCTTCCGACGCAGCGCCCCCTCTCTTCCTGAACTCTCTCCGGGAGACCCAAAAAAATTAACGTAGAGCATAATGGGACGACAGAGGACAACAGGAGTAAAAAAAATTGTACTTCCATCCGGTTGCCGTCATTTCCCTTCTATAGCTCCCGTATTCATAAGCAGCTACCTCAGCTGAAAGATGTGTTTTTCAGCATAAAAAAGTATCATTTTATGACAATTTGTTTTATTTTAGATTTGAGGGATGAGGGAATATAAAATTTCACCCAATTATCAGCTTGCCTCTCCTGTGACATCAAACTTTTTGTTATTTGACCCTACACAAAAAGAATGGCCTTTCACAGAGAGCCGACCGGCCTGATATCTACCGGTGATTCTTCCCTGAGCAAAAGAAGAGCTTTAATTAATTATGCTGCACAAGAGGAGGTTTGAATGAACTGGTTAACAAAAGCTGTAAGCATTGCCGTGGTGTCCGCTGTTCTAGTCTTGGGTGGAACAACACAGGGACGTACCCAACCACTTGATGTTATTTTTATGGACAGCCTTTGGGGAACTGCTGTCGGCGGAATTGCCGGATTGTCTATCGGACTGCTGAGCGAAGATGACGGTGATGAAATTTTTTCCGACTACATGGTGAAAGGTATGGGAGTGGGTGCATTAGGCGGCCTGCTGTACGGTCTCTTTTACTACTCTCCTCCATACTACGGACAGGCATACCTGAATAACGGGCAACCCAAAGGACTGCTTCACTTCAACTCCAATGACAACATCCTGGCCATAAGTCCTGGCAAGGTTATTCCCCGGCAGGAATTCGACAAGGATCTGGAAGAATCAAAGTGGCGTTTTGATCTCTTTACCACGTCCTTTTAAGTCGTTATTCGGTTCTGATTCGAACCTGTTGACCTTTTCTGCACAGAATCCTGAGTAGAAAAAGTGTATCCGGGTATGATTTTCTCCTGCTGGCGAGACAGAGCGTATGGCATATTATAAAGCAGAGCCTTGTAGGGTCAGGCTCTGCTTCGAGTTTGAAGATGTCGAAATTAAATGCGGCCTTCATTTTTTTCAGCCCTACTCGCAAGCTTATCGGAAGCAAAGCGAAACAAAAAAAAATCTTTGAACACAACCTGTGTTCGCCAAGTACACTCTCAACAAGGGTCAAAACAATCCGACACCGTGTACTTTCCTTATTTCATTGCCACCTATCCATATTTATCGGTTCTGCATCCTGTACTTCTTCATATTTTTTTCACTTCAACAATTCCAGCCAGTTATCTCGCCGGAACAAAAATACTAAACTTGTATAATTTCAACAAATTAAATTTCAAAAGGCTTCCTGTGTAAAAAATTTATCAAACCATTGCTCAATACGTTAATTGAATTACCACCTACCCGATTTTCCGATGAATTTCTCTATACGGCATCTTTTTCTTACCATTGCAGCAATATGCCTTGCTGTTTCCCTCTCTTCGCCTGCGGCAGCAAAGATTATCTTCGTGCCCAATGATTATCCGTCCATCAACGGGGCCATCCAAGTTGCCCAAGAAAACGATACGATCCGGGTTGCAGCAGGCAAATATTTTGAGCGAATTACCCTACGTCCGGGGATCATCCTGGAAGGGGGCTGGGACAGTAACTTTACGAAACGAGATATAGCACGGAATACCACCACACTAGGGGGTAATCCCCGAGGCGGTTTTTCTGTCTTCGGTGCGGACAGAGCGGTGATAGACGGTTTTGTCATCACCGGAGGCAAGGCGCCGATGATCGCTCCAGATGCCTTGATCGGCCCAGGCATCTACGCGGACTCAATCACTATAACCATAAAAAACAACTTTATTACAGGGAATAATGCCGCAGGTATATTTCTCCGCACCTGCAATGCAACTATCACCAACAACATGATTGCTGCCAATGGGCAGGCAGGAATTATGCTAGAAAAAAACAGCTCCGTCATTATTCAGGGCAACAAGATCAGTTATAACCTTACAGCTGGAATCAACGTCGGCGGCACAGAGCTTTCAACTATAAATATGTCCAATAATATCCTTCATAACAACAAAAGAGCCGGGGTCAATGCAACCTGGGCAACAGGCTCTATCCGCAACAACCTTCTCTACGAGAACGGCCATGCCGGTATACGCGCTGCCGCAACACCGATGCTGATTGCCAACAACACGATCACCGGCAATCAGCTTGCCGGGGTTTCAGTCGGAGACCCTACTGTTGACCCAACAACGGCTGAAGTAGAGGCCCCGGAAATAAAAAATAATATTATTACCCATAACGGAGAAGCAGGTATCCACGCCAACGGTTCCGGCTATTCACATAACCTCCTCTTTGCCAATAACAAGGTCAACGGATTCCATCCTGATTTCCTCTGGTACACCCGATTGCAGTTCGGCGGATACGAAGATATCATCAGCCTGGAAAAGAGCAAGAATATCTTAGCGGATCCGCTCTTTGTCAACCCGGCACAACACGACTATCATCTCCAAGCTAGCTCACCGGCAATCGACAGCGGAGATCCGGATGTCAGCTTTAACGATAAAAACTTCGGTCCTTCTCTGGGCGCGGATAAAAATGATATGGGCATCTATGGCGGTCCTTTCGCTTTCCCGGAAGAACGACCAGCAAACGTCAGCCCTGTAGCGGAGATCGACCTTCCAGACCAGAAATTCTATGCCGGAAAAAAAATCCCCCTTGATGGTAAAGCAAGCAAAGACCCTAACGGAGACGAACTTTCCTACGAATGGCGTTTGCTGACGAAACCTGCGGGAAGCAACGCAACGCTGTCTGCTTCAACAAAAACAAAAACCAAACTTGCCTGCGACAAGGGCGGCACCTACAGGGTGAGGCTAACGGTTACCGACCGCTGGGGATTACACAGTAAACCAAAAATAATCACCTTGCTCGTTGATAGCGACAAGCCACCGACAGCAAAAATAAGCAAACAGGCGAACCCGGTAAACGTGGGTGACACAGTCAAACTGTCCACTTATGATAAAAAGAAACAAAACGGCAATGAACTCAATTTCTTCTGGAAATTCATCAAAAAACCTTCTGCCAGCAAGGCAACCTTTGACAATGCCTCTACAGCAAAACCGACCTTTGTGATGGATACTCCGGGCTGCTATACTGTGCAGCTTCAGGTATACAACGGTAAAAAACACAGCGAACCGAACACGGTCCATATCTGCTCCCGACAAAGCCGCTTTATCGGACAAAGAATCGTACCGGATGAATATCCGACCATACAAAGCGCCCTTGACACTGCGGAGGTCAATGATCAAATCATCGTCAATGCCGGAGTATATAAAGAAAAAATCATTGTCGACAAGGTTGTCGACCTCATCGGCGTGGGTTGGCCGGTTATTGACGGCGGCGGAGAGGACAATAACGACGCAACTGTTTTTATATGTTATCTCGACAATATGACCTCCGGAAAAATGCAGGGGTTTGTTGTTACTGGCGGCGGAGCAGGGATCTTCGGACATTGTCTGCAAATATTGAATTCCAGTCCAGAAATTTTCAATAATAAAATTCGCGACAATAAACATGTAGGGATCGGAATCCACGGCCATAAACGTTTCACGGAAAAAGCCAAAATCCACAATAATTTCATCTTTGATAACGCCATCGGCGTAAGTCACGGCCTGGGCACCTATGGACAAATCTATGAGAACACCATATACAATAATAAGGTGACAGGTATCGGAGTCCGAGGACTCTCCAAACCCACCCTCAGAAACAACACCATATACGATAATTACGTGGGTATAGGCATCAGAGAAGAAGCGTATCCGCAGATTGCGAATAACGAAATACATGACAATGTTGTCGGCATTGCCATTAATCCCGGCGCAGCTCATGCTGTATATGCGGAAGAAGAGAGC
>CBFDDU010000114.1:0-11464 GCA_965603655.1 uncultured Candidatus Electrothrix sp. | reverse complement strand
TGCTCTGACGATGATATAACCGCCGCTTAGGCTTGCAGGAAAAGAGCCGCACCCATAAGATTTCACAAAAGCAGGCAAAGGGAAGGGCCATTGCAACAAAGAGCAAGGTATTGAGGAATAAAAAGGCTGAAAGGAGATAGACCTCAACCGCAAGCCTCCTTGATCGTTCCTCCACCTTCCATTCGACTAAGCCGATTATGCAGAGGCTGAAAAGCGCTATGCTTGGAATCAGATAATATTTAAAGCAGGTAAGGGCTACAATGGTAGGTATGGGGAGTACGCCTCCGGTCATTTCCTGGAGAGAGTCGTTGAGCATTCGGGTGGCGGTGTGGGTGAAAAAGGTCGCGCAGAGGATGGAGGTGCTGCTTATGAGAGGGGGGAGATATTGGGAGATCTTTTTGAACATAGCGTTTGGCTGCGCAATCACGGGGTTTGTTTTGCGTTTTCCTGCTGCTTCTCGGCCCATTCCAGCACTTGGTCGAATTTGCTTTGGCCGGGTGGCGGGGGGGCGAGCAGGGCACCGTATTTTTTCAGGTCCGCCGGGGTGCGGCGTTTTGTTTCGACGATCTCAAGGCCCTGTACGTCCAGTTTCCAGAGGAATTTTACGGCTTCTATGAAGGTGTGGTAGAGGGGGGTGGGGTTAGAGTTGTGGAGGAAAAGGGTATACAGACTAATATCCCAAAGAAGCACTTTCTTATCATGAGCACCAGAAGCCAACTGTCTACAGTCGGGGCTGAAGGATGCGTTTTCAACATAAGAAGTATGCCCTTTAAGTCGAAAAAGAGCCAACTCTGTGCCTGCTACGCTATTCCACAATCTCACAATCCATTCATTAGAAGTATAGTAGTTATTTGATATTTCGTTGTAGGCTGAAATTAACAAGTTGCTGTCAGGCCCAAAGGAAATATAGCGTTCTCCCTCTAACACGTTTACTTCTTCCCATGTATCGACAGAAAATACCCGTATTTTTTGGTCATGAAAAGCGGCTGCGAAATACTTTCCATCTGGACTGAATGATCCACTTGATACAGCAGTATATTTTTCTAACGTGGTTAGCTCGTTTCCTGTATCACCGTCAAGGATTTGTATCCATCCTCCGCCAGAAGTAAGAGCAAGCCATTTGCCGTCAGGACTAAATAGTAAACAGCAGTTTGCAAGCACGCGATCATTATATTTAAGAAGCTTCAGAGGAAAGGGAGAGTGGTTTATAATATCCCATATCCGTACTGTTCCATCATCAGAGGAAACCGAGGCAAGTCGTTTGCCATCAGGATGAAAAGAAAGGCTGTCAATATAATTGCTATGTCCTTTTAGCACGTTAAGTTGTTTGCCAGTTGCACAGTCCCATATCGGAATTTTTATATCATCATAGGCAGAAGCAGAAGCCAGTCGTTTTCCGTCAGGACTGAATGTTATGCAATGGCAAGAAGGAAAGTCTCCCTCCAGAATAGTAAAAGGTTTTCCTGTGTTGACATTCCATATATGTGTCTTATCGTCGCCAGCAGAAGCTATCAGCCTGCCGTCAGGGCTGAAGGCTACTCTACGAACAGAATCACTGTGACTTCTTGGAATAAAATAACCTTTCATCATTTTTACCGCCTGATTAGTCTTCGTATCCCAAATTCGTATTGTGCCATCGCCGGATGCAGATGCTACATATTTACCGTCAGGACTGAAGGAAACACTCTTAATAGACGATTTATGCCCCTGCAATATATTGATTACATCGCCAGTGTTGCAATGCCATATCCGAACCGTTCTATCATCGGAACCAGAGACAATTCGTTCGCCATCCGAACTGAAGGCGACTGTGTTGATGGTTGTTTTATGTCCACTTAGTATATTTAATGTTTTGCTTGTTTCTATATCCCATATTCTTAATACGTTACCTGGTGCTTCATAAGCCCCTTGACCAGCGGAAGCCAGTCGTTTGCCATCAGGACTGAAAGATAATGTATGTATTTGTCCTTCGTCCCCATATAAAGTATGAGTTATTTCGTCCTTCTTAATATCGTATATTTTGATCTTGCGATCATCATCAAAGGCTATCTTACTACTATCAGGACTGAAAGATAAACTGTATTTTTGATAGTCTCCGTAATATAATGTCGTCAGCTCCTTACGGGTTAGGCTATCTCTTACTTGTATTGTTCTATCGTTAGTACAGGCTATCAGTTTTCCATCAGGACTGAATGATACTTCATTGATTGTAGCTGGCTGATGGTAAATTTGTTGTATTAGGTTGTTAGTAATCCTCTCACCGCTTTCCATATTCCATAGATGTACGGTGTTACCAGAGGCCACAGCAAGCATTTTGCTGTCGGGACTAAACGATACACTACGTCCGCCGCCATCCTGTAGCACTATTTTTTTTCTGCCTGTCTCAACATCCCAGAGCTGTAATGATTTATGAGAAACTGAGGCCAATAATTTTCCATCGGAACTGTAACTTATACTTTTTACTTCGCTTTCGTGTTTTGGAGAGACCCACAGTTCCGCTGAAGCGACATGAAATACCTCTACATCAAATAACATTCCAATAGAATGAGGTTTCAAGGAGCATTTATTCTGTTCGAGTCCTGTATCCATTGATGTCGAGGCAAACAATATCGCCTTTTTATACGCCTCGGTTCCTTCTTCTTTGGCTGTTTTCAGAGCGGTTATAGCCTTTTCTTCAAATGCTTTAGCAAGGTTAAGGCGAGTCTCTTGAAACAGTCTTTCTTTTTCCTGACGTGCTTCTTCCGCAGACTTTTCCTCCCGCTCCCTGAGCTGTTCACTCTCGTTAATAAAATGAACCAACTCATCTGACAGGTATTCCTGATGAATTTTCTGCCAAGTCAATGCCTGATCCAGCGGTACCCCTCGCAACAAAGCACCTTCATCTTGGCTACTTTCACACCACTGCCGCCACCGCATTTTCAGGTTTTCCCGCCAGAGCAGAAACTCTCGCTCCTGATCCACCCACTCACGCAACGTCGTCCAGTGACGAATCAACGCTTCATGAACGACTTCAACTGTACGTTCCCGACTTTCCGCATCCTGCCCAGTCACGAGCAGTCGCCAATCGGCAAGTTTTTTGATCACGCCATGATACTCAGGCTTGAATTCCTCAAAAGTCGCCGCTTGCCGGGTATCTTCCGTACCTTGTCCCGGTCGTACCAGTTTGAGAAAAATATGCCGGACACGCTCCTTGTCTTTCGCATTAAACAAACCGTACATTTCATCGGCATGAACAGCTACAGCATGTTGCACCCCGCCGATATCCTGATAAGCAGCATGGGTTATCTGTCTGCATTGCTGCTTTTCCCAGAGCTGGGTTAGGCAGAACTCAAGCAGAGGCAGGTTGCCCGGTTCATTGTCCAACTCCGAAACAATCAGCTCTGCCAGTCCATGCTCAAAAGCAACATATTGGAGCGCAGCAGGTTGCTCAACCATCTGCCGCAACTCGTTGTTTTCAACAGCCGAGATAAACACAGGCTGACTGCTGTTCAATGCTTCGGCAAAAACACCGCAGCTTGCTGCCGTCGACATAAAGTCCGCCCGTAGGGTGATGACCGCACTGAAGAAACCGATCTGCGCCGCTTCTAGCACTTGGCTGATAAAAGATCGGACAAGGTCTTTATCCGCATTCGGGGAGTACAATTCCTCAAACTGATCGATAATCAGGAGAAAACGACGGCGATCATTCTTCTCGGCAATGCGCCGGATCAAGTCGGACAGATTCAATTCCCCGGAAAGCAGAGCTGCCGCGGATTGCTTTGTTTTTCTTATCCGCTCCAGCTCATCTGATTCAGCATCATATAAAAAAGGAAAAAGTGAGGCGGCCAGTTCAAGAAAAGGGTCTTTTTTCGGGCGGCAGTCGGCAATCAGCCAATCATCGCTCTGCTGAAGGCTAGGCACCAGCCCTGCAAAAACAAGGGAGGACTTACCGCTGCCGCTCGCGCCGATGACTGCTGTGAAGGGTTGCTTTTCAACTGTTTTCCTGAGACGTGCGACAGCCTCGTCCCTGCCGAAATAGAAACGAGCGTCTTGTTCCCGGAACACTTCCAAGCCTCTGTACGGATTAACCGGGATCGGCATATCCGGAAAGGCTTTGAACAGCACAGCCGCAGGAATCATGTAGGCAACAACAGAATGCTTTCTTTTCAGAATACCCACGATCATTCCGCAGACAGCATTATCCTCTGTCGCCCAAGCTGCTGTGCCGCTGAAGCCCTGCTCAACGATCTCGTTACCCAGATGATGGATCTCTACCCATCCTTTCTCATTCAGCCCCTGCGGGCTGCCTTTGGCGTAGGTACCATGAGTTACGCCAAACGGAAAGCCGCACATTTTGACTTCACGAGAACTGCTGTAGCTCTCCAGAGCAAGTATCGGCGCAGGTTGAAGATCAATGGGCAGCGGAATATCCGGCTGTAGTTCCAACACAGCAATGTCGCTGATATCACCGACTGAGGCATTTGCCTTAACAGGATGCCAATGCAGGACATCCGCCTGCACCAAAGTCCGGGTGTTCAGCAGAGGAAAATCAACAAAAATTGGCGTATCAGGCCGATCAGTGCTGTTCTGTCCTCGTCCCAAGGCACAGTTGACCACATGAGCGCAGGTAACAATATGCTGAGGTGAGACAAGAAAGCCCGCGCCCACCGGGCGGCGCAGCTCTCCTTCTGCCCGCAGGATACGGACAAGGGCGGATTCCAAAGAAGGGGCGGGCATGGATGGGGTTCTCCGGCGATTATTTCTTATTCGTCCATTTCAGCGAGACCTTGAAGGTTGCCTCGCTGTCGGCAGAGGCGAACACCACGCCCGTCTTCGCCTTGAAGTTCAGCCCGAATTCAAGAACGATTTCATCCGGGGTGTTCATCTCTTTGAAAGAGTTGAGTACCAGCTCGGCAGCCGGTTTAATGCGGGAAACAACTTTTTCAAAAGAGTCTGTCGCCTTTTCCGGCTCGTCTTCCTTACCCAGGCTGACAAGCTCTATCCCCTGCTGCTCGCTTATCTCTGTTTCAACATAAACAGACTGACCGTCCAGTTCAAATTCAACGAGTTTCTTCATGGTGTTCTCTCTGTTTTGGTGGATGAAAATACTGTGTTGCCTCTACCTCTGTACGGAGCCGCACGGTGAGCATCACCCGCCGCTATTACTCATCTTCAAACCCAATTTAACCGTAACCATCTTCAACGCATTCAGAAAAAACAACATCCACGTATCAACACGTTCCTCTTCCGTGTTGCGTTTTCGTTGACAATCCATCAGGGCCGCATAATACCTTTCCTTCCTGTTTTCTATGATATGCTCAAAGGAGATGTATTGAATAAAGTCATAATCCAATTTGATCAGCACCAAGGTCGTTAATAATCTCGAAAGCCTGCCGTTCCCGTCATGAAACGGATGGATGGACAAAAATTCATAGATAAACAGCCCGACAACCAACAGCGGATGGTATTCCAGGTTCTCAAGACGCTTGTTTGTCCAGCTAAGCAGCTCCTGCATCTCTTTCTGCACTAAATACGGCTCAGTAGTATTAAAAATCACGCGCTGGGTTCCGTCCGGATAGCTTGCCACAACCTTGTTGGATACCTTTTTATAGGCCCCTTTTTGCCCACTGTCCTTTGTTGAATACCTGAGCAATACGGTATGCAGCTGCATGATATAATTTTCTGTCAGATGAATATCTTCCGCATTATCAAAAATCAGCTCAAGGACATCGTAATAGCCGATTACCTCCTGCTCGTCGCGGTTCTCAAGTTTGTTCACCTTCAGATCGGCGATCAGCTGCTCTATCTCATTATCCGTCAGAGTCGCTCCTTCAATTCGTGTAGACGAGCCGATACTTTGAATGGTTGCCAGCCCTTTCAGTTCTTGGAGAAAAACAGGGTGCAATTGCTCCAGATGTTCCCATTTTCCCCGAAACAGATCAATCTCGGCAATCAGCTGGATAATTTGTTGATTTGCTGTAAAAGAAAAATGTAATTTCTGATCTAAGGTGTTCATATTTTATATGTATTTATACGGTAAATTGCCAATCCATCTTCTGTATGCAGGGGTGCCGTAGGGGCACGGCACGCCGTGCCCCTACCGAAAACTCCTCATTCCGCTCCGCTCACTATCACCGTTCCTACCCCACTTCGGGCCCGATATTCCGGTCGATACATAGCCTCAACCTCCACCGGAGGCAAGGTATAGATACCCGGAGTGACCGCCCGGATCAGGTAGGCTGTCAGGAACCTGCTCATCTTTTTGTTGCCCTCCACTTTGGGCAGCGAATCCGTGGCAAAGGCCGCCACAAAACGGTCATCCCGCGCGTCCACATAACGATTGTCGGTGAGCCCCTTAAGCCAGCTAAAGGCGGTGTCCCGCTCGGTAATGGGCCGCTCGATTTCAAAGCCCGCAGGTAGGAGATCAACCAACAGGGCCTGGAAGTCAGACCCGGTTTTCACCTCGCCTTGAAGGGTCACTACCATGAGCTCTCCCTGCTGGACAGCATCCACCGGCATCGGTTCCCCTGCGGTGTTGTACCATTCTCGGAAAACAGTGAAGCCTTTTTCCACAGGTTCAGGTGCTTCAATGGGTGAGCCTTGCACCGTGGTGACCAGCCAGACCGCCTTGTCGCCGTTATTGGTGATGGTGACCGGGCTGCTCAGCAACGAGTTTCCGTCTCGTTGCAGGGCAAAAAAGGTGCTGTTCGGCGTTTTCGGTTTGGGCTGCTCTTTTTCCTCGTTCTGAGGAGTTGGCGGAGCCTCGGTTTCTGGCGGCTTGCTGCTTCCGAAGTTCAAGGCAGATTTGATCCTGGTGAGTAAGGAAGGCTTCTTTTTCTCCGGTTGCTCTTTTTCTTCCTTCTCGGCTTTTTTTGCAGGGGCCTGCTCCGCAATATCCAGATCAAGAGGGCTGCTTGATTCAAGGGTCAGGGAGGCCATGATCAGCCAGGCCTGTTCCTGAGTGGACAGGTATTTCTCCTGCGCAAACAAGCGGGTCAGCTCCTGCCAGGCCGGGGCCGGATCAACCTCCTTGATCCCGGATTCAGCAATGATATGGATGATGCCTGCCAGATCACGGAGACGCGATCCGTAGTTTGACCATGAGGCAGCAGAATCAGCGTTAGCCTTTTCCAGAGCAGCCTTGAGGCCCTTGATTGCCCGACTCCGATCCCCTAACAGGGCCAGGGCTCCGGCCAGCTGGGCCTGAGCCAGCGGCGAGGGGATCTTCTGAAACCAGGTATCAAAGAGATAACGGGCATCCTCGTGCCTGCCCTGTCCGGTTCGGGCCAGCACCCAATGGGCATAGGCCAGGGGAGCCAGATCCTGCACCTGGGGATTATTGGCGTTCTTGACCTGATCAGTCAGCCATTGCATGCCCTTCTTGTAAAAATACTCAGGCACCACGTAGCCCTTTTCCTGGGCCCGACTGAGAAAATCCAGGGCATAGGCGGAAAGCCAGGGAGCGGTCCTGCCGCTGTCCGACCAGAGGGAAAAGCTGCCCTCGCCCTGCTGTTTTTGCAGGATGCGGTCAATGGCCTCCTGGACCCTGCCCGGTAACTCCTTATCCAGAGGAGCGGCAAAGCGTTCCGCCAGGATATTGGCAGAGAGCAGGGGCATGGCTCGGCTGGTCAGCTGTTCCAGGCAGCCGTAGGGGTAGCGATCAAGCTGACCCAGTAAGCCGGGCACGTCCAGATTGGGTGAGCTGGAAATAGTTAAGCCAACCTTGGCGGTTTCCGGGAACAGGCCGCTGAGGGTCTTGTTATTCAGGATAACGGATTCGCCGGGATCAAGCCTGCTGGAGCGGCGTTCCAAGGTCGGCAGATATTTGCCGCGAACATTGAGCGGGAAGTCTCCGCTATAGCTGTAGTCCTCCGGTCCCTTGACCTGAACATGGAGGCTGCCTGCGCCGATCTTGTCCGCCTGTACCGGGAAGCGCAGGTTCTCTCGTTTACCCGGTGCAAGGGTGATGGTGACGGGGTTCACCTTATCCCCGGTCTCCACCTCTGTTTCCGTCCCGGTTCCCATCGTCACCGCACCCTCTGCTGTCCAGGTGATGCTGTAGTCACCTGCCGGGCCGTCGATATTTTCCAGGAGCAGTTGGATGCTGGATTCATCGCCTTGGGCCAGATAGCGGGGCAGGGCCGGTGAGACCACTACCGGATCATTGACCTGCAAATCCTGACTGGCAGCGCCCAGCTTGTCTTGAGACCAGACCACGGTCATCAGGCGGAGCCTGCCGTTGAAGTCAGGGATTTCCAGGGGAATGGTGGCCCTGCCGTTCTCCCCGGCTTGAACCACTCCAGAAAAGAGGGAGACCACCTTGATATTGGAGTCAGGGGCACCGCGCAACCCGTTTTCACCGGCACCGGTGCGCAGGACAAGGGGCTTGCTCTCCGGCGGAGCGATCAGCTGCCCGTACAGATCGCGAATCTCCAGGCCCAGCTGCTGCTTGTTAAAGAACCAAGCCAGCGGATCGGGCGAGACAAAGTTGGTCAGGCGGAGAACACCATCATCCACCGCTGCCAGGGTCAGATGGACTGCTTCATTGGGAGCGGCCTCTTTGATCTCCACCGGCACCTGCAAAGTCTGGCGGGGCCGGATCTTGTCCGGAGTTTTGATGGCGACCTGCAAACGTTGCGCTGCCGGATCAACATTGAGCCAGACCAGACCCACGGCCCGGTCCGCGCCTTTCTGCTGCTCCTTGCCAGGGCGATAGACAGTGACCAGGGCATAAACACCTGCGCCCCAATCCGCCTTGACTGGGATCTCCAGGGTGTCCTCTCCCGCAGTAAGGGAGATATTGCGCACATCGTGAATGGAGCTGTTGGCCAGGATCAAACTTGCCTGTCCTGGATAGGGTGATTTCAGGGTCAGCTTGGCTATGTCGCCGACCTGATACTGTTGACGATCCAGCTCCACCTTGACTGCATCCGGGGTGTCGCTTGTGCCGATGAGCTGATTACCGGCTGTAAAACGGAAGGCGGTGACCAGCTCTGCCTCCTTATTGAGCAGCTCCAGCCGATATTCACCTCGTGTGACCGGCAAAGCAAGGGGGACCGGGCCGGTCTGCTGCCAGCTCAGCTGATCCCGTCCTTCCTCATGATCACGCACGATCCGTTCATAGCCCCATGCACCGTTTTTCTGGAACCACTGGTAATCAATTTCCTCCCGGATAAGCCGATAGCCGAGCTTTCCTTGCTTTTGCGGCAGGCCCTTGCTGTCCAGGGCAATCACAGCAAATTTTGCCGTCGTGTCGGCCTGAATCTGTTCATCCTTGAAGCCTGGCTGTACGCCCAGGTATTCGGGGAGATGCCGTACCGGCACCCCGGTGCCGGCGGCAACGGTTCTGCCGTCAATATCCATAACCTCAGCATGAACCACGGCCTTGAGCGGCTGCCGGGTGGTCTCCTGCTGTCCGTTCAGTTGGAGGACTAGGGTACCGCGTCCCTGGGCATCGGTTCTGATGTCCGGGAGCTCAATATCACCGATGCCTGGTTCCTCGCCTGCCCTGCCAAAGAAGAAGTTGGCAAAATCG
This sequence comes from uncultured Candidatus Electrothrix sp., assembly GCA_965603655.1. Lineage (GTDB taxonomy): Bacteria > Desulfobacterota > Desulfobulbia > Desulfobulbales > Desulfobulbaceae > Electrothrix. The sequence goes on along the minus strand of CBFDDU010000114.1, from coordinate 1,950 downwards.
CTAAAGGGATGGGGATCATACTGGAGACTCATCCGAGCCTGGACCCGCAGATCCGAGCCTGGTGACCCGTAGAGATAGTCGGCCTGGATCAGGGCCTTGGCCCCTTCCTTGGGGGTGAGAACGCCTTCAGATGCCAGTCGGGCCTCTAGGCGGGGCGGTTTAAAGGATTTGACCAAGAAGCTGACCTGACCCACAGGCTTCTCTTCCACATCCACATAGAGAGCTGCTGTCCAGGAACCGGAACGAGCCGAGGCAGGTAGGTTGATGGTCTCGCTATAGCCTCCGGCAGCATCGGGTGTGAGAATCCGCTCCAGCTTGACCTTGGCATTGGGGCCTTTGAGGCGCAGAGTCAACGGCGGCGCATCTATGGCCCGCCCTAATTGATCCCGGACCAGGGCCACCACATTGACCGTTTCACCGGGGCGATAGATCCCCCGCTCGGTGTAGACAAAGGCGTCCACCGGGCCGGGGGCAGTACGTCCGCCCACGCCCCGATCACTGAAATCAAAGGGTGCCTGTTGGAGCTGCAAAAAGGTGAAGCCGTATTGGCTGTCCGTGGAGACCAGCTGAACAGGGGCCTGACCGCCCTTGCCGCGCAGGAGGCCGGGGGCAAAACGGACGAGGCCCTTTTCATCCGTGGTCAGGGTAGCCAGCGGGGTATTATTACGGGCATAGAGGACAACCTCAACTCCGGCAAGGGGTAGGGCGGTTTGCAGACTGCGGGCCATCACCGTGAGGCCGTCATTGCCCTGATAGGCAGTCAGGCCGATATCCGTCTTGACCAGCCATTGACTGGCAAATCCCTGCCAGCGTTTCGGGGCGGTGTTGCCGTCTTCGGCAATCAGGATATAGAGACCAGGGGCGGCAATGGTTTCCTCGGGCAGGGCAAGGGCACTGACTGTTTTTTCATCTTCGGTAGAGGTGATCTCGGTTACGCCTTGCCAGGCTAGCTCGCCCTCTCTGTTCTTGATATTCTCCAGCTCGTACTCATTGAGCTTGCGACGGAAGCCGTTGCTGACAAACTCACCCAGGATATTGCGTTCATGAATACGATAGAGGCGGAGGCGCACCTTGTTGACATTCACCGTATGGAGGCCTACAGCCCCGGAGGCATCAGCCAGAATGTAATCATTCTGGTTAAACCAAAGCGCAGAGGGACTATGGCCGGTGGCAATGGTGAAGGCTGCCGTGTCCATGAGTTCCTTGCTCTTTCCTTTCAGGCCCTTGCGCAGGGTGATTTCATAGGAGGTACCGTAGGATGCGCCGCCGATACAGAGCTTTCGGTACTCTGTAAAGAAGGTGGCGTGCAGGGCAGGGGAGATCCGGACATAATCGCCGTAATGGGCCTGATCCGGATTGATCAGCTCATCATTCACCCCGAGACAGAGCCTGGGATGACCAGAGTCGGTATCCGCCGTGTAACTCTGGATCAGTAATTTCTTGTCCTCATTCTGTTTGATCCGCAGCCGGGCCAGCTTTTCCCCATTTTCGCTGCTGCTTTCCAGCTCATTGAGCCGTTCATAGAGAACAATGGCCGCCGGGGTCCAATTTTTATAGGAGGTCGTGCGTTTCTCCAGGGCTGCGCCGGTCAGCGCGAGGGCGGCGGCCCGGAGGCCATCATTGTTTGCAGCACCATAGGCCAGCCAGCCGCTCTGACTCGCCTGGGGCCAGTCCTTGGCACAGCTGTTGGCCCTTGCCACAGCAAGCCAGAGGTCGGCATCCGGTTGGCCGGAAAAGAGGGCTGCCTGCCGGTACAGAGGGATAGCGGCAGCGCATTGCCGTTCCGTGACCATGATATCTGCGGCCCGCCGGAGCAGATCCGCCTCCTGCGGCTTGGGAGGTAAATGGCCCTTAGCGGTGTAGCTTGGCGCAAACTTGCGGGCTTCTTTCTCCAAGGTATCAAGATGATATTCTTTGGCCCGGACTGAGCCGGAAAAGAACACAGTCAGG
>CBFDDU010000113.1:0-11671 GCA_965603655.1 uncultured Candidatus Electrothrix sp. | reverse complement strand
GAACATGCCGTGGCTGAGCTGGCCCTGCATAATAATATCAAACCTTTGCTTGATGAAATCCGTAGCGTCTTGGCCCTGTTCTCCAACCGTGATTTCATGCGTATGGACGAAAAACACATCAAGGCCGTGATCTTGACTCTGTTGAATCAGTCTGAAGTCTATTTCATTCGCAGCGAGCCTGAAGTAAACAACCGCTACCCTGATATTTTGCTGCTGGAACGTAAACCCATTGAGGTGCGCTATCAGTTTCTTTTTGAGCTGAAATTCAGCAAGAAAAAGGATGGGGAAAAGGGCATGGAGGCAAAACGGATTGAGGGGATTGAGCAGATTAGGGGGTATCAGGAGCTGGACGATATCAGCAGGCTGCCCAAATTGAAATCCTACCTTCTGCTCACCGATGGCACGGAGATTGAGGCGGTTGCGGTGTGCGGGGCCGGGTAACGGTTGACCCGGATTTCATCCTGTTGTACGATGAAATTTGTCGTTTGTATAAGCGGGGTTTACTGGTGCCCAAGCTCTGCTTGGGCACGAACATCGTGAAGCTCCGCTTCATATGTGTGAAGCAGAGCTTCAGGAGAAAGGGTTCCCAAGCTGGAGCTTGGGAACTAGGCCCAAACGGCTAAAAATAAAAAATTGAGTAATATCAATATCCGCGACGGGTTTGGGCGGATCAGAGAAAAAAAGGAGGTGAATCGCTGAAAAACGTTTAATATCATAATGTTGATTGATTTTGGAGGGTCGGGATGGGTCGCGCGTTGATTTTATTGAAGAAAACGGGATTTTTTGGGCTTCGGAGTGTGTCGGAGGGTCGTCGGAGCGGCATCAGTCGCAAATGGGTATGTAGGTGTCTGATTTTACTTTGCGAAAAAAGGGTAGAGGTGTCGACTTGACCGGTTTTGGAACGGGGTTACGACTTTTTTACCTATTCTCTTCGCCTCATTGCAGCCGGTGTCGACTTGACCGGTTTTGGAACGGGGTTACGACTTACCATCTTGGCGAGTGATGGGGCAGAGTGTGTATGGTGTCGACTTGACCGGTTTTGGAACGGGGTTACGACAATCCGCCCAGTGTCTTGAGCGAACAAAATAAGGGTGTCGACTTGACCGGTTTTGGAACGGGGTTACGACGCAGCATGCTACGCCAATGATTGAGATTAAACAGGTGTCGACTTGACCGGTTTTGGAACGGGGTTACGACTAATTTTCATGGTACACCTCACTAATGAGATTTATAGGTGTCGACTTGACCGGTTTTGGAACGGGGTTACGACAGAGGGGCGACCGGCGGTCGCCCTTTTTGCACCACAACGGAGACATTCCAGGGCACGGCATGCCGTTCCCCTACGAAATCCGTCCATCTGCCCGGCAAATGCGCCAGGGTGTTACCCTTTGCTGATCTGTATAACCCCTTTGGGGTATGGTGCCGGAGCCAACCGTGGTGCCGTTGATCAGGTGGAAAACGAGCAGGAACGCCCTGTAGGGGCTGTATATATCAGCGAAGGGTAACACCCTGGTTTTTTAAACGAGATCCTGGAAATGACGGGTTGGTACAGCTTGAAAATATAAATTAAGCGAGGAAATCAGTGCGATGGAAACAGATTGCAGCCTTGCGCTGCGCATCGGAAAACCGGTTAACGATAAAGACACAATACACCCGACCACTTTTACCCGCTTCGTTCTTCCCTTTGCCTATAAACTGGAAGAACAGCAAGATTCTCCCCCTTTCTCTTCGCCCCTTCACTACACGCTCAACCCGCTTTCCGATCTTTCCTTCCTCAAACGTAAAAAATACTTCACCCGTGAAACCAGCAGAATCCTCTACGAGCAGGCCCTGTGGCTGGATATGTGCGCCGACTGGAATGAGACGGCTTGGGGAAAAGCCGAGGTTGAGATATCCCTGCGCGACAGATCCTTCAAAATCGGCATGAAACCGCCCCGTATCACCCTGTTCGAGGCCGCAGGAGGTCAGGGCGGGGATGACATTCCGGCCCGCTTGGCGGCAGAGCAGGAGGCGGATATTCGGCACACCGGTTTTCTCCAGGTAGATCTTTATTTCCCGGAGGAGCAGGACAACACGCCGGAGCTGGACGACCTGCTGCTGTTCAATGAGATGTTCCGCTATTACGACATGCCTTATGACGATCATCTGGCGCATTTCACAAAGAGCTTCGGCAAGGTGCCGGTGCGTTATGCGGGCACCGAACCTTTTCTGACTGTTGCCGAGCTGGCTAAAGACGGCTTAAAGTCAGCGGCACAGCGATGCTATTTTGACCGCTGGGCAAATCTGCTGGAGATTCCGCTTGTTTATAAGAATCGGTTGTACAGACTGTTTCCTCAAGCTTGGGCAGAGGCAGGGAGAGATTGGACCTGCGGTAAAGAGAGGAAAACCACAAGTACGCACTGGCAGATCTACGATGAAAATCGGGCCTATGTCTGGACAGCAGCGTTTCCAGAGAAAGGCGGTCTTGCCCTGAAAAGACTTTTTCAGCCAGGTAGGCAGCTCGTCCGGTCCAGTGACTACGGCCATTGGATTAAGTTGCTGAATGTGGATTTGCCTTTTTCTAAGGGAACGACGGAGTTTGAGCGAAACTGGGCTGAGCAGAGAACCTATACACGCTGGCAGGAAGGTGGAACGTGGTATGGATTCTGCTACCACGGCGGCGCAGTGCTCGGCCCGCCTGAGGAGTACGTTTTTGCTCCGTCCGAATCATATTATTTTGACGTGCTCATGCTCCTCTTTTTCATACGGATGTCCTTATTCCGCTTTAGCAAGGCCTTGTCCGACATCCTGATGGATGAGCAGGGTTGGGACAGCCGTCGAGAGGATCTGATTACCCTGCGCAAAAAATTCACCCGCTTTACCGTGCTCTATCGCTATCCAATTGTCTCCAATCAGCAGCAGATGCTTGAACTGTATGAACTGCAACATGATTGTTTTGACATTGAACGATTCTTCAAAGAGGTGCAGGTGGAAATTGATCATACCCATGAATTTCTTGAGGTGCTTGAATCAACCCGCTTGGCCAACGCAGCCAATAATCTTGCCACCTATGGTATTCCCTTGGCGGTCGCGGCGGTGCTGGCCGCCCTGTTGGCTGTGCCTGATCTGCACCTGATTGACCTCTCGGATCAGCTACCGGAGTGGGGATTGATCCTGCTGGCCTTTCTTGGAACCCTGCGCTGGCTCAAAAACAAAAAGCCGACAAAAAATAACGGAGCAAAGCAATGACCTACTATCTGCGGGTGGAAGGGGTGAACCTGAGCAATTTTGTTATGGACACCAATGACCTGAGCACAGTTCGGGGCGGCAGCCTGATGCTGTTGCGGGCAATGGATCAGGTGGAAGAGGTTATACAAAAAGCCTTGATAAAGTCCTTTGCGCCGGTCTCTACCGGAAACGTGGAGGAGATACTGGCGCAGCTACAAACTGAGTTGACGGATAAATTGGAGCAGTTGCAGGCGGAACACAGGCAGTTGAAGAAAGGCAAGCTCAAAAAAAGAGAGAAGAAAACTAAGGAAAAGCAAATAGACAGGAAAGAAAAGGCGGCCAAGAAATATGAGAAAGCGTCCCGAAAGGCCCTAACGGAATTCACAATCACCAAAGGAGCATCTTGGGGCCTGTTTCAACTGGAGATTACAGAAGATAAAGCCGTCAAAATAAAAGAGGATGTTGGCACCGCGTTGAACCGGGGTGGATATGAACACGCCACTTTTGTGGTGGATCTGCTTGAGGATAAGGGCGGCGGATATCAGATGAATCGAGACAAGGCCCAAGCCCTGAACCGTTGGCAGCAGATGCAGGCTCCCTCGGTGGCGGTTCCTGGATTTGATCCTCAATGTTCCGGTGTCTGTGATTTCGATAAAATACGTCCGGGGAGGGAGCAAAATTGGCTAAAAAAGGAAGGGAAAGATTATATTTCACGGTCAGTTGATCGTCGGCGAGAATTCGGGCGAGAAAACAGGCAGAAATTCTACGAGGCCGAGACAGGAATCAAAGGCTTGGAGTTCACCAATGAGTTTAGCCAGATCAGCAGCAAGCCGCCGGACCGGGTGAATCAGTCGCTGGACGGAAAAATCGCCTTTATCTATATTGACGGCAACGGATTCGGTGACCTGCAAAAGGCTTCAGAAAATGCACAAAAGCAGCGCGAATTCGACACCGGTACCCGTAACGGCAGAAAAGAAGTCCTGAAAGAGATTTTGGTCAGAATCAAAGATGATCCCGACTGGTTGTGGTATGACGAGAACGAAAGGGTGGATCGTATCCGCCTGGAAACCCTGCTCTGGGGCGGTGATGAGATCATCTGGGTGGTTCCGGCTTGGCAGGGCTGGTGGCTGCTCCAGACCTTTTACGAGCTGGCTGAAGAATATCTGAACGCGAATCGCTCAAAACCGCTCAAACACGCTGCCGGGCTGGTCTTCTGCCATCACAACGCCCCGATCAAACCCATTGAGGCCCTTGCCAAGAATTTGGCTGATGGGTTTGCGAAAAAAGATCGGGAGAAAAATCTGATCGCCTATCAGGTGCTGGAATCCTTTGATCATGCTGGAACCGATCTTGCCGGATTTCGCAAGAAACAGCTGGGCAATATCGGCGATCCACGAGATCTGCTGATTGGGGCAAAGGATATGGTGAATATCCAGAAGGCTGTCCAGCAGCTAAAGCAGGAAGAAGTAGCCTTGTCACATCGCAAGATGTATCAAATTTTTGCATCCTACCGAAATCATGATCCAGAAAAGGGCGAGCTGTGCAAAAAAGCAGAGCAATATAAGCAGAAACTTCCGGAAAAGAGTCAGGAACCGCTTCAGAAATTGCAGGAAATCTTCGGCAATAATCAGGCCCATTGGCTGCATCTGATTGACCTCTGGGATTATATCCCGGCAGTATCTGTATCTGTGGATGCGCAGAATATTCAGCAGGAGGTAAGCCATGCTTAAAGTCAGTCTGCGAATCACCCTGACCCTGGAAGGCCCCCTGCTTACCCAATCCTCTTCGCCGGGCAATCCCGGCCTGGATGCGGTAATCTGTCGTAATCATAAGGACGAAGCCTGTCTGCCTGGTACTCTGATCAGCGGAAAACTCCGGCAGGCCTGGGGAGAACTGGACAACGCCTCTGGTGGACAGACCTGGTTCCGGCCCCGTATTGACCAGTGGCTGGGAACGCATGCCGAATATGCTCTGCCCCGGCGAAAGCAGCTCTTTCTTTCGGACTTTGTTCTTGAATCGGAGCAGGAAGAGCAGGGTAACGAGGTGGTACACGAGGCGATACGCCACCGGATAGCAATTGATCAGGAACGGGGAGCGGTCAAGGAACAGCAGCTGGTGATGATCGAAAACCCCTTTGTCAGCGGCAAACAGTATTGCTTCAGCGGCGATATTCATTTTTTCAGCCCCTCGGAAAAAGAGGCGGATAAGATCTGCCGCCATATCCTGGCCGGTTTCAAGTGGTTTTCCCAGATCGGGGCCATGCGTACTGTCGGTTTCGGGCGGGTGGTGAAGGTTGAATTGGCAGAGCCAGTCAAAGGCTTTTTACCCGAACCGGGCCGACCGGCGGTGCTCACCCAACCGGCTGCTCTGCCGAAAAATAAGCGTATCAGCCTGCGCATTGAGCCGCAATATCCCTTCTGCATTGCCGGAAAGCTGACGGAAAACCAGTTTGAGCCGGAGGCGATCATCAGCGGCGGCGCATTACTCGGCTGTATCGCCACTACCTGGAGTCATCTTACCGGTCAACAGGTGAATGAGGTCGGAGCAATCAACGATCCTGCACGGCAGGAACTCAAGGAAAACTTCAGCAGGTTGCGGGTCAGCCATGCCTTTCCCGGCGGTCCGGGCTGCGAGGGGAAGAGGCCTGTGGTCGCGCCGCTTTCCCTGGTGCAGCTGAGTGATGATACCATGAAAACTCTCTATGATGTCGCTCAACTGGATGCCCCTTGTCTCATCAACAATAAGTCGCCGGATTTTGCCGTGGACTGGAAGGACGATGACACAACCCTGAAATGCTATCCCTGGCCCTCTATTCGCAGGCCGGAATGGGGCTGGGCAAAGCTGAACACCGAACTGCGGGTGCGGACTGCCATTGATCGGGCCTCCCTCCGTTCAGCAGATGAACAGCTCTTCTCCTATGAACGGATCATCCCGGACAATGCATGCTGGTATGCGGAACTGGATTTGAGCAGGATTGACGAGCAGCAGCGGGGCGTGGTTCTGGCCCAGCTCCGGTCTTTGCTGGCTCAAGGTATTATCGCCTTGGGTAAAACCAAAACTCCCGCAAAAATCACCTTTGAGGAACCCCCGGTACAACCTTTTTTCCCGGTTGCCAATCTGAAACCGCTTAATGCTGACCAGTGGATTATCACCCTCCAGACCGACACCCTGCTCGGTTCTCCCGAAGAACTCTGTGAAAGCAGCGGCAGAGATGAGCTGCAAGCCATGTATCAACAGGCATGGGCGGAACTCTCGGGAAATACGTTATGCCTTGAGAAAGATCGTTATTTTGCCCGCCAGAAACTCTTTGGCGGAAAATATCGGCATATGATGATGGCTCGAAATCAGCAGGACGATGTGCAGTATCGCCCTTGGCTGTTGACCGAGGCGAGCAGCGTCTTTGTCCTCCGGGCCGGTGACAAGGGTATTGCGGCGGCACAGGAAAAGATTACTGAATGGTTAGCCTGCGGCTTACCCCTCTCGCCTGCTGTCTGTACCTGCTACGGCATCAGCGAAGATGCTGAACAGCAATGGCGGCAGACGCCCTTTATCCCGCAGAACGGTTACGGGGAAATTGCGGTCAATATGGGGATAAGGGAAAACGACGGAAAAAACGACGGGTATCCGGCAAAGATGCTGACAGAAAGCAGCACGGATGCTGTTGTCACCCCGATTCAGCAGGTAAGCGGAAACAGACAGAACAAGGAGGAGTGCCATGTCATCTGATAGTATTTCCGATATTCCCTGGAGCCTAGGGGAAAGAAAACGCTGGCAGATCACTGCCGAGCTTGTAACCTGTTCTTCGCTGCATATCGGCTCTTCCGAGGAGATGCATGTCAAGGGCATCGAACATGACGGAGAGTCTGTTGCAATCAACGCTGTTGTTAAAGGATGTGATGTTGAAGGACGGGGCAATCTACCGATTATTCCTGGTTCCACCCTGAAGGGAAAATTACGTCAATGGTTGGTGGATCAAAACGCTGACACCAGTCTCATGGAATCCGTCTTTGGCAAGGAGCACGATGACCGGGAACAGGATGAAAAAAAGAAACAGGGATCCGGCGGAAGGGCGGAGTTTCACGATGCCCGCCTTTGCAAGACCTTAACCGGTAAGCAGCCGTATCCCTTTTGGGATGAAAAACGGCAGACCTGGATTACGGCTTCCACCGCCATTGATCGCCATACCGGCAGCGCATTGCACCGACATCTCCATTATGCGGAGGCAGTGCCGCCGGGTGTTGTTTTCAAAGTCGTTATCAGCGGAGTGATGGAGGATAATGATAAAAATCCAGAGGTGGATATCCTCCTTGCTGCGCTGCAAGTCTGCCGTGACAGCGAAATAGGTATTTCTTTTGGTGCCGGGGAGGCGGACGGCATGGGGCGTGTGCAGCTCTGCGGAGCGGTTGAAGCCCGCTTTATGGACAACGATGCTGTCTGTGACTGGCTCAGGAGTATGGAGGATGCGCCTGTTGAACATGTTGCAATGGCGATGGATGACACCGACTGCACTCGGCTGCTGGACGAAAAGGAGATACAGGATCGCGCCGCTTTTGTTTTGGAAAAAGCCCCGGATGCTCCCGGCCAGGACCTGCAATTGAACCTAACGCTCCCCTTTGACGGCCCCTTTCTGGTCAGTGACCCGGTAAAAAAAGAAAAAATTGATCCAGACCAGCCGGATCTGATTCCGCTACGGGATAATGACGGGAAACCTCTTCTGCCCGCCTCTTCCTTGCGTGGTGCCTTGCGCTCTCAGGCCGAGCGGATTGTCCGCACCCTTGGCGGACATTGTTGTCATCCGGCAGATCCCTGTCCCCCTCTCCTTGAAATCAAAGAGCTTGATACGCTTTGCCCGGTCTGTCAGGTCTTCGGGGCCGCAGGTTGGAAAACAGGCCTTCGCATCCATACTTTCAAATGCGTTCAGGTGGACAGGACAGAGAACCGCCAGGATTTTGTCGCCATTGATCGCTTTCACGGCGGCGGTAAGGACGGAGCCAAGTTTGCTGTTGAACACAGTGAACATCCCTGTTTTCAGGGCAAGATAACAGTCAGCAGCAGAGTAAAAGAATCCAGCAAAGGGTTGCTTGCTCTGGTTCTGCGTGACCTTCGGGAGGGAGATGTCACCTTAGGCTTTGGGGCCAATAAGGGCTATGGGCATCTGCTGACAGAAGCTGTGCGGGTTGAGAATTGGGACCGGCTCATCCCGCATATTACCGCTTTCCGTGAGCATGTGGCTGCTGAACTGGGAGGGTATCCCTGCGCGGGTACGCCGGAACCTGCATCGTATGATGAGTTTCCGTTACCTGTCAAGCCAGCGGAAACCCGGCCTGCTCAAAACACATTTCATAATCCTTATCATTTCATTCCGGTGAAACCGGCCAAGACCGATTCATGGCTGCCCAGGAAAAGTTTCGGCAAGGATGAACTGAAAGAGTCCTTGCCTCACCATTCCCATGCGCTTTATCGACAGGAAACACAGGATGGGGCAGGTGGTGACAAGATACCGCTCTATCATGGCAGGATTATCTGCCGTCTGGAGACGGAAACCCCGCTGTTTATCGGGGCTGAGGACGAAAAAGCAGAAGAACAAGATCCGGAGAAGGCAAAGAAAGTAAAGAATTACCGCCTCAACGGCGACCTCGCCATTCCGGCCACCTCTCTGCGGGGGATGATCTCCTCCCTTGCTGAGGCGGCTTCCAATTCCGCCATGCGGGTGCTGGAGAACGGGGTCTTATCGTTTCGTAAAACAGCTGATGATCCCTTGAAAAAAATCGGCATGGTTGTCATCAGCAAAGATGAAGGGAGCACAAAGGAACAACTGTCAATCCTTCATCTTATTGATTACTTCAAGGCGATCAAGCTCAAAGATGCCTATACTAACCCTGCAATGATGTCTTTTTTGGAGGATAAACATTCATGGTCGCCAAACCATAATGTTGTTTATTATTACAAGGTCGGTACCGTGCCGAGCACCAAATATGCACCCGGCAGGACTCCGGGTGTCCTCCGTATTCTCGGTAAAGATGCACATCGGCAAAAAGACTTGGAAAGTAAAAAGCATGAGCTGTTCATCACAGTTCCTCTTGAGTATATTGACAGGCAAAACAACACCTTTGATTTTAATCAATATATTGAAGATAAAAAACGCAATAAACTTCCGGTTCCCGAACATGTTCGAGAACGCTATCAGGATCTTGCCGATGAACGGAGCAGAAGCCAGAAAAGCGATCAAGAGTTGAAAAAGGATAAAGACGGTACTTCAACCCGCTGGCTGCCTTTTCACCTCAAAGGGGCGGAACGGGAAAGGGATGAGACAGACCGCTTCTGCACCCTGCCGCTCAGGCACGGTGATTTGGTTTGGTACAGCATAGAGGGAAATAATGTTGCCGAGCTTTCTTTTTCTTCCATTTGGCGCAGTCGGGTGGAAGATGCGCGTAAGCTGGCATCCAAGGTAGGCAGTTTTTTTCCTGACCAGGAACTCCTGCCCTTTAACCCGAAGCGCAAACATATCTCCCCGGCTGAACTGTTGTTCGGTTTTGTTGAAGATTTTGGAAAAGAAAAAGGAGAACAGTCGGATCAAGAGGATGATAAAAAGAAACCCCTGTCCTTTGCCGGAAAGGTACGGGTTTCCGCCGGGGTGCTGCCTGCGGATGCCCCGGATGAAAGCGACCTGCTGGAATCGAAGCGGATCACCCTCAAGGCCCTATCCACTCCCAAACCACCTTCGCCCGCCCTCTATTTTACTCGACAGAAAGACGCAGAAGGTACCGGTGCTATCAGCAAACAGGAGCTTACAGCTAAGTCGCATCATGCTATGGGCCGAAAACAGTATCTTCATGCCCAGCGCCACAAAGACGACCCGGCAGCAGTGCAGCAGCTGGATAAACAGGGGCATCCTGCGGACAACGGCATCCACACGTATCCCTGGAAGAGCCTGCATCCCAAAGACCGCCCGGAGATGAAGGTCAGGGTAAAGCCCATTACTAAGGGGACCTCTTTTTATTTCCATCTGGATTTTAGCAACCTGACTAAATGGGAACTGGGCCTGCTCTGCTTTGCCCTGCGCCCGAATAAGGCGTTCCGCCATAAACTGGGGATGGGCAAACCCATCGGGCTGGGTAGTGTTAAGATTGACCTTGCCGCTCTGCACGCCATTGATCGGAAAAAACGTTATGCCGAAGATGAACCGAAAGATATGCGGTATAATCAGGGCGGCTGGACTGACCCGAACCTGCGGGATGAGCTGGCAAAAGCAGGTTACGAGGCACCGGAGCGCGGCTCCGTTCCTGACCCGAAGGAATGCCGGGAGCATTTTTTGAAAACCATAGATCCAGATATCTACCGCGCCCTTGATCTACTCGGTAATCCGCAGCATGTCCGGCAGCCGGTGCATTATCCCCAGGTCAAAGCGGACGCACACGGCGATGAAAGCAATATCGACATTGAAAATGAAAATTTTTCCTGGTTTGTGGATAATGATAGGGATCATCATGAATGCCTGATTCCGTTGGATAAGGACAGCGACTGTCTGCCCCTGCTGACTAGAAAAGATAAGGTGGTGCCATGACCATCAACCAAAGCAGCACCCTAGACGACGCCTATTTCGACCGCAACCAAACCGTGCAGGCCCTGGCGAAACTGGCCCGCCAGCTAGGTATGAAGGCGGGGCTGCGGCAGGACCCGGACGCGCCGGGCTGGCCCGTGCTGCTGATCGACCTGCCCACCGGTCAGGTGGGCTACCATTTACCCGAGGATCAAGTGGTGGGGGACTGGCCCGAGTATGAGAAAGAATGGGACGGGCATTCCCTGGCGGAAAAGCGGGAGCGGGTGGCCCGCTTTCTGGCGGAAGAGGATTGAGTTGCTTTTTGGGGCGGAAAAGAGTAAGGGTAAGAAGTTGAATAAAATCAATCACCACGGCTCGTCCGTGTCATTGAACTTTAAAAAGGAGGGAAAGTGGACAAAATAACGTATATTTAAACAGTTAGATAAAAATACGGAGGTGAAACGCGCCGCATTTTGATATTATTGAAGAAAACGGGATTTTTTAAGGGTTTGAGCGCGGCAACAGGGTGTCGAAACGGCACCGCCCGCAAATCGTATTGCAAAGTGTTGATTTTGGGTTGTGAAAAAGGGGTGCAGGTGTCGATTTGACCGGTTTTGGAACGGGGTTACGACGGAGGGGCGACCGGCGGTCGCCCTTTTTGCCGACACAACGGTGGTATTTCAGGACATCGGGGGATGTTGATCCCGCAAACTGGGTAGGGGCGGACCTATGTGTCCGCCCGATTTGCACCACAACCGAGGTTGTTCCAGGGCAGACACGCAGGTCTGCCCCTACATTATTTCTCGGATTATAACGGGTTGCAGGGGCGACCCGCTTGCCGCCCATTATTCACCGCAACAGAGGAATTCCAGGGCACGGCACGCCGTTCCCCTACAGATAAAGAAAAAATATGAAAATACCGTA
>CBFDDU010000112.1:0-11703 GCA_965603655.1 uncultured Candidatus Electrothrix sp. | reverse complement strand
CTATGTGTTCGCCCTTTTATGCCGGGCAGACACGCAGGTCTGCCCCTACAATTCCATACCTGAAAACGGGGATTTTATTTCTTGTTGGTTTCCCTACGGGTTAGATACTTTTTCGCCCTCTTCAGCTTCTGTCTCTACCTGAGCGTGTTCAACAGCCTCCTGCACAGGCAAAGCTTCTTCCTCTTCAGGTGGAAGCTCAGCAAGAACCGCTGGTTCTACGCCCTCCTGCTCCGGCAGATCAACTTGCTCATCAATCAACGGAGCTTCCTGCGCTACAGGCTGAACTGCGGGCACCTCTTCCTTCTTTTCCTCATAGCCGACCAGCAGCGTTTCCCGCTTGGCTTCGGTCAGATCCTCAACCAGCCACTTGCCGACCTTAAAGTAGAGCTCGTTGTCCGACATCTTGAGGATAAAATAATCATCCTCATCATTCTTGGCAAAGGCATAGGTCACCGTGCTGTCATCCTGCTTGGTCACCGTGAACTGGACCGCCGGATCCTTTGTAAAAAGCTCAGCTGATTTCACAGGATCAAGCACAGATTGAACCGAGATGGCAGTAATCTTGTTCAGCAGCTTATCCACCGCCTCTTGCTCGGTTTCCTCCTTGGTTACGCCGTCTAGCAACCAAACCTTTTCCTCGCCCTCTTCCTTCTTGCTCAAGGAAATATCACCCAAGGCAACCGCCTTAAGCTCATCCTTGTTTAAATCAGCCAAGGTACGGTCCAGCCAGCTGTCTGCCTCCACATCAACCTCATGGCTGCCCACCGGGATGCTGACCACGGTGTCCTCACCCGCCTTGCGGACATGGCTGTTCCGCATTCCGGCAGAGGTGCCGAGATAAAAATCCCCGACAACAGTGTCGCCCTGCTTCAGGGTGACGTGGCGTTCAAAATCATCCCCAGCCGTTTTAAAACGTTTGGCCGCCCCTTTACTGGTGGCCACAGCCAAACCCTGACGGGCATCGGTCAGCTTTTGCAGCAGATCATCGACCTGACGTTTACTCACAGGTGCAGAAAAAGCACCGGGCATAATCCAGCCCTTGTCGCTCTTTTGCAGAACCAGTTCCTTCTTCTCGGGTCCGTTGATAAGAACCGAGGTGATACTCTCAGGCGTAAAGGAGAGAAAGGCCGAGTCCGGTGCCGTGGATTCCAGATTGACCGCCTGTTGTTGATGGACAGCCACGGCCAGCCCGATCTGGAGAATAAGCAAGGCTGCGGCTGCATAAATTATTGCCTTCATCATGATGATACCCTCCCTGTTTCAAACTGCAATTCAGGCTGCTGCAAAAAGGCAAGCTGCCGCTCCTCTGCCCGTTTGCGGATACGGAGCCTAAACAGCCAGATGATTGCCAGCCCGAGCAGCACAAGACCATAGTTGAGATATTCCCAGAAAAGTTGTCCGTTCTTGGTGATGGGATCAAGAGGACGGGAAAAATGGCTTCTGCCCCGGATAGAGAGCAGGCCCCGATCCTCCAGAGACCAATCTACGGTGTTGGCGACAAGTTGCACAGGACCGAGATAATTGGTCCGCATCACACTGGAACTGATACTCAGCACCGTATCGCTGAGAAAGCTGTTGGAAGCGAAGAGGATGATCCGGGCGGTGTCCGGGGATTTATCCAACTGGCGGATAATCACCTGCGCTTCTTTTTCTTCGCCATCTTTTTTCATGGGATCCTGTAGAGGATTCTGCATCGGGTCCTGTTGTGCTGTTGCTGGATCCTCATCCTTTTTCAACAACGGCGAAGGCTTGCTCGTAAAATAAGAGGTAAAACCGCCCTCAACAGCCGCTGCCAGCAGCTGCTGTCCCTGCTCGCCCTCAACAGCAAAGCCAAGATCGCCATGGGTCTTGAAATCCGGCTGGATCATGGTGGACGAAGAAACCCAGCTTTTTTCCGAGCTCTCCAGCAGCCGGGTGACCTTGCGGCCCTTGTTTTTCTCCGGATCAATGGTGATTGGTGAAGGCCAGTTCATGGTGAGCTGCTGTAACCCCGTGGTGATACCGCTGTCCTCGTTCATACCGCCTGGTCGGATATCAACAAAATAGGGGTAATTGACCAGTTTGGTCTCTCGGATCATGAAACCGCCCAGGTTTCGCTGTACCGGCACAGGAAAAGGGCTGTTCTGCGGATCAAGCACCATCTGTTTTTCAACAACAAGGCCGTTATGTGCCAACCAGTCTTCCAAACCAGTCTTTTTCTCGGTCATGGAAAGCTGCTTCTGGAGATCAACCTTATAGGGAGAAGTAGCCAAAATCACTGTCCCGCCCTGCATAAGAAACTGATCCACCGCAAAGAGTGCCTTTTCATCAAGCTCTTCTGGGGCAGCCAGCATCAAAATATCTGCCTCGCCCGGCACCTGACCCTTGGCCAAATCCGCATCCGTAACTGTATGCTCCTGGGAAAGCAGCTCACGCAGAGCTTCGAACTTGGGCCCGCCGCCACCGGGAATCCCGTACTGTGGCATCGGCGGCATGGATTTGGGGACGCTCAGAGCCACGTTCTTGGTAAAACCGGTGGCAAAACGTTTCAGGCCCGCATCAATGGCCCGCTTGAGGCTTTCTTTTTTCAGATCCTCGGGCAAGGGGATCTCCACGGTCTGGTCCCCGCTTTGCAGCATCATGTAAAACCAGAAGGAATTTTGATCAAAGAGGCTGGCAGCCATAGGGCGAAAACCGTATTCCTGGTTAATTTGCTCAGCAATTATACCGTTGTTTGCCTCTGGATCAACAGTTGCTGCGGTGAAACGACCGTTACTCTCCGCTTCCAGCTCCTTGGATAAGTCCGCTAAGTCGACCTTTAATTTGATGAGCTCTTCGGGAAGCCGCTCATCAGCGGAAAAATAGCCAGTCAACTCCACAGGCTTCTTTATGGAACTGAACAGGTCACCGCCTGCCTGATAGCTGTACAGGACCTTCTTGATGGCACGAGTGATGTCGTATTCTGGATTACGCAGCTCCACCTCCAGGTTCTGCTCATCCTGAGCCTTGACCTCAATGAGATCGCGGAAACCCAGGGTCTCAAACTGATCACCGTAGCGGATCAGGATATCAAAATAGGAATTCGTAACTGAGGCCTGATACTTACTGGCTGTCTGAAAAGGCACAGGCCGGATGCCGTATTTCTGGCCAGCCTCCTGCTCCAAATCCGGGTTATCTGCCGGATCAATAAACTCAACCCGTACCTTGTTGTTACCGGCTATGGCGTATTCCTCCAACAGATCGCGGAGCCGAGGCACCAGCGGAGCCAGTAGAGGATGGGTCTGGGCTGAAAAATAGCCCCGAATGAGCAGGGGCTCGCGAATCTGCCCCAGATAGCTGCGAGTGGCATCAGAGATGGAGTAGATATCACCGTCTGTCATGTCTGAACGCAGTTCACCCAGAGGGGCAAGCCAGAGATTGGCAGCCAGGAAATTGGCGATCAGCAGCCCGCAAGCCAGCTGCCAGGCCCGATGATTTTTGTTCACCGGGTTACCTGCCCAGCGAATCTTCTCCAGGCCGTAGATATTGAGGCAGAGAAAAACACCCATAATGCCGACGTAATAATAGAGATCACGAAGATCAATTACGCCTCGGGTGATAGAATGAAACCGGGATCCGCTTCCCATCATCTGAAGGATTTCTGAACCCTTATTGCCGACAAAGGCAGACAGGGTGTCAGAACCGATCAGATACAGCAGACCGCAGATCAGCGAGGTGGTGATCAGGCTGACGATCTGGTTTTCCGATTTGACGCTGACAAAGAGGCCGATGGAAATATAGGCCGCTGCCAGAAAAAGCGAGGCCAGATAGCCGCCCAGCACCGGGCCCCAGTCCAGCGGTCCGAGGAAACTCACGCTAAGAGCCAAGGGCAGGGTCAACATCAAGGCCAGGGCGACCAGAGCCAAACAGGCCAGGAATTTCCCCAAAACCAGGGTCACCGGTCGCACCGGAGAGGTCAGGAGGAATTCCAAGGTTCCGGCCCGGTGCTCCTCTGCCCACATCCGCATGGTTATGGCCGCAACCAGGAAGATGAGCAGGATGGGCATCCACTCAAACAAGGCCCTGAGTTCTGTGATATTGCGGGAGAAAAAAGTTTCCACCCAAAAGAAGATAAAAAGAGTTGTCGCAAGAAAGGTGCCGAGAAAGATAAAGGCAACCGGAGAGCTGAAAAAGGCTCCGAATTCCTTGCGTGCTATGCGTAATAATGTGCTCATGATGCTGCACCTCCTCGTTCACTGATCTCGGCAAAGACCGTTTCCAGATTGCGGGACTCAAAATGCAGGGCAAAGAGCTGCCAGTCCTTTTCATGGATTCCCTTGGCCAAGGCCGCGGCTGTTGCCTTACTGTCTGCATCCGCATGCAGTTGCAGCTCAAACTGCTGGGACCTGCCTGCTGCTGCGGAAGCCACCTGGGAAAAAGATTGAAACAGCTCCAGAGCAGGATCTGCCTCGGCATCTGTGCTGATGAGCAATTTCGAGCTCTGTTGCAAGCCGTCCACCTGTGCATCCAGGGCCATAGCGCCATCCTTAATGATGATCACCCGGTCACAGATTGCCTGCACCTCCTGGAGGATATGGGTGGACACGATCACTGTGGAGGTCTTGGCCAGTTCCGCTATCAGGATACGCATATGCTGAATCTGGGTGGGATCAAGTCCGTTGGTCGGCTCATCGAGAATCAGAATATCCGGCTGATGAAGAATGGCCTGGGCCACCCCGGTCCGTTGGCGGTAGCCTCGGGAAAGAGTGGCAAGCTGTTTGGTCGCCTTTGCTTCTAAGGCTGTTCGGGCCACCGCCTTCCGGATCAAGGCCGGTCGATCCTGCTTGGCAACCCCGTGCAGGGCAGCGCTGTACTCCAGGTACTCCAACACGGTCATCTCGGGATAGACCGGGCAGTTTTCAGGAAGATAGCCGATCTTTTTCTGAATTTTGCGGCGATCCT
The DNA here is from genome assembly GCA_965603655.1 of uncultured Candidatus Electrothrix sp. Taxonomy (GTDB): domain Bacteria; phylum Desulfobacterota; class Desulfobulbia; order Desulfobulbales; family Desulfobulbaceae; genus Electrothrix. The sequence goes on along the minus strand of CBFDDU010000112.1, from coordinate 6,783 downwards.
TACCGATTTCCAGTCCGTCGACAGTGATATTGCCCTCAGTCGGCTCAAGATAGCCGGTCATCATCTTCATGATAGTGGTCTTGCCAGCCCCGTTATGACCCAGCAGGCCCACTATTTCGCCTTGACCGATTGCAAACGAGACATTATCGACCGCTGTAAAGTCTCCATACTTCCTAGTGAGGTGTTCAACTTTAATCATGTGCACAACTCCATGTACTGAATTGAAAAAAATCGATAAACGAACAAGGTAAATCATCGCTGGAACAAGTAAAAAACAGGGAATATCGGGGCAGATGAAGACAGGGCAGGACGCAGGCCGGGCGTCAGAAGACCGCGTGCGTTTGTTCAATCAGAGCCGGAAGTATCTCTCTGTTTTCACATAAGTTCCAGTGATAAAAAACAACCGGAGGAAACAATAAAAACAATGGCGCAAAAGTCAAGGGGGGGAACAGGTATTTTTTTTGTAAGGAGTGGCTGCAAGGGATTGCAACGGATGCTGGAGGGTGTTTTGTGCGAATAGTGCAGCTCAGAGTGCCCCCCTGAAATCTGCCAGCTCCCATTCTGTCAAACAATGTTGTTACGGGTGATCAAGCTCAATGGTGCTGTTATTTTCGATATAAACCGCCCCTTACCCGCTTCCACGCAGCAGAATTCCTTGAACCCTCCTCCGCAGTGTTATATACTGCCGCCTTACATTGAACATTATCTGCAATTTCCCCTCATTTTTATTCACATATTTTTTATCGATATTATGACAGAGAAAATTACCCCGGAGCAAACTTCAGGTAAATACGACCTCCCTAAAGCCTATGCCTTTGAAGAAGTAGAACAGCGCTGGTATGACTATTGGCTAGAACACAAGACCTTTAGCGCCGAAATGGCAGAGGGCAAGGATGCCTTTTCCATTGTTATTCCTCCGCCCAACGTCACCGGTGTGCTCCATATCGGCCATGCCCTGAACAACACCCTCCAGGATCTGCTCACCCGTTATCACCGGATGAAGGGAGATAACACCCTCTGGGTCCCGGGCACCGATCATGCTGGTATCGCCACTCAAAACGTGGTGGAGCGCCAGCTGGCCACAGAGGATACAACCCGCCATGATCTGGGCCGGGAAAAATTCATTGAGCGGGTCTGGCAATGGAAAACCGATAAGGGCGGCACTATCATCAACCAGCTCAAACGGATGGGGGCCTCCTGTGACTGGGATCGGGAACGCTTTACTATGGATGAAGGGCTGTCCCAGGCTGTGCGCGAGGTCTTTGTCCGCCTCTATGACGAAGGCCTGATCTACAAGGGCGACTACATCGTCAACTGGTGCCCGCGCTGTCTCACCGCCCTGTCTGACGATGAGGTGGAACACGACCCCACCAAGGGCAAGCTCTATCACCTGCGCTATCCCTATGCGGACGGCTCCGGCGAAGTGATTGTAGCCACCACCCGCCCGGAGACCATGCTGGGTGATACAGCGGTGGCTGTGCATCCCGAAGATGAGCGCTACAAGGGGTTAGAAAAAATCGGCATCAACCTGCCCCTCTCTGATCGAGTGATTCCGGTGGTCCTGGATCATCATGTGCAGCGGGAATTCGGGACCGGTGCCCTCAAGGTCACCCCGGCCCATGACCGGGACGATTACGAGATCGGCCTACGTCACGATCTGGAACGGGTCAAGATCATGGATGACCACGGCATCATGAATGAGCAGGCCGGGAAATACGCAGGTATGGACCGTTTTGCCTGCCGGAAGCAGATCGTCAAGGATCTTGAAGAGCAGGGCTTCCTGGATAAGATCGAAGAGTACGATCATGCTGTGGGTAAATGCTACCGCTGCGCCACCGTGGTTGAGCCCACCACCTCCAAACAATGGTTTGTCTCGGTACGTCCCTTGGCTGATAAGGCGGTGGAGGCGGTGCGGGACGGGCGCATCAACATCTATCCTACTACCTGGTATAATACCTTTTATGCCTGGATGGATAATATCCGCGACTGGTGTATTTCCCGCCAGATCTGGTGGGGCCATCGGATCCCGGCCTGGACCTGTAAGGAATGCGGCAAGCTGATGGTGGAAAAGGAAGCCCCAACGGCCTGTATTGTCTGCGGCAGCGTGGAGTTGGACCAGGAGACCGATGTGCTCGATACCTGGTTTTCCTCAGCCCTCTGGCCCTTCTCTACCCTGGGCTGGCCTGAGCAGACCAAGGAGTTGGAGACCTTTTATCCGACCTCGGTGCTGATCACCAGCTTTGACATCCTCTTCTTCTGGGTCGCCCGGATGATGATGATGGGCCTCCATTTCATGGATGAGGTACCGTTCCGCGATGTTTATCTGCACGCCTTGGTGCGTGACAAGCACGGCAAGAAGATGTCCAAGTCCACGGGCAACGTGATCGATCCGCTGGTCACCATCGGTCAGTACGGCACAGACGCCTTCCGCTTCACCCTGACCGCCTTTGCAGCCCAGGGTCGAGAGATCAAGATGGATGAGGAGCGCATTGACGGCTACCGCCGTTTTATCAATAAGCTCTGGAATGCCGCTCGTTTTGCTCAGATGCACATCAAGGACAGCGATCCGGGCATCGTGGTTGCCGCAGAAAATCCTGCTGAACTCGCCCTGCCCCACCGCTGGATCCTCAGCCGCACCAATGCGACTATCCTCGACGTGCGCAAGGCCCTGGACGGCTATGATTTCAACCTGATTGCCTCATCTATCTACCAGTTTACCTGGCATGAATTCTGCGACTGGTATGTGGAGTGGATCAAGTCGGACCTGTTCAGTGATGATGAAATCAAGCGCGAGCAGGCCAGAGGCGTGCTCCTCTGCGTGTTGGAGAATATCCTGAAAATGCTCCATCCGATCTGCCCCTTTGTCACTGAGGAGATCTGGAGCCAGCTCCCTGGTGAGCGCGGCACTATCATGCTGGAAGCCTTTCCCGAGGCCAACCCGGCTTGGCCGGATACTGCGGCGGATCAATCCATGCAGTTGCTGATGGATGTGATTTCAGCGACCCGCACCATCCGGAGCGAGGCTGATGTCCATCCGAGCGTCAAGGTGCATGCCTCAATCATCTGCGCCGATGCGGCCAAGCGTGATCTGCTGCATGATTTTAACGATTCGCTCTGTTCCATGACCCGTTCTGAATCGCTCTCCATCATGGAAGCAGGCACTGTTCCTGACGATGCCGGGCATATTCTTACTGAAAGCGGGCTGGAGGTTTTTGTTCCGCTGAAGGACCTGATTGACGTGGAAGCGGAATTGGATAAACTGGCCCGCGAGCGCAAGAAGGTTGAGCAGGAGCTCAAGCGGGTCCAGGGTAAGCTGGGGAATGCAAAATTCCTGAGCAATGCTCCTGATGCGGTGGTGGAGAAAGAAAAGGGCAAACAGGCGGAGCTGGAGAATCGGCTGGCTAAGAATGAGGAGTCTAAGGCGCGGTTGATGAAGTTGGGATGATTTCCTGATATGATAAAAAACAGGGCTATTAGCAACAACTTTTTGCTTATTTCTGGAAATATCCAGAGGCCCTGTTTACCTTTACGAACAAACGAGTTGTCCAGATGAAACATATACTTAGGGGCATCAAGCCAAAATGCTTAATACAGAGAGTGAGTTCATAGAGCGTGCAGACTACATCGATTCTAAACAACTCATTAAATGGAATGTAGATAATCCTTTTTTTTCGAATATCCAAAAAAAACTTACTGGAGTCGGAGCAAAACTCATTGTAGGCCCTCGTGGTAGTGGAAAAACTCATCAAATGAAACTTGCTTTTTCCGCATGCATGAAATCAGCATCCTTACCTTTCCCCATTCTTGTATCTTTTACTCGCTATCTGCGACTTGAGCCGTTTCTTCGCAAAGATTCTTCTGCGGCCACCTTGTTCCAAACATGGGTTCTGTGTAAAATTACGGTAAAAGCTATATATAGTGCAAAAAAGAAGAAGATATCCTACGAGACTCTTTTACCTATCGAAGAGAATAAAATCGATAATTTTATTTCGCGAACAGAGAAAACAGGCACAAACAGTACAGGACCCTGGCAAGATGAGGTCGATTCTGCAATAACAATTGCTTCAACAATTTCATTTATTGAAAAAATTACTGCGTTGAGCAACCGAAAAAGAACAATTCTTCTTCTTGACGATGCAGCAATAACCTTAACCCCAGAGTACATGATAGAATTTTTTGAGATTTTCAGAAGTTTAAAAACTCGGAAAATTTCTCCTAAAGCATCAGTCTATCCTGGGACCACTGAATATGGCCCTCGTTTTCATGTTGGTCACGATGCCGAGCCAGTTCCGGCTTGGTTGAGTGTTGATGACTCTTCATATAATGATTTCATGGAGTCCTTGTGTAACAAACGTTTATATGCGGCTGACAATATCCCCCAACCTATTGTGGATATTTTCAAATATGCATCATTCGGTATACCACGTTCATTTATTTTTTTAGTACGAAGTTACTTGGATTCAAATGAAAAAACAAATCAAAAAAAATTTAATGACGCTATAGAAGGGAGAGTCCAACTACTCAAAGTAGAATATCTTTCTATCGGATCTAAGGTTCCTCAATACAAAACAATCATCAACACAGGATGGCTTTTTTTTGAAAAATGCCTTTCTCTACTAAAAGAAGCAAATTCAGAATTAAATGAAACAAAAAATATAATAATAGGAATTGAAAAGGACGAAGATCATAAAATCAAAAGAATGATGAAATTCCTTATAGAGGCAGGACTACTATATGAAATGTCATCAGTTTCTCATGGTGAGAATCGTATTTATTTTCGATATATTCCACACCTCTTATTTCTCATCAAAAAACGTACTTTTTCGACTGGCAGAGGATTTGATGCGACTTCAACAGCTGCAAGATTAGGATTTAAAAATGAAAAGCACCCATTAAGAAGAAAATTCGAATCAATTTTAGATAATACTATTGATTCGTTGCAACTTGACAGCCCGCCATGCCGACATTGTAAGACACCACGTATTGATGAAAAACAAAAATTTTGTCATAACTGCGGTGCTCAGTTAATGGAAGCATCAATATTTGAAACTTGTATGCAAATAAAAATTAAAGAATTACCAATAACTGAATATCAAAAAAAATCTTTAGCAGATATTGGAATAAACGTTATAGGAGACTATTACACTTCGGCTTCACCATCTAACGAGCTTCGTAAAGCAAAAAAGATTGGTAAAAAAAGAGCCCCTCAGATCTATGAAACAACAGAGCGTTTTCTTGAAGAATTTCTCGATGCTTAAGGGGGGCCTGTAGAATGAAGAATATTTTTTCTGTTGAAATGTCGAGACCAGCATCAGTATGTCATATTGACACAATGGCTTGTTTTAATGCTAACTATGCACACCCAGAAGTCTCGCCAATTGATCGTTTTTTTGAAACGCAACGTGAACTATCACGTTTATGTCTCCCTGAAAGAATTGAAGAAAATCCAATTTTATCTGGATTAACTCTATTGGGAAGTTTCTCCGCTATTGAGAGCTTTTTACGAGAAATTATTAGAAAAATAATATCAATAGATGGGACATCTCAAAAATTTTGTGAGAATCTTACTCTTACCTATGGTGCCGCTCAAGTTCATGATGTCAAAATGATGCCAGAGGCTATTCTTGAAAGATATTCATTTGTGAGTGAAAAAAATATCAAGGATGCGTTCAAAGAGATGTTGGGAATCAAAGCGGGTGAGTACCCAAATGATGTTAAACTTCAATTTGAAAAATTTGGTGTGATTTGTCAACTACGGCATTGCGTAGTTCATCGGGGTGGACGGTTAGGTACACAAAATGCTATTACTTTTGGGTTAGAGCAACATGAAGAGTACATTGAGAAACCCCTCAACCTGACATACCCCGAAGTGCAAAACATATTACAGAGCAACAACAACTTAGTAGTTACGCTAAATAATTTCCTTTTCGGGCTTCTTGTAGTTAGGTGCATGCAAAGCTCTGATTATTGGAAGTGGGATTTTCGTCGAGATAAACCCAAGTTTCAACATTTTTTTAATCTATTTTTTTCTGAAGTATGGCCGCCGACCCCGGCGATGTCAATGAAAGATATTTATGATCGGTTTCGAAATCAGTTCAAATAAATGATATGCAAACAAACAAAGACTGGAGCAAATACGTCACACCTCCAACGATAAGTGACTGCTTGGTTAACCAGATTGATGAGTTCATACCTAATCACGTTGTAGACATCTGCGCGGGCACGGGAAATCTTTTGTCGGCGGCACGTAAGAAGTGGCCTGAGGCATGCTTTGAAGGTAATGACTTGTATAAAAAAAGTGGTAAACAATTTGAAGGATGGAGTCAGAAAGATGGTCGTTGCTTTGCGTTAGAGCGATATGAAAAAGGACAATTGTATGATTTGGTTGTTGCTAACCCACCATTCGGTAAGTGCTTAAAAAAAAATAACTATCCACCAGCTGACAAGCTTTCCAGCAAGGCAAAACAACTTATGTCTTCTTCTAAAATGGAGTGTTCTATGACTGTTGCTAATGCATTGCTTGTTGCCGAGAATGGAGTGCTTGCTACAATTATTCCAGAGACCATTGTGCTCGGAGAAACATATTTAGCATTGCGTCGCTGGCTTGCTACTCAATTTAGCACGTTTAAAATTCAGCCTATCATTCGTGGTTCATTCGCATGGAAGGATCTTGGGTTGACGCTATTAACAGCTTATAAGCAAAACGTAAGTGGTGGTTGCACACCTGCTCAATTTATTGAAGGGCCTAACAAAGTCACAATGTCGTTTCAGCAGGACATTGAT
>CBFDDU010000111.1:0-11775 GCA_965603655.1 uncultured Candidatus Electrothrix sp. | reverse complement strand
CACGCCAGCTCCCCACCAGCCCTCTCGACTGCCGTTTTCCCGCTTATCCATCAGCTCGATATAGGTAACCGCCCTGGAGGAGGCCCCTTCAGTCAAAGAATGTTCGTCATAGGAGTTCAGGGTGAAATTCAACTCGGTCTGCTCATTCAAGGCCGCGCAGACTGCATCAAGGGGTCCGTTGCCAGCTCCCCGGAGACTCTGTTCCTTAGTACCGATTGCAATAAGGGCCTCAATAGAGGCCGTGGACATCTCCTCCTGCTGATCAATATGCCGTTTGATGACATTGAACTCCTTCAGTCTGAAATACCCCTCCTCTTGCAGATATTCCCGCTCAAAGACATCGTACACGGCCTTATTGGATAATTCATCCCCTACCTTCTCCGACTCACCTTGTACCACCCGCCCAAAACCGGGCTGCATGGCTTTGGGCAATTTATAGCCGAACTGCCGATCCATAACATAAGACACCCCGCCCTTGCCGGACTGGCTATTGATACAGATAATGGATTCATAGGTGCGACCCACATCTTTCGGGTCAATGGGCAGATAGGGCACAGCCCAGATGCCGGATGCATCATCGGCCACCGCATCCATGCCCTTGCTGATGGCATCCTGATGGGAACCGGAAAAGGCGGTGTAGACCAGGTCACCCACATAGGGATGACGAGGATGGACAGGCAGGTCAGTACAACGCTTATACACATTAACCACCCGGTTGACATTGGAAAAATCCAATTTGGGATCCACCCCCTGAGAAAACATATTCAGGGCCAAGGTAATGATATCCACATTGCCGGTCCGTTCGCCGTTGCCGAACAGGGTACCTTCCACCCGATCCGCCCCGGCCATCAGGGCCAATTCAGTGGCGGCCACAGCACTGCCCCGGTCATTATGGGCGTGGAGACTGATCAGGGCACAGTCGCGGTTCTTCATCTGACGGCTGAACCACTCGATTTGGTCGGCATAGATATTAGCGCTGGCCATCTCCACGGTTGCAGGCAGATTGACCACCACCGGTCGTTCCGGGGTCGGTTCCCAGACAGCCATCACCTCCTCGCAGATCTCCAGGGCAAAATCAAGCTCTGTACCGGTAAAGCTCTCCGGTGAATACTCATAGCGAATATCGCCTTCAAACCGTTCCGCCTCTTCACGAATAATCTGCGCACCCTGCACGCCCAGTTGGATAATTTCCTTCCTCTCCATCTTGAACACCACCTGCCGCTGTAAGGTGGAGGTGGAGTTATAGAGATGAACAATCCCCTTGCGCACGCCCTGCAGAGCTTCAAAACTTTTACGAATCAGATGCTCGCGGGCCTGGGTCAGGACCTGCACCGTCACATCTTCCGGAATGAGGTTATCCTCAATGAGTAGGCGGAGAAAATCAAATTCCACCTTGGAGGCGGCCGGAAAACCGACCTCAATCTCCTTGAACCCGATATCAACAAGCAATTGGAACATCTCCAGCTTCTGCTCCAGATTCATGGGCTGACGCAAGGCCTGATTGCCATCACGGAGATCAACAGAGCACCAGAGCGGTGCTTCAGTGATGGTGTTATCGGGCCAGGTGCGATCCTTCAACGGCACCGTTGGGTAGGGACGATACTTCTTCAATTTATCAGCCTGCATGGTCTTATCCTCTGTAACAAATTAAAATACCCAATAAATCACTCTGCCCCGCAGGGTCACAGGGCAAATCCGGAGAAAAAACAAAAAAAAAGCCACGGTTCATACGCTGAACCGTGGCTGCTGGATCAATTCTGTTCCTGATACTCAGAACAAACCTCGCCCTTCCGCCACAGTTGCACTGTGAAGACCTAGGAGGTGAAGAAGATTGCGAAGAAGTTCTGCTGACATCATTATATTTATATAATTTATATATACTGATTGAATTGTTGTTCAGGTTTTCTCCATCTTAAATCGAGCGTCCTATTTGTCAAGAGATAATTCGATAAAATCAAATCCGCACCCCTCGTATTTCAATTTTTTCCGAAGCACCGCTTGAAAATCCTCGCCAAACTCCCCCGGACTGATAAGATATTTACTCTCGTCATTGATCAACAGAGCCAAATCGGCAATGTTGCCGTCAGATTCCCAGTGATCGGCAACAAGCACTCTAAAGAAATAAAGCGGCCTTGTTTCTTCAACGCATCGAGTGCAGGCAAAAAGGAGCACAGATAGAGCAGAAGCAGTGCCCCGTTACCCTCAACAGAGGAAAAGATCTCGTGAAATCCCAAGAAAATCAATTCGAAAAGACTCTACAGCCACAACCTCCTGTCGAACCAACAAACCCTCCTCGACTTAAAGCCGGACGAGCTTTCGCTCTCTTTGCCCTCTTTATTGCCATACAGGCCTTGACAGGTATCATCGTAGGTTTTACAACCGGTATGGTCGCGGCCCTGCAAGGAGCAAACGTACAAGCCCCTCAAGTTCTTGCCCAAATAAGCCAACAAGCCACTACCTTGGCCACAATATCAGGCTTTCTATGCAGCAGCATCATTGTGCTTTACCTTGCAGTCCGCTGGTTTCCACGGGAAATACACGATAGAAGCATGACCGGAGCAGCCTGGAGAGTCGGTCCGCCAAAGTTCATGTTACTCGGCTTAGGCATTGGCGTACTCTTAGCTACCAGCTATCTCTTCCTCTCACCTCTGATGAGCACACCACCAGATAAAACCACCATGGGTCCATTTGCAAAAATGGCTGCCACCCCCGGCTTACAACAACTCATAACGCTCTTCATCGCGCTCATCCTGGCCCCTCCTGTTGAAGAACTCTTATTCCGAGGAGTGATATTTGGCGGGACCTGTAGGTCCTTTGGCACGACCTGGGCCGCAATACTCACAACCTCTCTTTTTGTTGCTTCCCATATCACAGAGGCAATACATTTCTGGCCTGCCTTTCTTTTCATCACGCTTATGGCGTCAGCAGCTTTATGGTTGCGATTGTATACAAAGGCGATTGTTCCCTCAATAACGCTACATTTTTCCTACAACCTCGTTATATTCGGGGTGATCCTCTTCGCCTCATGAGAAGCAAAGATCTATCGAATTTGAACCTCTTGACTCCTTTGCGCTCCTTCTCCGGCAGGGTAGGCAATAGCCGTCAGATTTTCTCAATTCGTGTTTTAATGTACTTCAAAGGCGGGGTACCCGACCATGTGCAGGCAAGGTTAGGCGGCAGCAGGACATTGGTGTTGAACCCTCCGAACTGCGGATATTTCGGATCGCCTTCCATCCCGTATCTGCCACCAAAGCCTCCGGCTGTCGCCAAGACCCCCTGCCGAATCCCCCAGGTCACTTTGGCCGTTGCCTTGGCTTCTCCCCAGGGTGAGGTAATGAGCACCTCATCGCCATCTACAATATTGCGTTGCTTGGCATCCAGGTAATTGATCCAGATCGGATTTGAACCGCATTTTTTCATCAGAGCCGGATTCCAGACGGTTGAGCAATGTTCGTGCTCTAGTACTCTGAAATAACCGATAATCAGGGGATAGTGACGATCAGGTTGCAGCTCCGGCCAGTCCGCATAGGGAGGGCGTTGAGTCCGGCCTTTTCTGCTGCTGGATTGATGAAGTTATACTTACCGGTCACCGTATTGCCGGAGGATCCGTATCCGGTCGGCGGGTTGAAGGAGCCCCAGTCGCGGTATTTATAGAATTTTTGCGAATCCGTCACAAAATAGCCCTTCTCGTAAAGCTCGTCCAGAGTGATTCCCTGCCTGTGGAGCTGATTGGTCATGTACTCTTCTTCGGTTTTCCAGGGGAAATATTCGCCGTAGCCGAGGCGTTCCGCCAGCCCGGTAAAGATGGCAACCACAGAGCGTGCATCATACATCGGCGCAATGGCCTTTCGGCCCAGCGAGATAAAGGACTCATACATCCAGTCCGATATCACCCGGCTCTGCTCAAGATAGGTGCAGTCCGGCAGGATCACATCACAGAGTTCTGTAGTATTGCTCATGAAGCAGTCGATGGCACAGGAAAATTCCAGCTGCTCCACAGCTCGGCGCATTGAAGGTTCTGAGGAGTTGGACATGACCGGATTACCAAAATAACAGAGCATGGCCTTGAGCCGTCCGGCTTGGGCATCCTCTTCAAAATAGGCAGGAATCCATCCCTTCCAGAGCTTGCTGCTGTTCAGTTTGAATTTTTCGGTATTATTGGGCGGTTTGGGCTGACCGTCTCCCCAGGGTGAGGAGAGCCTCCGCTTACCGATCAGGCTCGGACCGCCAGGCGCATCAAAACTCCCGACAAGTGCGTTCAAGGCCTGGATCGCCTGGGTAGCGTGCATCGCATTGGGCACCTGGGCCACACCTGTCCAGGACAGCGCGGCAGCAGCCGGAACCGCAGCAGCAAATTCCCGTGCCAGCCGTTCAATGGTCGCGGCAGGCACTCCGCAGATGTCCTCAGCCCAAAAAGGGTTGCGCAGGATACCGTCTTCCTCTCCCAGCAATCGTCGCTTGAAGGCAACAAAACCGTAACACCATTTTGCAACAAAGGCCTTGTCGTACAGATCCTCTGTCACCAGCACATAGGCCATGGCTAAGGCCATGGCCCCGTCCGTCCCCGGGATAATGGAAATCCATTCTGTTGCCGCTTCAGCGGTTTCACTCCGGCGGGGATCAACCATGACCAGCTTGGCGCCTCGCTTTATCGCCTGTTTCATCAGGTTGAGTTTACGTTGTCCGACAGAGGTCACCAGCTCGTTAATACCGAAAAGGAGAATGAACTCAGAATGGGCATAGTCAATCCAGGGACGCTTATCATTCGAGCAATGCTCGTTGGCCATCCGGTTGGGATTATCGCACATCTGGCGATGGGTGGTTTTATTGGGGGTTCCGTAGGCAACCATCACTGCGTCGTGGCACCAGCTGTTGAAGTCATTGCCCTGATGGAAACCCACGGTCTTGGGATCAAAGCTCTTCAGGCGGTCAGCAGTCAGATCAAGGGCCTCATCCCATGAGGCCTTCCGGAATCTGCCGTTCTCTCGGATCAGGGGTGTCTTGAGGCGGTATGCTGAATAGGTGTTTTTATGGGCATTGGCCCCTTTGATGCAGAGCCGCCCTCCTCCCTTGGGATCACCGTCCAGTCCTTTGCAACCAATGATGCCCTGATCCCGAACCTTGACCTCCTGGCCGCAGAGTCCGGCACAGATAGAGCAATGGGTCTTGATCGTGCTGTCTGCTTTCTGGAGAATTGCCCCTTGAGATAAAGTTGTTGGTTTGGCTTCAAGATCAAGCAGTGCAAGGGGATAGGCAAGCTGCTCCAGATCTGTTGCATCTCTTTCTGTCTCTGTCCGTGCTGCCTTAAGTACTGCCTGGGTTAGGTCGGCCAGCCCCTGATAAAACTCAGTTCGGGCAGCAGAGCGAAACATTTCGCAAAAGGCATCAGCCCAACCCAGATGTTGCACCAGAAAAGCACGCTGTTCCTCCTCAGTCTCTTGTTGTTCAGCCAGAGAGGCCATGAACTCCAGCTCTACCGCGATATGGTCGTCCAGATCCGGGTATGCGGGGTTTTTATGCACTCCCTTATCGTAATAGGTCCGGCGAACCTCAAAAACCGGGCTCTGCATAACCAGGGGCTCTCCGCTGACATGGCAGGAGGCGTAGGGGAACACAGGATTTTTTCCTGCATTGAGAAAGAGCTCTGCATACTCATAACGCAGCTCGTTATAGATTTCCTGGGCTGAGTTCTCCTGCAAGGCTGTTATTATTTTGGCAAGGCCGGAACGGAATCCGGGAGCTGAACAGCCAGCTGCTGATTCGGCAAGTCGGTCAATGAACGAATTCGCACGCATCTCTTCAATGAAGGTACGCGAGATTTCGTCCTGATAGAGGAAGGAAAGAAAACGGTATACAATTGCTTTTGTGTTGCACATTGTCCAGCCCTTAAGTGGTTTCCGATCATTCTGTCCGATTCGCAGACACGGCTCTTCGTGAAGAAGTGCTTTGTTGACCCTGATCGCTTCTCTACAAATAGAATAAAAATCAACACCATAGATAAAAAACATGATATATCATGCTCTGGCATTCTTTGTCAACCGGATTTTCTGGATAAAAAGCAAGGCGTTTGAGCCGATCTCGGTAACCAACTGAAAGATCAATGGGGTCAGACTCGATCGATCTTGTCAAGAAAATCCATTAGATCGGGGCGACTGAAATCAATCGAGTCCGACCCTATTGATTTCAATCAGAGGACGATGAAGTGGGGAACACGAGAGGGTGTATTTGACTGGCGATCGGGGAAAGGAAAACCACGCCACAAGGAAGGAGAAACGAGCGTCAGGAGAGCACCCTGACCGTACCACGCGGCAAGGTCGAATCTGTACCAAGAACGACACGCTGCCAAAGGCCAAGCTGTTGCAATCGCTTGATATTGGCGGATTTCATCCCTCGAAAGACGGACTGATCCCGGTCGTTGATACGGAGTTGTACCATACCCTCGGAGGGAGCTTGCGAGAGGAGCTTTCTCGTCTGCCGCAACATCAAACGGGAAGCCACCAGCTCACCAAAAGCCGGGTGCCAAGGGCCTGCCAGCAGAGAGGACTCCAGCTCAGTACCGGCCTGCAAGCCCATACGCACCACCCGGATACCGGCCTGATCAAAATGCTGTTTCATCCAGGCGGCCAGCACCACGGCCTTATCCAGACTCAACGGTGTATACTCCCCCCGCTTGTATTGCTCTGCCAACTCGCTGTTCCGTACAACCAACAGGGGATAGATGCGAACAAAATCAGGCTGCAAGGCAATGACCTGCTCAACGGTTTGTCGCAAGGTTGTCCGAGTATCTCCCGACAAACCCAGCAGCAGCTGAATGCCGATTTCCATCCCCGCCCGCCGGAGAGCAGGGACCGCCTGCGCAACATCAGCCGCCTTGTGGCCGCGCTGTGCCCGTGCCAGCACCCGGTCATCCATGGACTGCACCCCGAGCTCCACTGTGGAGACCTTATATCGCCGCAGCAAGTCAACGCGTTCCTGATCAATATAATCAGGCCGGGTGGATAAACGAAGACTCTGCACCCTGCCCTGCTCCAGAAACGGAGCAACCGCTCCCAACAACTCTTGCTGGCGCACCTGGGGTAAACCGGTAAAGCTCCCCCCGTAAAAGGCCACCTGTACCCTGCGCTGAGCCGGGCCGTCCCTGTCAAGCCAAGCGTGTACAGTTGTCCGTACATCAGCGGCTGTCACGGCTTTTTCTGTAAAACCGCTGATCTTCCGTTGATTACAAAACACGCAGCAATGCGGGCAGCCCTCATGGGGGATAAAAACAGGAATAACCAGGAAAAAGGGGACAGATTTATTTTTCAAGCTCATTTATTGACAGCTATTCTCTTGTATTTCAGGCCCTCTTACAGAGGGACTACCGAGTCTTCATAAAAAATAAATCTGTCCCCCTTTTACTTGACAAAATCGACACTCTGAAAAAAACGCTCACAATCCTGCTCCACATCCTCACCTGCTGCTGCGGAGGCCTTATAGACACAGCCGACAGTGAAGATCTTTTTCAATTTCTGACCGTGTGGATCAATAATTGTTTTTTCTGTCTGCAAGGCTGTCTTCCGAATAACAACCCTGTTGCCTTGAGCAACCTTTTTCCCGGAGAAATCACCGGTACCCGAGACACTCTCTTTCCATGTTTCGACTGAGATATCAGCACCTAACGTCCCAGTCTTGAAAAAGGGCTGAACACTGTTATAGGAGGAACTCCCTTTCTCCGTATATAACGAATACATAACCAGAGCCTCTGGAAGGTGCTGATAATTGGCATATCCAAGATGCAGGCGCAGACTTGAGTCTCCGGTGATTTCAGGATGCTTAAAATCAACCTGAAAATCTTTCAGGCGAATCTTGGTTCGGCCCTTTTTATAGCTGATTGCAGCCTGCTGAAAAAAGGCGGGCAAATATTCCTTTCCAAGGGCAAGATACTCCTCCCAATCGTCAAGGCTCCCCTCATAGCCGACAACCAGTTGGTCGCATGATTCTCGGGAAGCGGCAATATAATCCTCTGTGAGCAGGCTCGCTCGCGTACTCATAATGGTACAGACAGCCCCCTTGGGGGAGGGAAGGCAGTTGCTGTACAGAAACCCGTCTGAATACGGGAGATACCAGAGAGAAGAAGTCCACCGCCTGCCCAGCTTGTCGCGCCAGGTCTCGGTTTTCTCCGGCTCACCCAGACTGGTGACCGGCACTCTCTCCCACCCGATATAGCGAAAATAGGGGACAGCGCTAAACACTGTCTCCAGAATCATAGCCGGAGAATCCAGAAACGTCTCCAGATCAACCCCTTCCGGTTTTTCCGCAATCACCACCATATCAGAATACAGCGGAGGATAAAAACGACCCGCCTGATGAAGAGGGCCATGATAAACATTCTGGCCTTCGGCAAGAGGTTCTTTTGCCAGTTCCACCTGTTTTGCGTCCCATCTTCTGAAAGAAATATCAGGAGTTACTGCGGCGAGCCCGTGAATAACCGACTGATTCCTGAGATAATAGCGAAACCGCTTTCCGCCGGGAAAATTCTTTTCCCGCACCTGCGCTCTCAGCTCCTTACGCAGGGTTCTATGAAAAGCGCTCAGAGCATCCTGAGCCTGACCGGCAAGTTCAGGAACTGTTGCAGGTAAGAAGGTTGTATAGGCCAAGTCTCTGCTGAATGACGCAGCAGCGCCCCGGATTCTCTCGGTAACATTGCGGGTGTGAAATTCCGCATTGTTCGCCAGATTATCCGCTTCACTGATCGGGACAGCGATGTTATAATTTTCACCCTGAGTTTTCTTAATGATCAGCCCGACGACCTCTCCCTCTGTATTAAGAAGCGGACCGCCGCTGTTTCCAGGAGAGGCCGGTGAGGAGAAGCGGATATCCCGCCATTCGCCATAGACCTGTTCAGGGGTGAACGAAGCCACCTGCCCAGCCCGATAGGAAATCCCATCCCCCAAAGCGTTTCCGGCTGAAAAAACTGTATCGCCGATCTCAACCTGTCGATTAAAATGCAGCGGGGTAATTTTCTCCGGATATTCCTCCAGATCAAAGACCACCATATCCCGACGGGTCGAACACTTCCTTATTTTATCGACCGAATAGATCCGGCCGGTGCTGTCGCGGATAAAAAAATCCCTGTTCAGCGAAAAATACCTCAGACCAAAGACGTGCTCTGCTGTCATCAGCTCTTTTTCATTGATGAAAAATGCCGTCCCTATACTGTGATATTTCTCGTTTCTCTCAACATAGTCCAGTTTTTCAAAGGGCAACTCTCTGGCATAGCTTATCTTGTCATCTTCCAGTTTCGGGGTGACGATCTCATAAATACCGTGATTCAGATCCTGAATAAGCTCCTTGTCCAGAAACTCAATATTATTACCGGCAGCAGTATTCCCGCACAACAACAGTAAGGAAAGCGTCGTGCAACAGAATGTCATGAAAAAATTCATAATAATGCCTCGTGGAAAAAGGGAAAAAGGGGACAGATTTATTTTTCAAGCCCATTTATTAACAGTTGTTCTCTTGTATTTCAGGCATATCCTTACAGAGGGACAACCGAGTTTTCATAAAAAATAAATCTGTCCCCCTTTTTTACACCTTACCTGTTAACAAAGTCGATACTCCGGAAAAAACGCTCGCAATCCTGCTCCACATCCTCATCGGCTGCTGCGGAGGCCTTATAGGTGCAGTTGACGGTGAAAATTTTCTCCAGTTTTTGATTGTGCGGGGCTGTAATCATTTTTTTCGTCTTTGGAACGGTTTTCTGGATAACAACCTGATTCCCTCTGGCAAGCTTTTTCCCAGCGAAATCAACGATTCCCGCAACACCCTCTTTCCATATTCCAATATAGGCATCAGAGCTAAACGGACTCGGTTCATAATACGGTCGAATCGCATAATAGGCCGCACGACCCTTTTCTGGAAATAATCCCAACATAACTAAATCTTCAGCAAGAAGCTGGTCATTGGCATAGCCAAGATGCAGACGCAAACTGGAATCACCGGTAATTACAGGGTCCTTCAAATCGACCTGAAAATCTTTCAGGAGGATCTTGGTTCGCCCCTCTTTATGGCTGATTGCAGCCTGCTGAAAAAAGGTTGGCAGGTACTCCTCTCCAAGGGCAAGATACTCCTCCCAATCATCAAGGCTCCCCTTATAACCAACAACCAGTTGGTCGCATGATTCATGGGATGCAGCAAGGTAATCCCGTGTAAGCAGGCTGGCCCGCCTACTCTTCACTGTACAAACAGCTCCTTTGGGGGAGGGAAGGCAACTGCTGTACAGAAAATTATTCATATAAGGAAGATACCAGAGAGAAGAAGTCCATCTCCTGCCCAGCTTGTCGCGCCATGTCTCGGTGTTCTCCGGCTCGCCCAGGCTGGTGACCTCTACCCTCTCCCTTCCAATATAGCGAAAATAGGGGACAGCACGAAGCACTGTCTCCAGAAGCAGAGCCGGTGTATCCAAAAACGTTTTCAGATCAACCCCTTCCGGTTTCTCCGCAATGACCTGCATATCAAAATACTCAGAACGACGAAAACGATTCGTCTGAGGAACAGGATCATTCGGGCCATGATAAACATTCTGGCCTTCCGCAAGAGGTTCTGTTGCCAGCTCCACTTCTTTTGCTTCCCATCTTCTGAAAGAGATATCAGGAGTTACTGCGGCGAGCCCGTGAAGAGCGGGCTGATTCCTGAGGTAATAACGAAATCGCTGTCCTTCGGGAAAATTCTTTTCCCTGACCTGCTCTCTCAGCTCCTTACGCAGGGTTCTGTGAAAAGCCGTCAGAACATCCTGCGTCTGACGGGCAAGCTCAGAAACGGTTGCCGGTAAGGAGGCTGTATAAGCCCAATCCCTACTGAGTGAAGCAACGGTGCCCTGGATTCTCTCGGTAACATTGCGGGAGTGAAATTCCGCCTTGTCCCCCAGATTATCCGCTTCACTGATAGGGACAGCAACGTTATAATTTTCACTCCGGTTACCTTTAACAATCACTCCAATGACCTCTCCCTCCGTGTTCAGGAGCGGCCCGCCGCTGTTTCCCGGAGATGACGGGGAGGAAAAACGAATATCCTGCCATTCTCCGTAGTCCCATTCAGGGGTGAACGAGGCCACCTGCCCGGCCCGATAGGCTATGCCCTCCCCCAGAGTATTGCCTACAGAGAAAACTGTATCGCCGACCTCAACCTGTCGATTAAAATACAGCGGGGTAATTTTCTCTGGATATTCCTCCAAATCAAAAACCAGCATATCTCGACGGGTCGAACATTTCCGTACTGTATTAACCGGATAAACCCGCCCGTCTCTATCGCGGATAAAAAAATCCTTGTGCAGCGAAAAATACCTCAGGCCCAAAACGTGCTCTGCGGTCATCAGCTCTTTTTCATTGATGAAAAAAGCCGTCCCTATGCTGTGATATTTCTCGTTTCTCTGAACATAGCCCAGCTTTTCAAAGGGCAGCTTTTTGGCATAGGTTATCTTTTCGTCTTCCAGTTTCGGAGTCACCACCTCATAAATACCGTGATTCAAATCCTGAATAAGCTCCTTGTCCAGAAACTCAATATTATTACCGGCAGCAGTATTCCCGCACAACAACAGTAAGGAAAGCGTCGTGCAACAGAATGTCATGAAAAAATTCATAATAATGCCTCGTGGAAAAAGGGGGAAAAGGGGGACACCTTACCTGTTAACAAAATCGACACTCTGAAAAAAACGCTCGCAATCCTGCTCCACATCCTCATCTGCTGCTGCGGAGGCCTTATAGGTGCAGTTGACGGTGAAAATTTTCTCCAGTTTTT
>CBFDDU010000110.1:0-12108 GCA_965603655.1 uncultured Candidatus Electrothrix sp. | reverse complement strand
TTTGGCTCAGGTTTTCATGCCACCACCCGACTTTGCCTGGAGACCTTGGAACTCCTGCTCCTGGAGTCCGGGCTGAAGATCAACTCTGTGCTGGATCTGGGCACAGGGACCGGCCTCCTCGCCATAGCAGCTGCCAAACTGGGGGTGGAGCGAGTAACAGCCCTGGATAATAATCCCCTGGCAATAGAGGTGGCGCAGGCCAATGTGGAACGCAATAACTGCGCTGATATCGTGACAGTTAGCCAATTCGACCTGATGGAAGAATTGCCGGATATGGGATATGATCTGGTTATAACGAATCTCTACAAGGGCCTCCTGATCCGCCTGTTTAATGACCAGGGCTTCTGGCACCCAGGCACTTACATGGTTTCCGGTTTTATTCCCGGCATGGAAGCTGATCTGCTTGCGGCCCTGCCAGCGGACAGGGTCCAAATGCTGCATCGAGGGAATGCCGAACAATGGCGTCTCTGGCTACTCCAGTATTCGGCTACAAATCAGGGCGGACAGGAACTCACGGAAAAAAAACTAGGAGGAAATGCAGGGTGATGGATGCATTCGCTGCACTCACCCGGACCGAGTCGCTGCAACTGCTGGGCCTCATATCCCTGCTCACCTTTGTCGGTAGCCTGATTACCCTTCCGTGGCTGGTCCTGCGTATGCGAGCGGATTATTTTATTCGTCATCATCAGGAGGTCATTGAACGGCATAAACGCCATCCGATCCTTACCGTGCTTATCTGCCTTCTCCGAAACAGCCTCGGACTCTGCCTGCTCATGGCTGGGATGGCCATGCTGGTGCTTCCGGGCCAGGGAATCCTGACCATGGTCCTGGGATTTTCGGTGATGGATTTCCCAGGAAAACATCGTCTCACCGACAGGATTATTGCAAACCGAAAAATTCAGCATTCGCTCAATTGGATTCGCCATAAGGGCGGCAAAGAAGATCTTCTCTTTTCTTCGGAGGCCCCATGAGCGACTCCCTGCTCACCCGGACTCTTCTTTCCTGGTTTGCGGCAAAGCAACGTCCTCTGCCTTGGCGCAAGGAATATCGCCCTTACCATGTCTGGATCTCGGAAATCATGGGCCAACAGACCCAGATGGAACGGGTTGTGATCTATTTCAATAACTGGATCAGGCAATTCCCGGATATTCCGACCTTGGCTGCGGCCTCGGAGCAAGAGGTCATCAAGGCCTGGGAAGGGCTGGGCTATTACAGCCGGGTGCGAAACATCCGCAAAGCGGCTGACATCCTGGTGCAGAAATACGGAGCAGAGCTGCCGGACGATGAGTCGCAACTCCTTGCCTTGCCTGGTATCGGACCCTACACGGCAGCTGCCATTCTCTCCATTGCCTTTAACCGTACGGTCCCCCTGTTGGATGCCAATGTGGAACGGATCCTCTGTCGGCTTGATGATCTTGACCAGCCGGTCAAGCAGGCAACGACCCGAAAATTACTGCTGCAACGCTGCTCCGACCTTCTTCCTCAAGACAATGCCCGGAATTTCAATCAGGCCCTGATGGAATTCGGTGCTCTGATCTGCACCCCGAAGAAGCCCGCCTGCCCGACCTGTCCACTCCAGCAGCACTGCCGCTCCTATGCACGGGATATCGTTGATCTCCGCCCGATCCCTGGCAAAAAGGAAAAGCGGATTGACATCTCCATGGCCTGCGGCATTATTCAACACGGCGATAGATTCTATATCCAGCAGCGGCTGGAAAAGGATGTCTGGGGCGGCTTATGGGAATTCCCTGGCGGACGTATCAAAGAAGGAGAAAGCCCTGAGCAGGCCGCTGTCCGGGAGATTATCGAGGAAACAGAGTTTCAGGTGACTGATTTGCACCCCTTTGCCACAGCGGTCCACCATTACACAAAGTACCGTGTCACCTTGGAGTCCTTTTTCTGCACCTTGCAGGACAATCGATTAGCAGAACCTGTTCTCCATGCCGCAAGTCAGTACAAATGGGTTACCTTCAACGAATTGAGCTCCTTTGCCTTTCCTGCCGGACATCGCCAGTTGATTGAAAAAATGGATTGAGCAAATGCGCTAAATTTTGCAGGTGCTGTAGGGGTAATCCCCTGTGATTACCCTTTTTCATTTTTGGGCAAGCACAGGGGCTTGCCCCTACAATAAATAAGGAGAAAAATCCATGAAGATCACCATTGAATACTGCACGGCATGAAACTACAAGCCCAGAGCCTCCGGTCTGGAGGTCGAATTGAAAAAGGAATTCGGTGCCGAGGTTGAACTCATTCCCGGTTCCGGCGGTGTGTTCGCTGTCTGCGCGGACGGCAACCAGGTGTATTCCAAGCATGAAACCGGTCGTTTTCCTGACGACGGGGAGATTATCGGGCTGCTTCGCTAAAATCACTTTTTGCCCGGTGCGGTACTGCCGGGCTTTCCCTCTCATCTTCGCTCTGAAGTTACAACACGCGCTCTCTTTGATCGCCTTTTGCTGGTGTTGAGCAAGGTTCCGATCCTGAAATTTTCCTTAAAGGAAAAAATTCGCTTTTCTAATCGCTTTGTCTCTTGTTGCGCCCGGTGTTTTTCGGTAATATCCATATGAGCCTCTCTTTTTGATTTTATTGAATTTTTCGTCGAATCCAATATAACAAAAAAAGAGAGGCTTTTCTCTGTAATAACCAATTGAAACAATACATATTATTTAAAGTTCCAGTTAATTCAAGTCAGAAAGTTGCGTTGTAAGAAGACAAATCATCTGTACGCGTAGGTCAGGTTGTAACAGGAAGACATGGCAAAGCAATACTATTTCTTTCTCAAGAAAAAGGGGGCGAATTTAACCGGCAAACTTTCTTTGCTGGTTGTCATCGGTGTTCTCGCTTCGGTCACTGTGCTAAGTTGTTATTTTGATTCCTTTCTAGAGGAGACCTTTCTTGAAGACGCAAAAGCCCGTATATCATTCGGATTTCAACGGCTGTCCACCGACTTAAAAACAACAACAGAGGAACTGAAAGAAGGGATCTTTTTTGTCAGAACAGATGAAAACTTCTTAGCCTCTGTTGAGCTGATCAATAATTATCAAGATAAAAAAAACTACAACGCCATCCTGCTTGATGAAGAGAAAAAACTCATTACGCAACAACTCCTCAACCGGGTTAAACTTTCCCTTAATCATTTCATTGCGCTTTACGATAAGAATGAAGAGCTGATCGCCTTTGTTGAGCAGAAGGCGGACGGGTATCATCTTCATTTTATTTCATACGAGAAAGGGCATAAGATAGTATATAGTCGCCATGAAGACGAGCAGCTCTTTGGTAAATATCCCTTCCCGGAATCCTTACCCGTGGATTTTCGCCATCAGGTCTATTATTCTCAGCAGGATGCAAAACAAGGCGCTGTCACCTATCATGTACACAACGGAAAAATACTCGCGACCTCTCATGTAAGCATATTTAATGATGAGCAGGGAAGCATTCTCATGCATATTGAAATGTCCCATCTTTTTGATGATGAGTATTTCAAAGAGATTTCCGACGATCTTGGTCTTATCATCAGGTATAGTGCTGAAGAAAAGAATGCATCCCATGCCCACCTTCTGACAAAAATTCATAATGCCAGAGCGTTGCATGTCAAACAGGGCGCAAGGGCATATTTCAGCACTGCGCGGATCATTATCACATCAACAGGACGTTATGATAAGACCTTTTTTTATTACCACGTTGCTCTGAATAAGGAAAAACTACTTACTACCTTAGCAAAAAACAGAAGGCAATTCCTGCTGATTATCGTCATTGTCACCCTCTTGGTTCTGCTCATTTTGCGCGTGATTTTTTTCAAGACGCTTATCTCCCCTCTTGATCTGTTAATGGAACAGATTCGTAAGCTTGAAAAACAAAATTACGAGCAATCCTCTCTGGTTCAAACAGGGGACGAGCTTGAGAAAATATCCAAAAGCATCAATCATCTTGCCGAAACAATTCAAGATCGCGAACAAGCGCTCCTGGCATCTCGGAAAAAGCTTGAGCACCTCTCGCTCCATGATTCACTGACAGCTCTTCCCAATAGAAGATTATTTATCCGGCGCCTGCAGCAGGCGATAAGGAAGGCCCGGCGCAATTGCTCACAGCTCGCAGTGTTATTTCTGGATCTTGATGAATTTAAACAGGTGAACGATACCCTGGGCCACGATGTCGGTGATCAGCTCCTGACAGAAATAGCCTTACGCCTGAACAAGAGCCGAGAATTCAAGCCTCTTATAACAGCACGGCTCGGTGGTGATGAATTCACCATCCTTCTTGATGATATTACAGGGAAGGATGATATTGCAGTCGTAGCAGAGCAATTACTGTTTTTTTTTCGTACACCGTTTACCTGTTCCGGCTATGAAGTGAGCACAACAGCCAGCATAGGGATCGCACTCTTCCCCGATGATGGTGAAGACACAGTGACCCTTATCAAGCATGCTGATATGGCCATGTATCAATCCAAGGGAAGCGGTCGTAATAATTATAGTTTCTTTTCCGCAGAGCTTGCTACCAATGTCAAGAGCCGGATTGATCGGATTAATGCTCTAAAAAAAGCAGTGCGTGATTGTGATGAATTTCACCTGCTTTATCAGCCAAAAATATGCTTACGAACAGGCAGGGTGGAAAGCATGGAAGCCCTGGTACGCTGGCAAAGTACTTCATTGGGATTTATGCGGCCAGATCAATTTATTCCGCTGGCGGAAGAAACCAATCTGATCATTCCCTTAGGGAAATGGATTATCAATCAGGCGTTCCGCGATTTTATATTCTTTCAGCAGAGCGGCTCTCCGGCAAAAAAAATATGTGTTAACGTTTCTGGAGTGCAGATCATGAACAGCGATATCCTCTCAACTGTGCAACAGGCCATCGATCAAACCGGTATTCGACCAGAGCAGATTGAACTGGAGATAACCGAAAGCTGTATCGCAACCGATGAGAAAAAAGTTCTTCAAACACTTCAGCGCCTCCGCGCCATGAATTTGGACCTTGCCATAGACGATTTCGGCACTGGCTATTCCTCGATGAGCTACCTCCAACAACTCCCGGTTACCCACCTGAAAATTGACAAGTCATTTATAGATAATCTGCCTGACTCGGAAGAAAGCTGCGCCATTGTTCAGGCAATTATCGCCTTGGCCAAGACCTTTCATCTGTATATCACCGCAGAAGGGGTTGAAACAGAAGAACAGGTGCATTTTCTCCGCAAAGCAGGATGTGACGAGATCCAAGGATATTTTTACGCCAAGCCGCTCTCCGGCGAAGAATTCCTGACATTCTCCTCCACATTTACGGCGCCCCCCCTGATTTCAGCAAGCTTCTTCAGTCATTTCTCCTAAGCACGCCACCATACTCCTCCGTAATTGCTCGACCCTTTTCAACAGATAAGGTTCTGTTGCAGCGTGACGCATATCTTTCATGAGCAACAGGGTTCCGAAATTTCTGAAACCCGCCTTATCTGCAAGCACATTATGAATCGGGAGCTCAATCCTGAGAAAGGATTCATTAGGGGTCGAAAACGCCTTGCTGTTTTTTTCTTTTGCTTTTGCTGCCCAACTGAATCTGCGTCGCGACCATCCTGTAGCAACAGCAGCCTGCTGCTCAATAAAATGAAATTCTGCATAATCGAATTCCAGCACCTCCAAGGAGACACAGACAGCCGCCCAAAGTATCTCGGGATCGGAAGCTGAGGAAATCCTCCGTTGATGCTGAAGAAAAAGACGCCGTTGAATACTGATTCCGGTCTCATCGGTCAGATCACGGGCCCAGGATGCAATATTATGAATATTGAGCGAGTCAGCGTCGCTGAGATAACGAAGCAAACCGACCAGACCGAATCCGAGAACAAAAAGAATCAGAGCCGATATATCATTCTGTGTTTGGTCAAGGAGCATAGAGGAAATCCCCAGCAGGACCGTCAGCACATAGAGGGTCAATACGGCTCGCCGATGAGTAAAGCCGAGCTTGACCAAACGATGATGAATATGTTTATTATCCGGCTGAAACATGCTCTGACCGTTAATAAATCGCCTGAGCGGTGCCCATAAGGTATCCATCAGCGGCACGCCAAGGGCGATAATCGGGATCAGCAGGGCTGTGGCGACCTGGCCTTTGATCGCTCCTCCGATACTGAGGGCGGCCAGACAGTAACCGAGGAAATAACTGCCGCTGTCCCCCATAAAAATAGAGGCTGGATAAAAATTATACCGCAGAAACCCGATCAAAGCACCGGCCAAGGCAGCAAAGGCCAGGGCTGCTGAGACCCGTCCACTCACTATGCAGACAAAAAGCATGGCGAGTGAGACAAAAAGACAGATCCCTGCGGCAAGGCCGTCCAGGCCGTCAATCAAATTAATGGCATTGACCACGAGAAGAAACCAAAAGACCGTGAGAGGCAGGGAAAGAAACCCGATGGAAAAATCCGCCCCGAACGGGGTCGTGACCGCAGTAATTCGAACACCGCAGGAATAAACAAAGACAGCGACCAGAAGCTGGCCGAATATTTTGAATAAAAAACTGAGTTCTCGTATATCATCCAGGAGTCCGAGCAGAAAGATAAGCACTGCTCCGCTGACAAAACAGAGAAGGTTGTTATCAGCAAGAAGATTCTGAACAGCCGGACTCTGCCGGCAAAACACAAGTAAGAACAGAAAGGGAAGAAAAAAACTGCAAAAAAGGGCAACTCCGCCTATACGGGGAAGTTCCGTGCTGTGCATCTTGCGAGCAGACGGTTTGTCTGTTAGGTCAAAATGCACAGCAAGCTGTCTGACAACTGGAGTCAACCCCAAAGCAATCAGGCAGGCCGCAACAAAAACAAACAAAATAGAGAGCATTCAAATCAACGTATATATAACATTCCCCAACAAATTAAACTCCCTACTCAGGGACAGCACCATAGGGAACGCCTCCAGTACACTATGTCTCGAGAGACCGGAAGGATACTACGCAATACAGTGCCAATAAGTGCAGAAGTCGATCAGGAGATAACTAAAAAGAAACAGAAAGCATTTCACCAAAGGTGATAACCCCTCGAACCATTTCCAGACTCTTAGCGCTCTCCACAGCGTCATCAAAGGTATCCAAGGTAAAACGATGGGAGATCAGGTCGGAAACTATGATTGCCTCCTCCTTGATCAATTGCAGACATTTTTTAAAGTCAGCCGGGGTGGAGGCATAGGTCCCGGTCAGCGTAATCTCCTGTTGATGAAGCCAACGGGGATCGATCTTCACCTCGGTATCTGGAGCGGCACCGAATAGATTGCACACCCCTCCCCTGGCGACCAGTTTCAGACAATCCTCAATAACATCGGGAATACCGATGGAAATAATAACCACATCAGCTCCCCGTCCTTCAGTGATACGCATCACCTCGTCATGGAGTTTACCTGAGGAGGAGTTGATCAGGTGGTCGGCCCCCATTTGTCCGGCCATGGCCAAACGCATATCAACAATATCCGCTACTATGACCTGACAGCCAGACCATTTTGCCGTTTTCAGATGCATCAGCCCCATGGAACCGCCGCCGATAACCAGCACCGTTTGACCATCTTTCATCCTGTTGGCTCGGGCTGCGGCAAAGGTGCAGGAAAGGGGTTCAGCCATGACGGCATCTTCAAAGGAGATCTCATCGTCGAGTTTGATCAGCCCGCCGACATCTATTATTTCCTTCGGAACCCGGACATACTCGGCAAAGGCTCCGTCCAAACCATGTCCGAGCCCTGTGGCTTTTTCACAGAGATTATAGCGTTTCTGGAGGCAGTAATGGCATTTTCCGCAAACCGCCATAGGGTACACCGCAACCGGATCTCCCACGGAAAATCCCTGGACGCCTTCTCCAACCTCGCTGATTTCACCAGATATATCATGACCAAGGACAGCGGGGAGGTCTCCCGTCAAACCTTGACCGAGCATGATTTTGACATCTTTTCCACAAATTCCGGCAACTTTTGTTGCAACAACAACTTCACCAGGACCGGCAACCGGATCAGCGTAATCTTCAATACGGATATCATCGGCACCGTAAACGACAGCAGCTTTCATAATTAAACGGTTAGGCGTTGAAGGTTCAGGAGTGAAAGGCTCTGATTCCAGAAAGCCTTAAAAGAAATTATGTGTTCAAGAAATAAGATAACCAAAGCAGAGCGGAAATTCAACAGGAATTGAGTCGGACGGGGAAAGCGGGCGAAATAATTGTTTTGAAAAAAAAGAAAGGCGCTTCAGAACATACATTCCGAAGCGCCTTATATTTCATGGGGTGAACGATGGGACTTGAACCCACGACCTCCGAGGCCACAACCCGGTGCTACCACCAGCTGAGCTACGCTCACCACAATCAAATTTGTTGTGAAAGGCTATATACCCTTTCAGAAATATTTTGGCAAGAGGAAAGTCAAATTTTAGTTAAGTTCCTTATTGCAATGTTTGCATACCTTGGCCCGGGCCTTAATTAATTCCGCACAATAAGGACATTCCCGCAGAAAATTATTGGTCAGTACTTTATGGATGACCATATTGATGTCCTGCTCCAACTGGGTATGGGAAAAATCGTGATTCCGCAACACCTCGACACAGGAGAGATCATTAAGCTCGGGCAACAAAGCAGCAGCCCGCCGCCGATCATCTATATTGGCAGCATTATCCGTGAGCAGAAAGAGTACCGGCTCCAAATCATTGGCCTCAACACAGGTATCCAGCTTGGCAACAGCCGCTTTTTCTGCTTTATATCTGGAGTTCTGCTCCTTCAAGGCCTCGACATCAACAATACTACCGGTAAACGCTGACGCACCGGCGACCATCATACTATAGCTTTCTTTGCTGTTGGGGATCTCCATGTAACGATAGGAGCCCGAATGGCCGTACTGATTTTCAATGAATTCCCACCCCTTAGCGAACAGGGAGCATTCATCGTTAAGACAGATAAACAGAAATTCAGAGCCCCAACCGAGACCATCACCTACGTGCATGGGCGGTGCATGACAGAGGGTCAGCTCTGTATCACAGTGGGGACAGGTATGTTTTTCTTCAAGATAGGCAAGTGCTTTTTCCAGCATATGTTAACTCCGACAGTGAGATATTATTATGAGTATATTATGAATATTCGTGACGTATCATTGCCCGCTCGCGGATAATGCGACAGGCGGTTCATGTTGTGCCCCGCTGAACTGCGGGTTCTGCTGCTTATGTCAGGATATTCCTGTTCCGTTGAATGCACGAAAAAGAAACAGACTGACAAGGCCGACCAAAACGAGGAGCAGAAAGGTGTCCGGGTTAATTTTTTTCTTCATCGCTCTTTTCGATATCAAGATTATACGCTCTTTACACGCTATGTCGGCCCAGAAGACAAACAGCTTTTCATGGCGCTGTAAAAATAAGCACGAACCTGTCTTGCGTCAACAGCAATATCCTCTTCTGTGCGCGGCCTCTTCCTTTATTTTTAAATATTTTTTAAATAATCGCCCCCAACACCTCATCCACAGCCTTGGCCTGCTCCATACGATTACGGAGAAAGGGCTCTGTCAGATGCTTGCCGTTCCGTTCCATCAGCCCGCAGAGTTCCTGAATCCCCTCCTGATCGCCCTGATCAGCCACGGATTTCACCCGCTCCAGATTTGTCGCGAAATCATGGACAATCTTGCGACTTTCACCCGAGGTGGACATAATCTCCGCATAGGTCCTCGGGTTCTGGGAATGGACACGGGCCATAGCCAGAATGGGATACAGGGAAGTCAGGGTGCAGTGGGAAGCCAGATCCTCGGCAGTGATCCCGTTTTCCTCCAAGGTCATAGCCAAGGCCACAGAGATGACTGTGGGCAATTTCTGCCCGATCCCCATCAACAAATCATGCTTGGTTGCTGAATCCTGATAAATGCTTGCGCCGTGCTTATACAAAAAGGCCTCAAACTCAGAGCAGAATTTACCACTACGCCCGGTACGGACCACGATGGCATTTTTATCCTTCATGGTTGCGGCCTGGGGACCCCAAAGATTATGGACCAGCATGATCTCCACCCCTGAGCCAGTGACCTCTAATGCTGTTTCTATTGTGGTTTCCGACTCGCCTGCCAGCAGGATCAGGGCCTTGCCATCCTCAATCAAAGGGCCGTATTGCCGGACGGTGTCCGCTGTAAAGGAAATAGGCACACAGATCACCACCACGTCAACCTGAGGAATCATATCCTCCGGCCGAAGTTCCGTGCTGCGCCCGGTCATGAGGGTCTGATAACCTTCGTGCTCCAAACGGTCGGCAAACCAGTCGCTCATAGCCCCGGTGCCGATAAAGCCAAACGAACCGATGTATTTGGACCGCATATCCACCCGAGGAAAGCAACCGAGCAGGCGCATGCAGTTGCGCTGGCCGACAATCCGCTCCTCTATACAGGCGACCGCCTCCTGCATGGCCCGGTCTTCAATATGGCCTTCCGCCTCAATATAAATTTGCAGTTTCTGTGATTTAACATCATTTTCCGAACTCATGTCCAGGATATTGATGCCGTGGCGGGAGAATTCCCCGAGAATATCCACCAGCAACCCTACCCTGTCGTCAAGCGGTCCAGTGATAAAAGCCGTGGCGTCGTAGCCAGTAGGTTGTGCTCTCGCGCGCCCCAAAACGGCATAACGGGTTCTATTATGCGGAGCCACCTCTCTCTCGATAATGTGCAGCCCCAAGGCATCCAGCAACTGGGCAGTGGCGATCACGCCGTGGTTCCTCAAGCCCTGCTCCTGAATCCGGCAAACAGCCTGTTCCATATCATGCACACTGGTCAGGGCCGCATCAGGAAAGGTTGCGCAGATGTACTCCTCGCATTGGCGGAACACGGCCCGCTTACCCAGAAGGATCTCAAGTTCTTCCGTCCGAACATCCGGGGAAAAAACACCAAGGGAAAGATTGGCGGGCAGGACGATATTACCCAACCAATAGCCCTCCTTCACCTGCTCGAACAAACGAAAATACTGTTTATTCTCACCTTGACGAGTATTGAAAATCGGGATAACGATCTGATCAACCTCTCGGGTGATAAAGGCATCCACGAGCCCGCCAGAGTGGGGATAGAGTTTGATCTCCGCCTCAGGGGCGTACCGGGTGGCAGCCTGCCAGGCATGGGATTGCTGAGGGCCGAAGGTGCCGAGGATGCTCTTTTGTTCTGATATTGATTCGGACATAACAGATGGTGTTCTTTAAATAAAGCTCCCGCCGGGGAGCCAAGGAGGAGGAGTGATAATAATACTACTCAGGATGTTACCTAGAGAAATTTCCCGAAAAATAAAACCTTTTTTTCCGGTAGGGGCACGGCATGCCGTGCCCCTACGGCACCTCTGCCGCTTCAATCGAATAATCAATCAGGTTGCGCTCCGCTTTGTCAAACCCGAAGCCGACCAGCACAACTTCCCGTTTATCTGCCAGATAAGGGGCATGATATTTTCTTTTCTTAATCTGTTCGATGGCTGTTTGCGCCTTGCCCATTTTAAACTCCATCACGTAAATATACGCATCATTTTTAATGACAACATCAGTGCTGCCGAAGTTGGATTGAATCTCACAGGCTATCTGAACACCGAGTATTTTCAAAACGATATAAATTATTGAATGGTAAAACCCTTCATAGTTTTTTACTTTCTCCAGTTGCTTGACAGTAATTGAACTGAACAGGGCTCTGAGGGCGGCAAAGAAACTCTTTATATCATTGTGGGCAAGGGAGTCAAGCAAGGTGTCGACAATATAGCTCATCTCCCGTGAAGAACTGCCAGCATAATGCTCAACAGCAAAGTTCAGGAAAGATTCCCGCACCTCTCTATTAGGGAAATCAAGGAGATATTTATTCTCTCTGTAATCAACCGCTTTCAGGGTTAAATACCCTGTTTGAAACATGATGGCTGTAATATTGATATTCTCAATATCGTATTTATTAAACACCGCTTCATCGACCCGGTTATTGATCTCCTCATTAACCGCTTTATTCTCCTCTTGCAGTCGCTTTATGAGAAATGTCGGCGTACCTGTTTCAAACCAGAAATTCCTAAAGGCCTGCTGGTAAAAGAGATTGATTATCGAATAGGGGTTAAAGACAAAGTTTTTCCCGTCCCAGGAATACCCGTTATACCAGTCCGTAATCTCCCGCATTATCTCCG
>CBFDDU010000109.1:0-12295 GCA_965603655.1 uncultured Candidatus Electrothrix sp. | reverse complement strand
CTTAAGTTAGTCTTTGTTTAAAGCAATAAATTTTTTTTTCTTAATTTTTCGGTATACCTTAATTTTTCAATAGCAATGTTATCTCTAATTTAAAAAGTATCTCTATTTCCCAAATATTCATTTAAACAACATTACTATCATTTGTATTTTTTTCATTAGAACTCTGGATCTGACATCTCGCCCTTTGGGGCGGACCAATTTATTGACTTGTGTTAAAGATGAAAGGCTGCCTCATAACGGGTTACCACTGTGTTGATAGCCTGCATGATGTAGCTGTTATTTTTCGGTGATAATTGATTTTCTTCTGTCCATTCCTGGTAGCCCAGTTCTTGAAAGGCGGTGTCGTCCATCCTACCCAATTCGATCAGAACGTCACGAATGAACATCCAACCGGGGAAACGCATACTTTTGAAAACAGGTTTTTCATTTGCATATGCCAGAGGCATAATCTTATAGAGAGCCGGTGTAAAAGGGATCACCCCCTTATTATTCATCTTTGCAGCCAGCGGTGCCCAAAAAGTCTCTGCTGCTTTTTCACCTATCGTGAACAAGGTAGCTGCCTGCTCATTCGACAACGGCCATGCTGCAAGACGCGGGACTGACCTGTCTGGATCTTCTTTCTTTAACCCGTACTCCGCCCAACGAGCGGTTCCCACAGCAAACCAAGGATTTTTAAAAGAGGTCACACTGTGTTGAATGAGATGGAAAAATTCACGTGCCGGTGTTTGGTTGGATGCTGCATCGACGGACGTGGCTACGCGAAAACCAATACTGAGCATATCCTCAGAATCGCCGGGAACATGGAAGGACTGGGGTTGATCAAAGGCGAGCCCCTGCTTGCCGCCGAGCCCTCCTTCTATAACAGCTACTTCTTGTGAACAGATCACGACATCAAGAAATTTTATACGATGAAAAAAAGTGCTTTGAAACGGATCCGGGAAACCGAGGGTCTCAACAAAGAGATAGTAAGCAGCCACAGTCTGAGTCAGGACGTCTTCAGCCTGATCAGGGACACGGTTTCTGTTTTTGTCCTCCGGGGAGATAGCGTGCTTGCCCTCGGTATAATAGATAACGCGAAATTTACCGTCTTGATGAATCTGTGACTGAGGCTCAATATCTTGTGCAACTGCCGTTTTTCCTGTTACACAATGGAACAGCAGGGCCGATATTATAATGAACTGTGTAAAGCGTTTTTGTAACATCTCTATTCACCTCTTGTTATTTTCTGTATCGTCAATTTCTTTGTGATCATTTTTAGCAAAATGGACGAAGATGACAAAGGGAAGTATCATCAGGTGTCTTCAGGTAAACGGATTTCTTTTAATGCTGACTGAATACCTTAGCAGGTTGTTGCCTAAGCAGCCATAGAAACTCCTGCTGATCTATAATAATGCGTAAAAAATAAAGCCTTCTTCAGAGTAGTTACCAAAATTATATTTTTCTTGTAACTTTTTAGTATTTCTTCAAGAACGTCTAGTGACTCTAATTTAACAGAGGAAATTGGAAGGCCAGACAGCAGCCTTTAAATATAAGAATACAGAGCAGTAACATGCAGGAAAAAATACTATTTTTTACAGAAAAATATCTGACAGATATCGTGCTGAGAAAAAAGTGGTATTCTCCGTGAGCCGTCGTTATAGTAGGGATAACTTTTCAAAGGATGTCTTCATACCGGCGCAGCTGAATTTGGTCAGGAAGCTTGGTGTCTGATGTCTGTTATTGTATAATATATAATTAACTACAAGGCAGTTCGTCCAAAAAATATTCGGACCTGCTTTGCATTTTAAAAGGATCTATCATGGTTGATGTTTTTATAAAAACGCATTTTTCCGGTGGCCATCATCTGCGAGATTACCCCGGTAACTGTGAAAAACCGCATGGCCATAACTGGAAAGTAAAGGTCACTGTGCGGGTGCAGGAATTGGATGCGTTGGGAATGGGAATTGACTTCAAGGTATTGAAAGGAGAGGTTAATAGCGTTGTTGACGAACTGGATCACTGTGACTTGAATGAGCATCCAGCTTTTCAGAATCGCAACCCCTCTTCCGAGCATATTGCTACCTTTCTTTTTGAGCAACTGACAGAGGGCCTGAAAACAGACCGTTATTCTCTCTACTCCGTAGAGGTTCGAGAAACGGATACCAGCGGCGTGATATATTACGGTGCCTGATTCCAGTTCTCTGCTCGTTTCAGAGCTGTTTTACTCCATTCAGGGAGAATCTACCCGGGTCGGGCTTTCTTGCGCCTTTATACGTCTGTGCGCCTGCAATTTACGTTGTTCCTATTGTGATTCCCGCTATACCTGGGAAGAAAAAGGAAAAGTAATGAGCATCGGACAGGTGTGTGCCTGGCTTGAAGATTTTCCCGGAGCTTTGGTGGAGGTCACCGGCGGCGAACCGCTTTTGCAGGAGGAGGTGTATCCTCTCCTGCAAAAACTCATAGCCAGTGGACGAGAGATCTTGCTAGAAACCAGCGGCAGTCTGAGTATTGAACGGGTCCCTGTGGAGGTCGGCATCATCCTTGATGTGAAGGCACCGGATTCCGGAATGACGGAGCAGAATCATTGGCCCAATCTTGCCTTGCTGGAACAGCGTCAACAGGCAGGCAGTCGTGATGAGGTCAAGTTTGTCCTCTGCTCACCTGAAGATGTGGCCTGGGCAGTAGATATTGTTCGTCAACATAAACTGGCAGAACTGGTACCGGTCCTTTTTTCACCGGTTATTGGACAGTTACCCCCGGGCCTGCTCGCCGAACTGATCTTGCAGGAGCAGTTGCCGATCAGGTTACAGCTCCAGCTGCATACGCAGATTTGGCCCGATGCCCTGAGAGGGGTATGAGCGGCGCCTGATGGCTTTCTCTCATCTTATTTTCTCAATCCAATCAACCTAAGAAAAAACATGCCTGATATTCAATCAACCAAATTGGCTGTTATCGGTCTCGGTTATGTTGGTCTGCCGTTGGCTGTGGAGTTCAGTAAAAAAATACCCTGTATCGGCTTTGATCTGAAAGAAGAGCGGATTGCTGAATTGCGCCGAGGGGTTGACGTAACCCGTGAGGTCAGCTCTGAAGAACTGAGCGGAGCAGAAAATTTGCAGTTTACCACCTCCATTGAGGACCTGCGTACGTGTAACGTCTTTGTTGTTTCCGTACCTACTCCCATTGATGATAATAAACGACCGGATCTGCGTCCGCTGGAAGGGGCCTCGCAGACAGTGGCGCAGGTCTTGAAACCCGGCGATGTGGTGATCTATGAGTCAACGGTTTACCCAGGTGCAACGGAAGAAGTCTGTATTCCGATCCTGGAAAAGGCCTCGGGCTTGGTCTATAATCAGGATTTTTTTGCCGGATACAGCCCGGAGCGGATCAATCCCGGCGATCATGAGCATCGACTGCCGACCATCGTCAAGGTGACATCCGGATCAACGCCGAAAATTGCCGACTTTGTTGATGCGCTGTATCAGACCATTATTACGGCAGGTACCTTTAAAGCCACCAGTATCCGAGTGGCTGAGGCTGCCAAGGTTATTGAAAATACCCAGCGTGATGTCAACATTGCCCTGGTCAACGAACTCGCCCTGATCTTCAACCGCCTGGGGATTAATACCCTGGAGGTGCTGGAGGCGGCAGGCACCAAGTGGAATTTCCTGCCCTTTCGGCCCGGTCTGGTGGGCGGGCATTGTATAGGAGTTGATCCTTATTATCTGACCCATAAGGCCCAGCAGGTGGGCTACCATCCCGAGATGATCCTGGCCGGGCGACGGCTGAATGATGATATAGGCCGCTATATTGCCTCTGAGGTCGTGAAACTGATGCTCATGAAACGTATCCATGTGGCGGACGCCAAAATCCTCATTCTCGGCCTGACCTTTAAGGAGAACTGTCCGGATCTGCGCAATACCCGGGTAACAGATATCATTGATGAACTCAGCTCCTATGGAGCGAACATAGAAGTTTATGATCCTTGGGCGAACCCGCAAGAGGCGCAAGAATATTACGGGGTGACCATGACCGAGACCTTGTCGAAAAACAGCTATGATGCTGTTGTGCTGGCTGTTGCGCACCAGGAGTTTGTGCAATTTGACAGAGAGGAACTGGAGCGGATCACCCGTCCGAGCTCTGTGGTCTATGATATCAAGAGTATCCTAGCAAAGGGGCTGGCTGATGGTTCCTTATAAGCCCCATGACGGATCAGCGGGCCGGAAGAACAAAAAATGATATCCTACGGCGACCCAGCAAAATATATTACCCAGCTCTATGTTACGGAAGAGTGTCAACAGAATGCCTATGCCCAGGAGATCATTCAGCGAAGCAAGCTGCCAATCACGGTTATCGATGATCGGGAGCATCCCGATATTGCCGGGATCTATCCGGGGAATCTGACCCAGGGCAAGCATCATCTCCTCCTCTGCCGGAACAGGGGACGCTTTTTCAAGCCCTGCCCTGCCACCCGTGAGTACACCTGCTGTGAATATCAGGTACTCAATATTGGCATGGGCTGCCCGATGGACTGTGTGTACTGCATCCTTCAAGCCTATCTCAATAATCCCTGGATCAGTTTTTTTGTCAATACCGATGACCTGTTCGCGGAGCTGGATCAAGCCTTTGCCGCAGACCCGCAAACCTTTCTCCGGATCGGGACAGGTGAATTTACAGACAGCCTCGCCCTGGATAGTCTGACCTGTTTTAGTCCCCTGCTGGTTAATTATATGCGGGACAAACAGAACGCTGTGCTGGAGCTGAAATCAAAATCCGTAGTCATTGATAATCTGGAAGGGTTGGAGCACGGTGGGCGTACCGTGGTGGCTTGGTCTCTGAACAGTCCGTCCATTATGGAGCAGGAAGAAGTCCGGGCAGCCGGGCTGGAGGAGCGCTTGGACGCCGCAGTTCGCTGTGTGGACTGGGGCTATCGGCTTGCCTTTCATTTTGATCCGATTATCTGGCATGAGGGCTGGGAAGACGGCTACCGGACAACCATCCGACGCTTGTTTGCCAAGGTGCCTGCTGATCGTATTGCCTGGATCAGCTTAGGGGCCCTGCGCTACCTGCCTACCTTACAGTCCATTGCTGCGGAACGTTTTCCGCAATCGAATTTCTTCTATGAGGAATTTGTCGAAGGCCTGGACGGCAAGGCCCGTTATTTCAGAAGCCAGCGAGTGGAGATGTATAAGCTCATTGCTGATGAGCTGGCCCGCTTTGCTGATCCCGCTACCTGTATCTACTTCTGCATGGAAAGCGAAAATATCTGGCAAGAGGTGTTTGGCTACACCCCGACGGAACGGGGCGGTCTGCGGGCCATGCTGGATCGCAGTGTGCGGTATGACCAACACCACACCGCTACTATCAAGTCATAAGATCGTCAAGTCGGACATCGGGATTGCGTTCCCGAATAACACGTCCGAAAAATCCCCATATGTACTCAAGACAGTGCGATGCCTCCCTGCCTGGATTCTTCCATTGGAACCGTGACCGTTGGGAAGTGTAGGGGTTCCCGATTTCAATGATAAACAGGATATCTCTGCTCATGGTACAGAACGGCGATTGCGACGGCTGGATAACAGGAAGAGTTATCGAGGAGAGTGTTTCCAGCACCTTCAGGTATCCTTTTCTGTTCATCAGACAATCCGTCTTCCGTTTGTCTCTGATAATGCAGGCGTGAAATACAGTTTTTCGTTCAGTCCGGTCAGTAATGGGCATGGAGAGCGCGAGTGTCCGGGTGAAAATAACCCCATTATCCCTGACCCTTACAGTCACCGACATCCTGTGGGGCCACTCGTCTTCAAGGGGGGGCACCCGGCTGCGTTCGCCAGCCTTCTTTGTACGGCCCTGCCACCTCCTCGGTAACGTATCAGACTTTTTAGTGGACATGCCCTATATAAGCCTTACCTTATTCTCATCAGGCAATGCCAGAACCTCAGTGGTCTGGGCTGCTTTGGTGAGGGATTGAGGTCTAGGAGGGCCTTGCTCGCCAGCATCTACCTGATCCTTATTGCCTACCAGGCTGAGCCAGTAGCCGCCTGGTTTCAGCCAGACCGCATTGGTGCCTGTGCCGCAGCCAACCTCCAACACCCGGCTGATACCTTTGGGCCAGCCCGAGATCAGGTTAATCAGGGAGAGCTCCGGCATACCGGTGTCCCAGGGGAGCTCATCCTCTTCGTCGCGTTTCTCCCCGTCTGTTTTTTCTCGCATTTTTTTCCTTTTTTGATGTGTTGCCACAGTTTTCTTCTTGCCTAACTATTGAGAATAACCACGTAAACACTCTTTACTTATCCTATGAACCCATTTATGCTTTGTCAAGGCATTCTTCGCGGCTATTCGAGGCCTCTTAATTATTAAGAGAGAGAAAAGCCTCGGGGCAAGGAGAGATATTGCCTGTTGAATCCCTTACAGCAACAGACCAAGGATTGCGAGCATGAGCAGGGCAAAACCAACTCCGGCAAAGAAAGCCCCGTCGGTTCCCCAAAGCATAAAAAATATCCCCATCAGGAGAGGTCCTAAGGTCTGACCCAGCCGCAGGATCGTGCCGTTGACCGCCATGAAGGAGGCCCGGTACTCCAGAGGAGCCAGAACGGCCAACATAGTCTGAACACTGGGGATATTCAGGCCCTGAGCCACACCGAAGAGAAGAACCGGGAAAAGCAGGACGGGAATATTCGGCACAAAGGGGATAAGGGCAAGGGCCACAGCATAGAGAATATACGCGACGATGAGGAGATGTATTTTGCTGTAATGCTTTGCCAATCTGCCCATCTGCGAGGAGGTGAAGGCCATAGTGCAGGACATGGCGGACATGATCAGGCCGATAATTGGCGTTGATACCTGAAAGGTCTGGCTGAGCAGGAGGGGAAAATAGGTGAGATAGGAGCCGTAGAGAATGATAAAGGTGATAAGGCTGGCCAGAAAAAGCACAGCAACCTCGCGCTGCCGTATTGCCTGCCAGATACCATCCAGATAACCCTTGAAGGGACGATTTTCTTTCGGTTCTGGATTTTTCAACTTAAAGAGAACAAAAAAGCCTACAGGGAGAGCGAGGAGCGGGAGAAAAAACGGATACTGCCAGCCTGCCGCAGCCAGAAGGCCGCCGATGGCGGGATAGCCCGCCACTCCGAGACTGAGTACACTGGTGTTATAGCCCATTGCGGTGTCCCGCTCTCTGTCGGTGTAGAGGTCTCCGATCAGGGCGACATTGATTGCAGGCAGGGCTGCTGCGCCAGCTCCCTGAAAAAAACGAAGGATGAGGAGCAGGTGAAAATCCTGGACCAAGGCGCAGGCTCCGCCAGCCAAGGCGAAGAGGAAGAGGGACGGGGCTAGAACCCGCTTTCTGCCGAAGCGGTCAGCTAAGATACCGAGGATCGGGGTGAGAAAAACACCCGGCACGGTGAACGCGGTGATCAGCAGCCCGATACTTCCGGGAGATATGTTCAGTTCCTTGATGATCTGGGGAAAGGCCGGGGTGAGGCTAGCAACACCCATGACGGCCATCAGGGTGACGGAGAAAATGATGTGGAGGTTGCGGTCTTGCAGGAGTCCGCTGCTGTCCTGGGTTGTCTGTTCCGGGTTCATGGAGTTATTGTGCTCAGGGTCTCAGGGGTGCCGGTCAGCATCCCCATATTTCAATCCGGCGACTGCCGCATCTCTCGCTTCGATGCCATATTTTCGTCTCCCATGCCGTCTTCGGGTCCCGATCAAACAGCACAAGATGCACCTCATCGGCAGCAAAGGCATCTGCGTACTCAACAGCCTGTTGCCCGCCCTGTTCAATAAGCCTGTCCAGACTGCCCCGCAGGATCTTCAGTTCAATAACAATCCGTTGCACCTCGCCGTAATATCCCTGTTCCCTGTCCAGCGGCCATTCAATGGCCAGATCCGTGCGTTTACGCCCCAGCCCGTATTCCCGGTTGATCCTGCCGCCGCTGTTGATGATCCGCTGGAGAAAAGCCTGCATCAGCAGCTGCGGTCCGGCCTCCTTATAGTCAAAGCGCTCGATCCAGGATGCTGAATGCTCCCGGAAGAACTGCTGAAAAGCGGCCAGCAGCTTGTTCATGTTCAGCCGGTGATCCGGATCAACATACCATTCCTGTTGCTCGACAATGGTGTCCTGGGTCGAGGCGGTCAGCTCTCTGGGGATGATCTCTTGGTAGATGCGGTTGGCGATCCGCACCTGCGGCTTACGCTGAATCAGGCCGAGGTCCTCCAGATACTGAAGATCATCTGTCGGCACCTGAAACCCAGTCTCCTCGCCGGAAAGGAGCAAGGAGACTGTTCGCCGCACCCGTGCTTCCTGTAGCTTATCGGCCAGTTGATCAAGATGGGTTGCCCGGGATTGGATCAGGCGTTCCCGGGCTGCCTGATACTGCTGCAAGGTGATATCCGCCGTACGATCACGGGCGGCCTTGTCCTTCCAGGCCATTTCGTAGGCAAGGGCATTGACCAGCCAAGGCTGGCCCTGGGTGTCCAGCCAGACTTCGGCAAAGATCTCCGGGGCAAAGGCCTGACCGGTTTCCTGGGTATGCTGTTGATAGAGCAGACGGATTTCTTCCTGGGTAAAGTTGCCCATGCGCAGGGATTCCGCCTTGATGTTAAACGCGGAACCACCGGTGATCACCTCTCCATCCGCCTGCCGGATACGGTAATCCTTGACATCGCGCACACCGCAGAGGATCACGGTCTGGGGAAAAGCTGCCGGTCGCTGGTTATAACCCCTGCGGAGCTGGCGCAGGAGGGATACCAGAGTATCACCGACCAAGGCATCCACCTCGTCCAGGAGCAGCACGATCGGTTTATCGCTTTCTTCAGACCAACGGGTCAACAGGCTCGAAAGAGCACCGTGACCTCCGCGTTTTCCCTTCTCCTCCTGCACCCATTGCCGCAGTCGTTTATCCTTCAGATAGACAGAGGCGGATTCGGCAATCGCATTGGTCACCTCAAAGAGACCCTGGTCAACATTGCTCCGTGCGGTCTGAGCTGTTTCAATATTGGTATACAGGCAGATGTACTCATCTCCGTTGTTCAGGTGCTCCATCAGAGCGAGCAGGAGGGAGGTCTTGCCGGTCTGACGGGGGGCATGGAGGACAAAGTATTTCTTCTGCCGGATCAGGAGGAGGAGTTCATCTGCGTCCAGCCGCGAGAGCGGCGGCAGGGCGTAATGATCTTCCAGATTGACCGGGCCTGCGGTGTTGAAGAATTTTATAGAGGATGTGGTTCTATTTTGCAAAGCTGTTCAGTTGTTTTTGTTTTTTTGCTTTGTCATATCTTTGTCCTGCTCTTTCAGTTGGCGTAATTTTTCCAAGCACTTCTCCGCCCGCAGAGGCATGGTCAGTTCATGATACTTGCCTGCGGCCTTTTGCCAGTATTCCTCTGCCTGTTGACGCTGCCCTTGGGCCTGATGCAGCTTGGCAAAGCCTTCCAGACATTCGGCCACACCTTCCCAGCATTGGATGCGTTCAAACAGGGTTGAAGCCTGTATGTAATACTTTTGCGCTGAAAAAAAATTGTTCTTCGCTTTGACCTCTATCTCACCGAACAGCTTGAGACTGTTAGCCTCTCCCACCCGGTCATCTATCTTGCTGTATAACGACATCGCTTCTCCACATTGCTTTTGTGCTTTCAACAATTCTGAACGACGTAGATATATTTCGCTGATAACATAATAGCAGTTCGCTTTTCCCAAACGGCTACCAATTTTCTTGTACAGCTTTAAAGCTTTGTTGCAAAATGACCATGCTTTATTCAAGTTAGAGCGAACCAGATATACATTTCCAAGACCTAAAAAACTGTCCGCTTTAATCAGTTGATCACCTCGACAGCACATCAAAACTTTTTCAAAATTCCGTCTCGCCTGATTAACTCTTAAAAGAGCAAGATAAATTCGGGCAAGACCTAACAGGCAAATATTCTCTCCACACCAATTGTCTGTAATACGGTAACGCCTTAATGCCTCTTGGTAAAACAGTTCTGCTTCAGGAAATTCGGAGAATAATGTATGAACTCTGCCAAGATATTCCAAACAATTAATCGTTAAATAGGAATCTCGTTCTACATGAGACAAAGAAATTTTTCCTAAGGATTGCTTGGCTTCTTGATATCGAAAACAACGAATATGAATACGTGATTGATTAAGCCAATAATAATGTACCGCTTTTTCCGATAACCGACTCAACTCTTGATGTTCCCGTACAGCTCTAACCAAACTTTCAGTTCGATCAGAGGACAAACTTGGGCATTTTATCCAGTCAATACAGGTAATTTCAAATGCTATTATCCCCTTGCCCGGCTCGGCAATCAACTGGTGATAGATGGTTTCAATCCGCCAAGTGGTATCGTCCTGATCTTGCTCCTGACAGTATGCAAAGGCGCGGCGTGAAATTTCCCGGTATAACGCCTCATCCTCCTGCCAAAGCCGCTCCTGCAACAGTCTACGGCTGCGTTCATGAACATTAAAACGCTCTTCACCGGGATACGGCTCAATATAGGACTGCTCAAGAAGCTGAACAAACTGTTCCTCGTCCAAGGGCTGATCCAGCAAGGCATTGAGAAAGGCACGGTCAAAAAAGCGCGGTACGGCAGCAGCCCGAACAGCCGCTTGCAATTCTTTCGGCAGTTGGGCAATACTAAAACAAAGAGACAACCAATCACGTTCCTCTTGGCTCTCGCAGGCCTGGAGCTGCTCTAGTAACTCCTGATAGGGATTGGTTTCAGACATGGGAATCAGGACAGCCGGGGAAAGGTTTTGATAATCTCGATAATCTTGGCAGGATTACCCTGGAAGGCGTGGCAGAGAGCGGCAAGGTACGTCAGAGGAGGATCGACCGGAACCCGCAATCCCAAAGCTTTGACCACGGGCAGCCAGTGCTCAGCTTCAGGCACCCCATATAGCGGGTGCTCACGGCAGCTGTCAGCCCAGTCCTCGCAGGTATCAGTAGAAGGAATCTTCTGCCCAGCCACTACCAAACGCAGCTGACGGCTGGCACGGGGAAGACGAACAATGATGCTGTTCAGCCAGGTCCGGAGATCATCAGCCGCTTTTTCGTAGGTATCCACTGCCAACAGCATCGGACTATCAAGCTGGTCTGTATCCCCCAGCCAAGCATCGGTCAGCATGATGCGCCGCTCCTCGCGCTCCTCCTTACTCCCGCTATTCAGAAACACATTGATCTGATTACTGTTGCCCTCAAACTGGTTATCCCGGATCTCCACGTTATGCTGTTGCAGCCATCGGCTGAAGGCAGGTAGCTTGTCCCGACCCGCATGATGAACAGTACGGCTGAAGACCTCAGCGGCATTAACCCCGTCCTGTTTGCAATCCACAAATATCTGACAGGCATCAGCCGGTGCGGTGCGACGGCAATTGCGCAACAGGCTGGTCTTGCCGCTGCCGGATTGGCCGCAGAACAGAAGGATCGGTTCCGAACATTCCTCCTGCCACAGGCGGGCAAAAGAGGCTCGCGGTTCCTGATAATTCGCTAAAACATCTGCTTTCATGGATCAGCCGTTACCGCTGTTAAGCCGGTTTTTATCCCCTTCAATATCGCTGTCTTCAACCTGGGCACCGTCACGGGCAGACACCACATTCTCATTGCCTTTGATCTTGGTGCCGATGATTTTAGTCCCCGGCGGCTCCGCCGGGGTCTGGGTTTCCACGCGTCCCTGAACACCGTCCCGGTTGACCTTGATGTCCCCAGAGCGAAGCTTGTCCTTCAGCATAGCAACCACAGCACAGACAACCAACACCAAGGCCGCAGCGATAATCAGGGCGATCTGTACGTTTTCTGTCATGGTCTTTTCCTTGTCATTTAGGAGAAGATTGAGATTCTAGGTCTAGGCAAAGCTTACTCAAAACTCAACACAAGCCTTTTACCAAGAGCCGCAGCAGCCTTGTCAATCATTTTCAGGGTCGGAGAATTATGCGGATTTTCCAGCCGTTTGACTGACGGCCAGGAGGTCTCCAGTATCCTTGCAAGATCTGCAAGAGACTTACACTCCCGTGCTTTGCGGATGAGCAGAGCGGCCTGTACTTTGACGTCAGGTGAAATCAAATGAACATTCTCCTCTGTTACCGAGGAAGGCTCAGGAAGATCCAACCCTTCGTCAAGACGGTATTCCAAAGTCAGCGAGAGTACCTCGGAGGCATTAAACAGAGCCTCCTCCAGGGCATCTCCTTGGGTGACGGCTTCTTCAATATCAGGAAAAGAGACAAAGAAAATACCGTCCTCTTCCTGGACTATCTGCGCCGGGTATTCAATTTTCATCGCAACTTAACTCCTGTCTGCTTCTCAATAGCCTTCAACAACCCTATACC
>CBFDDU010000108.1:0-12350 GCA_965603655.1 uncultured Candidatus Electrothrix sp. | reverse complement strand
TTAGTAAAGCCTCTATCACTTCGGTGATAGAGGCTTTTTTTTTGCCGTTTTGAGCTGGGCCTCCTCTGCCCCGGCAACTCTCATCCTCTGAGCCCCAAGCCCCCCTTTCGGATACAATTCTTGGTTTCTAATTTCTCAACTCCCAATCATTTTTTTATTTTTCCGCTGTTATACGAATGCAGCTTATTCACTGATGCTCTCTTTTCTGAAAGAAAACAAGGAAGGAAACTATGACTGAAGCAACGGGCAAAGAGTCCCTCTTTTTATAGCATATTGAGATTACTCTCTTCCTCAAGCCTTCTCCCCTATACTGAACAGCGCAGAGGGTATCCTCCTGTGAAATATCGGTCTCTCTCCTTTTTCTGGTTTCAGTTGACAAGTTCGACGTTCAATATAAGATGAGGCGAGGCATAAGCGTTTTATGTCTTTGTCAATACCAAGTTGTAACATTATGCCGACAGGCTGTGCTGGTATCAATCGAATATGAAACAGGATATGAGTAATACCCTTTCCGTTACGGTGGTCGCCGCTTTGTTTCTGGATGACCTGTTGGGAAAGCTGGCTCTTGTGCAGCGTGAACTCGGTGGCGAAGTCTATTTGGTGGGCGGGTCGGTGCGGGATCTCGTCTTGGGCAGGGCACCCGGCGATCTCGATTTGACGGTGGCCCACGATGCCGAGCAATGGGCGGAGCGACTGCGGGAGCTCACCGGTGGCACCTATGTGGAGCTGGGCCGGGAGGAAGATGCAGCACGGGTGGTACTTCGTCAGGGGCTGGACGTAGATTTCTCTTCGTTTCGGGCCGGAGCACGTTCCATTGAGGAAGATTTACACAAACGGGATATCACCGTCAATGCCTTGGCCGTGCCTGTGCATGATCTCCTGACCGGTCGTTGTCAAGATCAGAACAGGCTGCCGGTCATTGATTCTGTCGGCGGGCTTGCTGATTTGAAGCAGCAGCGGGTGCGGGTTGTGACAAAAAAGAATTTTTCCGATGACCCCTTGCGGATGTTGCGGGTCTTTCGCTTTGCTGCGGTGCTTGACTTTACGGTTGAGCCGAATACCTTGGAGCAGGTTCAACAGCAACGCGAACGTATCGACCGGGTGGCCAAGGAACGAGTAGCCTATGAGCTGGATTTGATCATGGCCTCGCCCAGGGCGCATCAAGCTTTTAGCGAGATGCGTGAATGTGGTTTGCTCTGGCAAATCCTGCCCGAGTTACAGGCAGGGCAGGGCATGGGGCAGCCTGCCAGTCATCATCTGGATGTGTTTGAGCATTGC
Organism: uncultured Candidatus Electrothrix sp.; assembly: GCA_965603655.1. GTDB lineage: Bacteria > Desulfobacterota > Desulfobulbia > Desulfobulbales > Desulfobulbaceae > Electrothrix. The sequence goes on along the minus strand of CBFDDU010000108.1, from coordinate 11,072 downwards.
CTGGAGGCTCTGGGGCAAATGGAGCAGATTATTGCGGGCCTTGATCGTTATTTTCCAGAGAGCCAAGCAGTGATGGCGGCATATCTGCATTTCAAGCGACGAAGGGTACAGGTGAAATGGGCTGCCCTGCTCCATGATGTGGGCAAACCCTTCACCTACGGGATTAACGAGAAAAAGGGCGGGCGGATCACCTTTTATAATCACGACCTGCGTGGTGCGGATATCCTGATTGAGATCGCCCGGCGGCTCCGTTGGGCCAAGGAAGATACTGCGCTGATCGCTCGGTTAATTGGCGGACATATGCGTCCGTTTTTTCTTGCCAATAATCAACGGCAGGGTACGTTGACCCTGAAGGCATGCCTGCGTTTAGTGCGAAAAATCGGAGAACATCTGCCGGGCTTGTTTCTGGTCGCCATGTCCGATGCCCTGGCTGGCAAAGGGGAGGCCAGCCCTGATGATATCGAGCAGGAGGTTGCCGGGCTCTTTGGCCGATTGCTCCAAGTTGAGGAGAAGCATGTGGCTCCGGTGCGGACAGCTCCGCCCCTGATTACGGGCAGGGATTTGATCGAAGAACTTAGCCTCACCCCTGGCCCCTTGTTTCGTGAAATTCTGGAGCAGGTGGAAGAGGCCCATATGGAACATCGGATCAGCACCCGTGCCGAAGCCTTGGCTTTAGCTTTGACGGTTTCGGCAGCGGAAAAAAGGATTCGATAATTTGAACACACTCATCTTACATTATTATGCGTAAAGAACAGGATTTTTATTTTCATAAGGCAAAAAAGGAAAATTATCCGGCCCGGTCGGTATTTAAACTGGAAGAGGCTCAGCAGAAGCATAAATTTCTCAAGAAAAAACAGCGCGTCCTGGATCTGGGATGCCATCCGGGCAGCTGGAGTCTTTATGCCTCTAAAATCGTCGGAGAAAGAGGAGCTGTTGTCGGGGTAGATCTCCAGCATACCGATATTCCCACCCAAAAAGACCATGCTGAAATTCATTGGCTCTGTTATGATGTCTACTCCGATGAATTGATCACTGAGTTGCGTAAACTTTGGCCCGGTTTTCACGTCCTTGTTAGTGACATGGCACCACGGACCACCGGGAATCGATTTTCCGATCATCAGCACTCTATGCGTCTTTGTCATCGGGCCTTGGAAATTGCCGGATTGATGCTTCATGAAAACGGCAGCTTTTACTGTAAAGCTTTTCAAGGCGCTGATTTTCCTGATTTTCAGCAGGAATGCAAGCAGCGTTTTGCCACGATCAAGGTGGTGAAACCGCAGAGTTCCCGTACTGAGAGCCGGGAGATTTTTGTGCTGGGGCGTGGGTTTAAGCGATAGCAAGGCTGCACAATGTTCGGGAGGGACTTATGCCGTACAGTGAATTTACGATAAAACAGGTCAAAGAAGCGTTTGGTCTGACGATTATTGAGGACAAGGCCCTGTTTGCAGGCGTTGAGGCTGTCCGATTGGATGACAGCGTGGTCAAAAAACTGGACGAGTATGTCCCGTTGGCCTTAGCCGTGAATACGGAAAAGGCTCGCTCTGAATTTATCATTGCCTATGTGCTGCTGGAGTTGCGGGCGTATTTGGACACTCAGGTCAGTCTGTTTTCCGGGATTGATTTTGATGTGGACAAAGAGAAAAGGCTGAACGGATTCTGTGATTTTATCATCAGCCTGTCTGCGGAACAATTTTTTCTTACCTCCCCGGTCATTGCCGTTGTTGAGGCAAAAAATGAAAATATTAATGCCGGGATAGGGCAATGTCTGGCCGAGATGGTGGCGGCAAGAATTTTTAATGAGCAGGAAGGGAATACTGTTGAGCATATCTACGGGGTGGTGACAACCGGCAGTGTTTGGAAATTTTTGAAGTTGACGGGTGACGAGGCCGGTATCGACAGGAAGGAATATCACATTGAGCAGGCCGGGAAGATTATGGGGATTTTGGCGGCGATGGTGAGGCAGGTTGTTTGAATGAAGAGTGCTATGAAAAGAGAAAATGTTCCAGTTCGTTATCCAAAGTATTACAGGCAGCGTTACATCATGACGCTGTTGCAAAATTTGGGAAATGATCTAACAGGGGCGGAGTTTCAAGAAGTTCTTTTTCTGTCTCAGCGCGAGACAGAAATTTCTTACTATGATTTCATTTCATCTGGTCGGGGTTTTCACTCCTTTCAGGCTGTTAATGATCTTGAGGTTCTGCATGAGTCGGGCTGGCTTGAAATAGAGGATAATCATATAAGGGTCTTGCGTAATCTTCCCTATGAAAAAGGCTTGAAACAGGCAGAGGCTCTGAAGTTACTCTTTTTTGCAAAAGGCAAAAAGAAATGCCCGGAGCAGCAGCTTATGTTCTCAAGCTCCGTTAAACAGCAAGGGGAGCAGCCTGCTGTGGAGGGATCTGTCCTTTTTACGATAGGCTATGAGGGGATATCGTTTGAGCAGTATGTCAATCGGCTCATGCAGCAGGGGGTCCGTTTGCTTTGTGATGTCCGAATGAATCCGATCAGCAGGAAGTTCGGCTTCTCAAAAGGACGCCTGTCAGAGTTGCTTCCGACAGTAGGGATCGAATATTTGCATATTCCGGAGTTGGGCATTACGTCCGGTAAAAGAAAACATCTGCATACAGCCGCTGATTATCAACATCTTTTTGCCGACTACAGGAAAGATATGTCGGGGAAAAAGAAGCACCTCTCTAGGCTCATTGATCTTATGGATCAGTATGGGAGACTTGCCTTGACCTGCTTTGAACGCAAGTCTTCGTTTTGCCATCGTCACTGTATCAGCGACTATCTTCAAAAAGAGAATGGGTTGAAGGTCGTTCATTTATATGACTGAATAAATGGTCAACATAGACAGAAATAGCTTTGTAGATGCGGAAGTGTGGATCAATACGTTTTTTATAAAACACGGCTCCATCCAAAAAATAGCAGACTTTTTATCAGGGCAAATTGAGTATGCGCATGCACTTGATGTCAGTAATTGGAATTTGAATTTAGATGCACGCGGAAGATTTCTTCGGTTCAACGTAGGACAAGAATACAGCATTGAAATAGATAAGCGGGAAATTTTAGTTTTATGCATCAGGAACTCTATTCCTGAGTCAATACTTGGTAGAACGAATGAATTATATTTCAGGGGATTCAAGAGTGGTCGCCCGGTCAACACAAAGATATTTGGCGAGTCCCCGGATTGTCTCGTCAAGGTTCCTGATTCGGTAGGGCTGGTTTTTACAAAAAACGCGCCTGATTTGTTCCCACTCATAAAAAAGAGTAACGTGCAATTTATTCAGTACGCTCTCTCGCATACAAAGATTTTGCCGCAAATGAGGAGTGCGCATTCTGTTGGCGCAGTGGAGTGTTTATCCAGTCTTGTCGGCAGGCAACTGCCTCATCCCTCTTTTGTACAGGATGCAATCTATAAAAACGAGGCACGTATTGAACGTCAGATAAGGAAGATATCTGATGATCGGCTCTTGGCATTGTCGAAGAAACAAGTGCAACGGTCACGTAAGATCAAGGCAATAACGTCTGTTTACCTGCGCAATCCGTATATTGTTGAACTGGCCAAACGGCAAGCTGAAGGAATATGTCAAGATTGCAAGAAATCGGCACCGTTTGTCAGTAAGAAGACCGGTGAACCGTATTTAGAAGTTCATCATATTATTCCCTTGGCAGAAGATGGGCCAGATAGTAGAGAAAACGTTCTTGCTCTTTGTCCTAATTGTCACAGGAAAAGACATTATGGGTAGGGGAAAATACCGGCCATGCCGGTTTCTACATGATTTAAAAGTAACAAAGGAGAAGTAACCGTGTCAGGACATTCCAAATGGAGCACCATTAAGAGGAAAAAAGGTGCCAACGATGCAAAACGAGGCAAGATTTTCACCAAGCTGATCAAAGAGATCACCATAGCCGCCAGGATGGGCGGCGGCGACCCTGACGGAAATCCCAGGCTGCGCAGTGCCATCACTACAGCCAAGTCGGAGAACATGCCCAAGGATAATATTGCACGGGCGATCAAAAAGGGAACCGGCGATCTGGACGGTGCAGTGTACGAAGAAATTCTCTACGAGGGCTACGGTCCCGGCGGTGTGGCCGTGCTGGTGGACACCATGACCGATAATAAGAACCGTACGGTAGCAGATATTCGCCATTATTTTGCGAAGAGCAACGGCAACCTGGGTGAATCCGGCTGCGTGGCCTGGATGTTCGATAAGCGTGGAGTGATCGCGGTTGATGCTGAAGGCGTGGATGAGGACGAGCTGATGGAGCTGGCCATTGAAGCCGGAGCCGAAGACGTGGTGGAAGAGGAGAGCGGCTTTCAGATTTTGACAGCTCCGGAAGACTTCAACGATGTGGTGGACGCGCTGGAAAAAAGCGAGGTCAAGATGGAGTCCGCTTCCATTTCCATGATTCCGAAAAACACCGTTGAGGTGACTGAGGAAAAACCGGCCAAGAACCTGCTCAAGTTGCTGGATAACTTGGAAGATCATGATGATGTCCAAAAAGTGCATGCCAACTTTGATATCCCGGATGAGATCATAGAGGCTTTGTCATAGGCGGATTGCGGCCTCATTATCGGCAGTCCGAGCCGGTACGCATCATCGGCATTGATCCCGGTTCCCGGATCACCGGCTACGGAATTATCGACAAGCAGGGGCCGGGGCTCGGGTTTGTCACCTGCGGCACGATTCGCACCGGTACAGAAAAGGATTTTTCTCGTCGTCTGTTGATCATCTTTGACGGGCTTTCCGAAGTGATGGAGCAACATAAGCCGGGGGTCGCGGCGGTAGAGGATCTGTTTGTGGCCCATAATGTCCGTTCTGCCCTTAAACTCGGTCAGGCCAGAGGCGCGTCCGTGACAGCGGCTATGAAACAGGGACTGTCTGTGCATGATTACACCCCCCGGGTGGTCAAGCAGGCGGTGGCGGGATACGGGCAGGCGGAAAAAGGGCAGGTGCAGCACATGGTGCGCACCTTGCTTGGCCTGAGCGGCGCACCGAGCAGTGATGCCTCTGATGCCTTGGCAGTGGCCATTTGCCATGCCAATCATATGGATCGGTTGTAGTTCCCCGCAGAAAAGGAGGAGGGCCGATGGGTACAGTACCGCGCAACCTGCTGGTCTATATTTCTATTATTGCAATCATCATCGCGCTTGGTCTGCCCGCCCGCCTTGCTTCGCACTACCTTCCGGGCTGGTATGTAATCTATGCCGGTGATTTTCTCTGGGCCATGCTGGTCTTTTTTCTCTACGCCCTCCTGTTTCGCCTCCCTACAAAAAAATCTTTTTGCGCTGTGCTGATTACGGCGTACCTGATCGAAATTTCTCAGCTCTTTCATCCGGCCTGGCTGGACCATCTCCGTTCCATCCGCCTGCTTGGTTTTGTTCTCGGCTTCGGCTTTCTCTGGTCCGATCTGATCGCTTATACTCTCGGTATTTCCTTGGCTGCCGGTATTGATCGGCTGCTGCTTACCTCAAAAGAAGACACTGTTGTCCCACAGTAAAAAATCCTTTCATTGGAGATGATACATGGCAAAATGACGATTAATCAGCTTTGACTGGGCCATGAAAAAGCTCCTGCGGAGCAAGGCCAATTTCGAGATTCTTGAAGGTTTTCTCAGTGAGCTGCTCCGGGATGATATTCATATTCTGGAAATCCTGGAAAGCGAAAGCAATAAGGAGGATACCCGCGATAAGTTTAACCGGGTGGATCTCAAGGTCAAGAATCAGAAGGACGAGATTGTTGTCATTGAGGTGCAGTATGAACGGGAATTGGATTATCTCCAGCGGATTTTATTCGGTACATCAAAGGTCATCACCGAGCACTTGGGAGAAGGCGATTCTTATTCTGAAATCGTCAAAGTTATTTCCGTGAATATCCTTTATTTTGATTTGGGGCATGGAGAGGATTACGTGTACCATGGATCAACGACGTTTAAGGGTATTCATCATCATGATATTTTGGAACTCTCCAGAGAACAGCAAGGGGTTTACGAGAAAAAAGAACTGTCTCAGGTTTTCCCGGAATATTATCTGGTCAAGGTCAACAGCTTTGACGATATTGCCAAGGATAGCTTGGATGAGTGGATTTATTTCCTGAAGAATGAAGAGATTAAGGAAGAGTTCAGTGCAAAGGGATTAGCTCAGGCCAAGAGTACGCTGGATGTCCTGAAGCTGCCGGAGCAGGAGAGGGCGGAATACGAGCGGTATCAGGATAATTTGCATTATCGGGCCAGCATGGTGCATTCATCGTACCATCTTGGTATTTTCAAAGGTGTTGAGCAGGGTAGGGCAGAAGGGGAAAAACAAAAGGCTCTTGAAATCGCTAGAAATTTGATTAATGTGTTGGATGATGAGACGATTGCGGTGAAGACCGGGTTGAGTGTGAAGGATGTTGAGAGATTGCGGTAAGTAATCGTAATTGTTGTCGTGAATGGGATGTAAAATCACCCACAGGAGCCCCCTTGTACCTTTTTCAATCCAACCGCCTAGAAAACCTCTTCGACGCCCTCTGCGCAACCCTGACCGAGCCGATCAGCAACCCTCTGGCCCCGGAAATCATTGTTGTCCAGAATCCGGGCATGGCCCGCTGGCTTTCCCAGCAGATCGCCCTGCGCACCGGCATCTCTGCCCATTTTTCTTTCCCCCTTCCGGCCTCGTTCATCTGGCAGCTCTTTGAGCAGACCTTGCAGGGCCTGCCCGATCTGTCCCGATTTGATCGTAACGTCCTCCTTTGGCGGGTCCAGAACGAGCTGGAATTTCTGCTGGCCGAGCCCGGCATGGAAGAAATCAATGTCTATCTTGCCGAAGATGCTGACGGCAGAAAACGTTTTCAGCTGGCGGAAAAGATCAGTGATCTCTTTGATCAGTACCAGGTCTACCGGCCTGCGATGCTCCTCCATTGGGAGCAGGGCGGGGAAGGGCATTGGCAGGCCCGGCTTTGGCGGCGATTGACCGCAGAGAACAGAATGCATCGGGCGGCCCTGCTGCAACGATTCCTCCAGGCCGCCGAACTGGGCGAACTACGCACAGATGGTCTGCCGGAACGGGTCTCGATTTTCGGGATCAATTCTTTGGCCCCGGCCTATCTTGAGGTGATTGATCGGGTCGGCGAATTCGTTGATATCCGTATCTTTCATCTCAGTCCCTGTCAACAGGCCTGGGACGATATCCTGTCGGAACGGCTGCTGGCCCTGAAGCGGCAAAGCTGGCGGGACCAGGGTATTGATGATCTCTCAGCCTACTTCACAGCCGGTAACCCGCTCCTGGCCTCAATGGGCACAGTGGGGCAGGAGTTCTTTTCGCTGCTCATGACCAAGGATCCGATGGAGGCGCAACTTTATCAGGAAGCGGAAGGGGATTCTCTGCTGCACCGGATTCAGGGTGATATCCTCAATCTCCATGATCGGGGAGGGCAGGGCGGCAGTGCGAATCAGGGATTGGACCAGAGCAAGGGGGCCTTGCCCCCGGATGACGTCTCAATCCGCTTTCATTGTTGCCACAGTCCTATGCGGGAAATCCAGGTGCTGCATGATCGCCTGCTGGATCTCTTTGCCAGTGACCCGAGTCTGAAACCGGCTGATATTCTGGTCATGGCCCCGGATATTACCGCCTATGCCCCGGCAGTGGCCGGAGTCTTTGGTTCGGCCCCACCTGCCCGCCATATTCCCTGGTCCATTGCTGATCAGGCCAGCCGTCAGGAACAACCGGTTATTGAGGGCTTTCTCAATCTGTTGGAATTGCAGGAAAGCCGTTTTACGGCCCCGGATGTCATGGCGTTGCTGGAAAATCAGGCCATCCTCCGTCGTTTCGGTCTTGCGGCTGAGGATGTCGTGCTCATGCGTTCCGCTATCCTGGAGGCCGGTATTCGCTGGGGGCTGGATCAGGAACAACGGTGCGAGCAGGGCCTTGCCGATGCACAGCAGCATACCTGGGATTTCGGGATGGATCGGCTCTTACTAGGTTATCTGACCGGCTCGCTGGATGAACCTTGGCAGGGCATTATGCCCTGTTCCGGCACGGTCAGCAGTATGGGCTCTTGGCTGGGCGGCCTGACCGATTTTATTCGCGCCTTGCAGACATTGCGGCGAAGGATGAAGGCAAGGCATCTGCCTGATCAATGGGCTGCGCTGCTTCTCGGTCTGCTTGAAAATTTTCTCGCTGGTGACGGAGATAATCAGGACGGGCTGCTCATCTTGCGGCGGACTATTGCCGATTTTGTGGACCATTGTCGGCTGGCCGGCTTTGAACAACAACTCAGCCTGCCGATTATCCGGCACTGGTTTGAGGAGCGCCTCTCTGAACCGGCAGGCGGGCAGTCCTTTCTTGCCGGGCGGGTGACTTTCTGCAATATGGTGCCCATGCGTTCCGTGCCCTTTAAGGTGATCTGGTTGTTGGGCATGAATGATCTGGATTATCCCCGTACTCAACGTTCACCGGCCTTTGATTTGATGGCCCAGCGGCCGCGCCTCGGGGATCGGAGTCGCCGGGATGATGATCGCTATCTCTTTCTGGAAGCCCTGCTTTCGGCCCGAGCCCAGCTTGCTGTTTCCTGGGTCGGGCGTGATCAGCAGGATAACTCGTCTCTGCCGCCTTCAGTAGTGGTGGCGGAGCTGCGGGATTATATCAATCGTGGCTGGTCGGTGGAAAACGAAAAAACGGCTGCGGACCTACTGACCGTGGAATATCCCTTGCAACCCTTTAGCAGGCATTGTTTTTCCGGGAACCCGAAGATAGCAAGCTATGCCTCGGAATGGTTGCCCAAGCCGCTTTCTTCTTCGGCCTGTGCTCTTACCTTTCTTCAAGGCCCTTTGCCGCAACCCGAGCCCTGCCAGCAAGTGGATCTCAGCCGCCTTGTCCGCTTTTGGAATCATCCGGTTCGTTTTTTTCTCGAACAGCGCATGGGGCTGCGCAGTCGCTATGCAGAGGAGGTCCTTCCGGAAGCAGAGGCTTTTTTCTTAGATCATCTCCAGAAGTATCTGCTGAGTCAGGAGATTATAAGCACGCAGCGTGCTGAGGGAATAGGGGGGGCAGAGGGGAAAGAGGAGGGGGGAGCTCAGTCTAGCCCGCCCCTGTATCGGATGCAGGCTGCGGGCCACCTGCCCGGCGGGCGCTTTGGCCATATCCTCTATCGGGAGATGGAGCGAAAGACCGCTGTCTTGGTTGATGCCCTGGAGCCCATAACTCAGGAGCGGGCAGATCCAGAGGAGATTAGTCTGCGGGTTGATGATATCCTGCTCACCGGTCAGCTCTCTTCCTTGTATCGCAGCGGCAGAGTCACCTTTCGCCCGGCGAGCCTCAAGGCAGGGGATGTCCTCAAATTATGGATCCACCATCTTGTTCTCCTGATTCAGTCTCCGGCTGCTGTGCAACCGCTTTCCGTGCATGCGGCCCTGGACGCAACCGTCTGTTTTCAGGAGGTGGAAAAGCCGGAGGAGGAACTTGCTGCGCTGGTCCGTTTTTTTCAGCAGGGAGGAGAGGAACCGCTTCATTTTTATCCAAAAACCAGCTATGCCTGGGCCAAGGCGCGATCAGAGGCAGCGGCCTGGAATGCAGCCCGTAGAACTTGGTATTCCGGTTTTTATAGAGGGGAGAGTGATGACCCTGCCTATGAGATTGCTTTGCGGGCCCAGGATCCGTTGGATCAAAGATTTGCCGAGCTGGCAGAGCTGTTTAGGCCTGTGGTTGCGTATATGACGAAGTATGAGTGAAGGAGGCACTGATTCGCATCGTAAGGGCAATTCATGAATTGCCCCAACCCTGTGAATCCTGTTATACTACGCTTCATTGCCAAATTCGCACGTAACATATTTTCCTTTCCCGGCGATAAATCACCGGGCTATTGGCGTATGTCCTTACGGGACACCTCGTCCCGTAGGGACGGATCGAACATAGCCCACCGTTTTAACGGTGGGAAGTTGATTTTCAAGTTATATTTTTCCAGGAGTCCTTTTTTATGAGTAGCCCGAACATCTCCGCTGTCATCCTTGCCGCCGGTAAAGGCACCCGCATGAAATCCGACCGGGCCAAGGTGCTGCACGAACTTTTTTTCAAACCCATGCTCCATCATGTCCTGGATAGCGTGGCAGCAACCGACATCGGGCATTTTGTGGTGATTGTCGGCCATCAGCGGGAACGCGTCCTGGCCTCGTTGCAGGAGGCTCCGACTCCGTACCCTTTCACGCCGGTGGTGCAGGAAGAGCAGTTGGGAACCGGGCATGCAGTGCTCTGTGCCGAATCGGCCTGCGCATTTGCCGATCTGGTCATGATCCTGTGCGGCGATACCCCGCTGATTCGCTCCGAGACCTTGCAGGCTATGATTGACCGGCATCAGGCGAGTAAGTCTGTACTCACCCTGATGACCACGGTGCTGGATGATCCTTTCGGCTATGGCCGAATTATTACGGATGCAGACGGAGGCGTTGTCGAGATTGTTGAGCAGAAAGATGCGAATGAAGAGCAGCGGGCTGTCCAGGAAATCAATGCGGGTATTTATCTCGTTGATGCGGGTTTTTTGTTTTCCGCCTTACAGCAGGTGGGCACGGATAATAGTCAGGGCGAGGTCTATCTGACCGATATTGTCTCCATTGCACGTCAGCAGGGCCATCGGGTGGAAAAATTTGTCCATACGCCAGCCATTGATGTATTGGGGGTGAATTCCAGGGTTGAGCTGGCCCGGGCCCACAGTGAGCTGCAACTGCGCCATAATCGTGAAGTTATGCTCAGCGGGGTAACCATGTATTGCCCGGAAACCATCCTGATTTCCCCGGATTGCCGAATTGGGCAGGATTGCGTTGTGCAGGCCGGTGTGCAGATCACGGGCAGCGCCAAAATCGGGAGCAGGGTGCTGGTCGGCTCAGGGGCAGTCCTGCATACTTGTCAGGTCGGCGAGAAGGCTGTGATCGGTGCCAACAGTGTTCTGAGAAATTGCCTTGTGAAAGAAGGAGAGAAGGTTCCTCCCTTGACCTCTCGTCTTTCATGAGAGACAGGATCCCGCAAAAGGAAGTTTTATAACCTGTAATTGAATGATTACTTTGTTAATTTAACAGGTATTCGTACTCCGCTCCTGAGCTCA